>JBEVME010000045.1:0-50267 GCA_040508785.1 Sphingobium sp.
TTGTGCGATCACACTCTTTCCCTACACGACGCTCTTCCGATCTCGACGCGATCCGCAAGGGCCTGCCCGATGCGCTCGACCTCCTGGTGATCTGCGCCGAGGCCGGCCTGACCGTCGACGCCGCGTTCAGCCGCGTTTCGAAGGAACTGGGCAAGGGCTATCCCGAACTGGGCGACGAGTTTCAGCTGACCGCGATCGAGCTGAGCTTCCTGACCGAACGGCGCATGGCGTTCGAGAATCTTGCCACCCGGGTCAAGCTGGATGCGGTCAAGGGCGTGGTCACGACCATGATCCAGACCGAGAAATATGGTACGCCGCTGGCATCCGCGCTACGCGTGCTGTCGGCCGAATTCCGCCATGAGCGCATGATGCGCGCCGAGGAAAAGGCCGCGCGCCTGCCCGCGATCATGACCGTGCCGCTGATCCTGTTCATTCTGCCGACGCTGTTCGTCGTCATCCTGGGTCCGGCGGCCTGCTCGATCAACAAGGCCTTCTGACCGACCGACGGCGGCCGCCGCGCCGCCGCTCGTCAGAAGCGATAGCCCACGAACAGGTGGGCGGCCTTGTAGTCACGGCCGAATTTCGTCGCGATGCCTATCCGGAACACTTCGAAGGCGTTGCGGATGTTTGCGGTGCGGGACCGTACGCCAAGCGACGTGCTGATCTCATGATAGGTATTCGCATAGATGTCCGCGCCAAGGAAATTGGTCATCGAATAGCTGCCGCGCAGAGACATTTGACGGCTGGCGCGGCGCTTGATCGGCAGTTCGTAGGCGAGCGCGTTGCGCAGGACCACGTTGCCCTGGCCGGAATCGATCTTCTGCCCGTACAGCTCGACCCGCACGGCCTTGGAATAGCCGACCATGTTGCCGATGGTGATAGCCCCGCGACCCAGCAGGTTGTTCAGGAAAAGGAGGCTCGTGACCGTCCCGGTCACCATCTGCCCCTTCAAACCCGCTTGCTGGGCGGTAACCATGCCATAGGATATGCGCGGCTCGATGCCCCAGATGCTCGACACCGGCATACGCAACGCCACCGACGCCGCGGCGCGAAACTGGTCGGCACCCTTGATGTTCAGATAGCTGATGGGGACGTCGATGCTGAGCAGCGACCGGCCGCCTTCGAATACGCGGAAGACGCGGTTGATCTTCGCGTCGAACTGCGTGCCGGTCACGCCGCCTCGATCCACCACGCCGATACGCGCGCCTACTCCCCAGGGCTCGTCCTCGACTTCCCGGCGCGGTCCCATATCCGAATCGATCATCTGCATTCCCGAATCCAGCGCCGCCTCGACCATCTGGAATTGCAGTCCTTCGGGGCTCCCGATCAGCGGATTGCTGTTTGATGTCGCGACCGAGCAGCTTTGGATACGTGCCAGCAACTGCGAACTCGAAAAGGCCTCCCCGCCATATTGCCAGGCGCCTGTCGTGCTGTTGGCGGACAAGAAGTCCCGATACTGGCGTTCTGCGTCGGATGGACTGGCAGCGTCGAAGCGGACCGAATAGGGGCTCGCGTAGGATGCTTCGACATTTTCTACCACAGTGGCCGGCGCATCGGCGGGCGCGCCAGCATAGGGCAGCCCCTGCGCTCGCACGCTTGCACCCAGCGTATCGCTCCGCCCCGAACTGGCACAGGGCAGGATGACTTCCAGCGACGCTGCCCCAATGGCGGTCTGACGATAACGGGCCAGCACCTGTGTGCCGAGCACGTTGGTATTGGTGAAGGCTAGGCCAGATTCGCCCAGGCCGTTGGCTCGGCTGATGCCGTAGCGCGCCAGAATGTCGCGCAGCCGGAAATTATCAAGTTCTATGGTGATGCTGGCGTCCAGCGGGACGTTGAGATAGCCGCCCCCCGATGCGCCCGCGAGCAGGCGGACATAGCTCCGGCCCGGCTGGTTCGATGCGGTATAGGGGTCTGGAACGACCGTCTGCGCCGATGCCTGCACATTCAGGCCGCCTGCCGCCATGGCGCAGACAAGCGGGATCGACACGAAAATTCTGGCCACGATCGTCGTTCTCCGTTCGCAAGCGCAAATGGTCGCGGGAGCGGCCATTTTCGTGCGCAACGGAGACTATGGGGAAGTTGCAGGCAGACGTCATACCGCATTTGCGGTATGGCCGCGCGTGTCCGCCATGGCAAATATTGCCATTTTGTCCCGGTTCGGTCGGGAGGCCGGCGTACGTTCTATCCATTCACCATGAATTCGACCCCGGCTGCGGCGTGGATAGAGGTACAATCGTAGATCGGCAGTACATTGGCCTTCACGTCGACTATCAGTTCCAACTCGGTACAGGCGAGGACGACGGCCTGAACGTCTTCCTTGGCTATGTCGGTCAGCTCCGACTTCATGAAGCGTTCGGATTCGCGGCTCACCTTGCCGACTGTCAGTTCCTCATAGACGATCTTGTCTATGCGATCGGCGAGGTCGAGGTCAGCGCGGAGCAGGGAAACGCCATGCGATACGAGGCGCTGGCGATAGAATTTTTCGGTCATGACGTTGCGAGTGCCGACCAGTGCGGCGCGCTCGATCCCGTCCGCCTTCATCTTGCGCCCGACCGTGTCGGCAATGTGGATGATCGGGATCCCGACCGCGCCCTGCACCTGGTCGAACACGCGGTGGACGCTGTTGGCGCAGATCAGCAGCGTTTCCGCGCCCGCCTGCTCCAGCCGCCGCGCCGACGCGATCAGGATGGCTGCCGTGCGGTCCCACTCCTCATCGGTGGCGGACCGGCCGATTTCGGCGAAGTCCAGGCTCTCGATCAGCAACGGGGCACTGTGCTGGCCGCCTCTGGCGCGGTGAACCGCTTCGTTGATGATCTGATAGTAGCGGGCGGTGGAGGTCCAGCTGAGGCCACCGATCAGTCCGAGCTTGCGCATGTGTCTCCCACAGGAACGGTCTGCCCGGGCGAACGCCGCCCCGCGCCGGAAGTCGGCGTCGCCCCTTTGCTGCCTTCTTAGAGAAGATGGCCGACCCGGCAAGGCCGGATCGCGTCAGCGCCGCCTGCGGGCGAGCGCGAGCGCGGCACTGCCGATGATGCCGCCGCACAGGATGAGCGCCGGATTGCCGAGCGCGAAGCCCAGCGATGCCGCCGCCGCGCCCGAGCCGGCGCCGAGCCAGCGGTGCGCCCGTCCGCCCCCGAACAGGCCGGCAACGACAAGGGCGATGCCGCACAGCGACGCGAGGGCGACAAGCGGCAGGGATGCGGCATCGACCCCGAACGCCGCAGGATTGATCCACGCGGCGGTGCACGCCATCAGCGTGGCAATGGCGCCGAGCAGGTGGAGGAGGGGCGCCAGCCGGGCTGGCGGCGGAAAGGTGCCGCGCCGCGCGAGCAGATAGCCGGTGCCCGTACCGACCGACAGGATGCCGAGCGTTTCAGGCAGGTTAACGACGTCATGAACGAAAAGCGTGGCGCCTAGCGCGGCTAGTATCCCGCTTGCCCCCAGCACTATCCCGGTCAGGTCGTGCCGGCGGGCCGTGCGATGCAGCGCGGCGACGAGCATCGCCGACGCCAGGAGCGCGCCCCCCAGCGCGACGATGGAGAGCGACGCGCCTTCCGCCCCTTCTGCCGGCAGCATCGTCACCATCGGTCTCGGTCGCCGATACCTTGCGCTAGGACTGTGACGCCCGCCGCGAACGCGACCGATCCCACGAGCAGGGCGAGCAGCCCCAGGATGCGTGCGGCATCCATCGTTCCTTCGGTGGCGACGACAAGGCCAGCGGCCAGGGTGAGGGTGGCGCACAGCCCCAGCAGACCGGAAACCGCAGTCGATCGAGCCGGCAGGACGGCGCGGACCGCAAACGCGCCAGCCAAGGCTCCGGCCAGGAGCATCGCTACGGCGACCGGCAGGCTCATGCCGGCCGCGTCACCGCTGCGGGAACGAAAGGTTCAGGAGATGAGCAGGACGACGAGCGCGCCCACGGCGACGCTGACAATCGTTCCCCACTTCACGAACGAGACGAACCCGCCATAGGTCTCGTTAGCAGCCTTCATATTCCCATCCGACGTCATCGTTCCGTGCCCTTCCCTGTTCTGATGGAGCCCCTCTTATCGGCGGCGGCCGTGTTGCTCAAGCCGCGCGGCCAAAGAAAGTCGGCGTGATTAAGTGCGTCTTTACCCCCCGTCGCTAGGGTCGTTCGACTGTGGATGCGAGGGGCTTGTAAATAGTGCGCGACGGCATTCCCATGCTGATGCTGATCGACGACGAGCCTGCCCAGCGGCGGCTCGTGTCGGCCTTGGCCGCGCGGGCCGGCTGGCGCGCGCTGCTGGCCGATGATGGCGAGACCGCGCTCGCGATGCTGGGCACGCAGGACGGGATGCGGCTCGACGCCGTGCTGCTCGACCAGTGGAGCCCCGATTATGATCCCGCTACCCTGATCCGCCAGATCCGCGCCGAGCGGCCGGCGCTGCCGATCCTGATCCTGACCGCGCATAACAATGTCGCGATCGCGGTGGAGGCGATGCGGGCGGGGGCTACCGATTATCTGGCAAAGCCGATCGCGCCCGACCGGCTGCTGGCCGCCCTCAATGCGACTCTGAGCGAGGCGAGCGCGGGCGGCGAACTGCGGCCGCTGACCGAAAAGATCACCGCGCCGCTCTCTTTCGAAGATGTTGTCGGCTCCGCGCCTATGTTCCGCGCCGCGCTCGCGATCGCGGCCAAGGCCGCGCGGGCGCGGGTGCCGGTGCTGATCGAGGGTGAGAGCGGGGTGGGCAAGGATGTCGTCGCGCGCGCGATCCACGCCGCCTCGCCGCGCCACAAGCAGGCGATGGTGACGGTCAACTGCGGCGCCATCCCTGCGAACCTCGTCGAATCCGAGTTGTTCGGGCATGAACGCGGCGCCTTCACCGGGGCGTTCGATCGCCATGTCGGCAAGTTCGTGTCGGCCGACATGGGCACGCTGTTCCTGGACGAAGTGAGCGAGATGCCCTTCGACGCGCAGGTCAAGCTGCTGCGGGTACTGCAGGATGGCGAGGTGCAGCCGATCGGCGCGCGCCGACCAATCCATGTAGACGTGCGCGTCATCGCCGCGACGAACAAACGCCTGCAGGAAGAGGTCGATGCCGGCCGCTTCCGCGAGGATCTTTATTACCGGCTCAACGTCGTTCAGCTGACGGTGCCGCCGCTGCGCGAGCGCATGGGCGACGTGCCGGCGCTGTGCCGCCACCTTCTATCGCGGATCGCATCGCAGCCGGGGTTGCGCAGCATGGGATTGACCGGCGAGGCACTGTCGCTGCTGATGCGGCACGACTGGCCCGGCAATGTCCGCCAGCTGCAAAACGCGTTGTTCCGCGCCGCCGTGTTGTGCGAGGGCGATGCGCTGACACCGCAGGATTTCCCGCAGATCGCCGCCAATATCGAGAGCCGCAGCGCGGTCGGCGCGACGTCCTCGCGGCCGAGCGCGGCGCAGCCTTCGCATCAGGAAGGGGCGGGGGTAACCCTGTTCGAGGGCGACGGCCATGTGCGCCAGCTCGCCGAGATAGAGGCGGACGTCATCCGACTCGCCATCGGCCATTATCGCGGACGCATGACTGAGGTCGCGCGGCGCTTGGGTATCGGGCGATCGACGCTGTATCGCAAGCTAACCGAACTGGGCATCGACAGCGCTGCCTGAACCCTCCAGCGTTCGGACGTTGAAACTTGTCGCTGGCTATGCTTTGGCTGGGGCCATGAACAAAGTCCTGATCGCCAACCTCCTGATCCTGCCGCTGCTCGCCGGTTGCGGCCGCACCGAGCCAGTGGCCGACATGCCGAGCCAGGATGAACTGGCGGCCGCCGCCAACGCCGCCGCTGCCACCGCGCTCGCCAATGCGCAGGCCGACCAGGCGGCCGCACTCAACTATGTGAACGCCCAGCATGGCTATGCCGTCACTCTGCCCGACGGGTGGGTGAAGAATGCCGGGGCGAGCAGCGATGAAGGGGTGGTATTCGAGGATCCGGGCGCCGGCGCCGACGTTCGCGTTTCCTGGCAGAAGAACGACAATGACCAGACTCTGCAGCAGATCGTCGAGACCATGAGCAGCGGGTCGGAAGGGATCGACGGCGATTTCATCGGCGAGAACGAATATCGCGGAACCGCCAATGACGGCGAGGGCAATAATGTCGCGGTGCGGTTGCTCAAGCAGCCCGACGGCGGGATCGTGACCGCGACCTTCGTGTATCCCGAAATGCTGGGCGAACAATATCAGCCGATCGCAGCCAGGGTGCTGGACAGCGTGAAGCTCACGGCGCCCGCGGCGGTGCCGGCCGCGAGCGCGAACGCGAGCAACGCTGCCGGCGAATAGGCATCGCGCATTCGCGCCTGCATTTCGACCTTTGGCTAATTGGCGGCAGGTTCCGCAGGCCTTATAGTGGCTGCATCAGTTGAGCCTGCGGGGGCGCAACGATCATCCTCGCCGCAAGGCGGGTCGAATGATCCCGATGGTCGCGCCGAGGACGAAAAGTCCCGCGCGGCCATCGTCGTTTTTGAAGCATGGCTGGGCTAGACCGCGCTCAATCCCGCATCCGCCAGTCCGCGCCAGAGGTGGAGCGCCTGGACACTTTCCCTGACGTCATGGACCCGCACCATCTGCGCGCCCTGCTGGGCAGCGGTGTAGGCGAGCGCGATAGACCCGCCGAGCCGCTCACTGGCCGGAGCCTCGTTTGACAGGGCACCGATCAGGCGCTTGCGACTGCCGGCGAAGAGCAAAGGGACGCCCAGGCCCTGGAACAGGGAGAGATTGTTCACCAGCGCCAGATTGTCCGCGAGGCCCTTGCCGAAGCCGAGTCCGGGATCGACCATGATCTTGTCCGCTGCAATGCCGGCATCGATACAGACGGAGATGCGCGCCTCCAGCAGGTCGAACACGTCCGTGACGACCCCACCCGATCCTGCGGCATAGCCGTCCGGATTGGCGTGTGGATCGTCGCCGGGCGAGGGGGCGTGCATCAGGATGACAGGACAGCCGGCCCTTGCCACCACCTCCAGCGCGCGGGGATCGTGGCGGAGCGCGCTGACATCGTTGACGACCGACGCGCCGGCGGCCAGCGCGGCCTCCATGACGGCCGCCTTGCGGGTATCGATGGAGACCGGGACACCGCTGGCCGCCAGCCTCTCGACAACGGGCACGACGCGATTGATCTCGTCGCCTTCCCAGACCTTGTCTGCCCTGGGTCGCGTGGATTCGCCGCCGACATCGACGATCGCGGCGCCGGCAGCGGCCATGGCGAAGCCCGCGTCGGCGGCCGACTGCGGATCGCCGGCATGTTTGCCGCCGTCGGAAAAGCTGTCGGGCGTGACGTTGAGAATGCCCATGACCTGTGGTGCATCGAAGCGGATCGTGCGATCCCGCAAGGTCAGCGCCTGGCGCTGAAGTGAGATGTTGGCGGCAAGGCGCCGGGTGCGCTGGCCGAGCGCGTCGGGCAGGGCGGCGATGGCAGTGTCGAGGTCCGAGATCGGGATGGTGACGCGGGCGATCCTCGCACCGGCATCGAAGGCGGTCAGTTCATAGCCCTGGAACCACAGAAGGCCGTTGCCCATGCGCGCGACCTGGCCGTCCCGGCCGAAAGGGGATTGGGTCGGCCAGATCGGGCGAAGGTAGAGCCGGGCGGAAGGGGGGAGGTTCGCAAGGATCATTTCAACCTCCGTTCACCCTGCAGGATCGGATCACTTGCCCCGCGCGCCTGTCCAACGGCGTCACGTCTGTGCCCGGAAAAGTGAGGGCTTCGACAGGCTCAGCCGGAATAGCAATTTGGATGCGGCTTATGGTTCGGTCGCCAGCAGATAGGTTTGCCGCAAGGCGTCGATCGGCTTCAGGCCGTCTCCTGCCTCATGATGCCAGAAGGTCCAGCCGTTGCAGCTGGGCGCACCCTGCAGCATTGCACCGATCTTGTGGATCGAGCCGGTGTCGGTGCCGACGCTGAGCGATCCGTCGGCCCGCACGACCGCCTGCCAGCGGCGCTTGAGGTCGGTCAGGATCGCGCCGGGCTGGAGATAGCCGGTTTCGACCAGCGTGCCGAACGCGACCTTGGGTTGGGCGCGGGCGCTCTGCATGATGGACAGGGAGGATTCATCGAGCGGCAGCGCTGCTTCGATGCGTTCGAGCGCGACCTCGATATAATTGTCCTCGCGTTCGATGCCGATCCATTTGCGGCCCAAGCGCTTGGCGACCGCGCCGGTGGTGCCGGTGCCGAAAAAGGGATCGAGCACCACGTCGCCGGGCTTGGTGCAGGCGAGCAGAACGCGATAGAGCAGTGCTTCGGGCTTTTGCGTGGGGTGCGCCTTGGTACCGTTGCGCTTCAGCCGTTCCTGACCGCCACAGATGGGGAGCACCCAGTCGGAACGCATCTGCAACTCGTCGTTCAGCGTCTTCATCGCCTGATAGTTGAAGGTGTAGCGCGCATCCTCGCCCTGACTCGCCCAGATCAGCGTCTCATGCGCGTTGGTGAAGCGGGTGCCCTTGAAATTGGGCATCGGGTTCGCCTTGCGCCAGATGATGTCGTTGAGGATCCAGAATCCCTCGTCCTGGAGCGCGGCGCCGACGCGGAAGATATTGTGGTAGCTGCCGATCACCCAGATGGTACCATTGGGCTTCAGGATACGGCGGGCCTCCGCCAGCCAGGCCTGAGTGAAGCGATCATAGGCCGCCAGCGTATCGAACTTGTCCCAGGCGTCGTCGACAGCGTCGACACGGCCGCCCTCGGGCCGGAACAGGTCGCCGCCGAGCTGGAGATTATAGGGCGGGTCCGCAAAGATCATGTCGATGCAGCCGTCGGGCAGCTTGGCCATTTCCGCGATGCAGTCGCCACGCAGCAGGCGGTCGGCCTCGATCGTGACGGCCGGCGCGATCTGCTTCTTCCGTCGCGCTCTCGCGACGGTTTCCATTAGCCCCATCGATGCCCCCAATTGGTCTTGAGGCCCAGCGATGAGTCCTCGGGAGTCCGGCGTCAAGTTCGGTAACTTAGCCGTTAACCCTGGAACATTAGTTAACGTCGGGCGAGCGAAGGGGGAGCTACGACATGTTGAGTCCCAGGGGCGGACACGGGCGCAACATGCGGTAGTGTGACGAAAAGGACTCATCGATCGCGCGCGCCGGATATTTTTGGTTAACGTGTTCAGGATCGCAAATCGTGCCGGGTGGGCTTGTCGATCCATAACCAGGCGATTATGACGTCCGATAACGGAGAGGGCATGATGGACGCGGATAGATCAGCATCGTGCGATGCGCTGTTCAAGGCGCTGGGTGACGGGACGCGGCGCAGGCTGCTGGAACATCTGGTGAGCGAGGGCGAGCAGAGCGTACACGCGCTGACCGCGATCGCGGACGTGTCGCAGCCGATGGTGTCGCGGCACATGGCCAAGCTCAAGCGCGCCGGACTGGTGACGGCGCGTCGTGCGGGACGGGAAACCTTCTACGCGGCCAGGGTCAAGGGGCTGGGACCGGCGGTGCAATGGATGGCAGTCTACGGCGCGCTCTGGTCACAACGGTTCGCCGCGCTCGGCGAGCTTGAGGCGGCCTGATCCGGCCGGCTGCATTTTTACGGATATGATCCATGGACGATGATCTGCCGGTCTGCGTGGCCGCGCTCTATCAATTCACGCCGCTGCGCGATTGCGAGACGATCCGCCGGGAGCTGGCGCAGCTATGCTGCGCGCGGGGGGTGAAAGGCACGCTGCTGATCGCGGCTGAGGGCGTGAACGGCACGATTGCTGGCTCGGACGCTGCGATCGGGGTGGTGCTGGCCGCGATCCGCGCTCTGCCGGGCTGCGCCGGACTCGATGTGAAATTCTCGCGGGCGCAAAGCCTGCCCTTCCATCGCATGAAGGTGCGGATCAAGCGCGAG
The DNA here is from genome assembly GCA_040508785.1 of Sphingobium sp. Classification (GTDB taxonomy): domain Bacteria; phylum Pseudomonadota; class Alphaproteobacteria; order Sphingomonadales; family Sphingomonadaceae; genus Sphingobium. Next base: position 9,823 of record JBEVME010000045.1, read on the forward strand.
ATCGTCACGATGGGCGTACCCGACATCGATCCGCTGGGCGGCGCGGGCCATTATGTCGCCGCCGAGGATTGGAATGCGCTGATCGGCGACCCCGACACGATCGTCATAGATACGCGCAACGACTATGAAGTGGCGATCGGCAGCTTTGCGGGTGCGATCGACCCAGGCATAGCGACCTTCCGTGATTTTCCGGCCTGGTTCCAGGCGGAGCGGGAGCGTATGCTGGGCATGGGCAAGGCGCTCAAGGTCGCGATGTTCTGCACTGGCGGCATACGCTGCGAGAAGTCCACAGCATATCTGAAGGCGCAAGGGGTGGAAGAGGTCTATCACCTCAAGGGCGGCATATTGAAATATCTGGAGACCGTGCCTGCGGATGAGAGCCTGTGGCAGGGCGAATGCTTCGTGTTCGACCAGCGGGTCGCGGTGGGGCATGGCCTGGCGCCGGGGACGCACGCGCTGTGCCATGGCTGTCGTATGCCGGTGGGCCCGGCCGACCGGCAGTCGCCGCACTATGTCGAGGGGGTGAGCTGCCCCGCCTGCCATGCGACGCGCGACGATAGCCGGCGCGCTGGCTATGCCGAGCGGGATCGGCAGCAGCGACTGGCGCAGGCGCGCGGGGAGGCGCATGTCGGGGCGCGGATGCCGGCGAAATAGGCGAGCGCCTTGAACACGTCTCCCCCGTCTTCGCCGGGAAGGCGCTGCGCTCGTCGGGATGCGGCATTGTCTTTCGAGGTTGCAAGAAGAGAAGCGCTTCGACGAGCAGCCCGAACGGAGATGGCCAGTTCCGATCACGCGCTGCCGACCCTAAATCAGGACCAGCTGGGCGACCGGAGCGAAGCTGCGACGGTGGAGCGCGGTGGGGCCATGTTCGCGCAGCGCCGCGAGATGTTTCGCGCTGCCATAGCCCTTGTTGCTTTCCCAGCCATAATGGGGGTGGTCGGCGGCGGCGGCCATCATCATCCGGTCGCGCTCCTCCTTGGCGAGGATCGAGGCGGCGGCGATTGACAGGCATTTGGCGTCGCCCTCCACTACTGCGGTGGATTGCCAGCGCCATTGCGGGCAGCGGTTGCCGTCCACCAGGACATGGGCGCAATCGGCGCTGAGCGCTTCGACCGCGCGGGTCATGGCGAGCATCGTCGCCCACAGTATATTGAGCCGGTCGATCTCCTCGACGCTGGCGACGCCGATGCCCCAGCAGACCGCCTTCTTCTTTATCAGCGGTTCCAGTTCGGCGCGCTTCGCGGCAGTGAGCTGCTTGCTGTCGTTGAGGCCCTTGGGCGCGGTGCGCGGGTTGAGGATGACGGCGGCGGCGACCACCGGGCCCGCGAGCGGACCGCGACCTGCTTCATCGACACCGGCGACCAGGCCGGGATGATGGCGACGTTCGTGGGAGAAGTCAGGCATTGGCGAGAAATCCTCGCGGGACGCCCATGGGGCCGTGGCCGGCGCCGAGACCGGGCGCGCTTTCCAGCGAGGCGCGGACGTACTGGCGGGCAGATTCTATCGCCGGGACGAGGCCCGGGCCCTGGCAAAGGCAGGTCGCGATCGCGCTGGCCAGGGTGCATCCCGTGCCGTGCGTGTGAGGCGTGTCGATGCGCGGGTCGGTCCAGGCGGCGACGATGCCATACGGGCCGATCAGCGTATCGGTCAGCATGGCCCCCTCGCCATGCCCGCCCTTGGCAAGGACGTGGGTTTCAAAGCGAGCCGCGATAGCCGCTCCGCCCAGCGCGGCAAGCTCGGGGATGTTGGGGGTGACGAGGGTGGCGATGGCCATCAGCCTTTCGAAGGCGGCGACCGTGGCGGTGTCTGCGAGGGCGGAGCCGCTGGTCGCGACCATGACGGGATCGAAGATGACCGGAACGCCGTTCAGGGTGGCAAGGCGGTCGGCGACGGCCTCTGCTGTTTCGGCGCTGCCGATCATGCCGATCTTGACCGCATCGGCCCCGATGTCGCTGATGACGCTGTCCATCTGGGCCAGCACCATGGCGGCGGGGACGGGGTGCACGGCCTGCACTCCCAGCGTGTTCTGCGCGGTGATGGCGGTGATCGCGGTCATGGCGTGGCCGCCCAGCATTGTGACAGTCCTGATATCCGCCTGAATGCCCGCGCCGCCGCCACTGTCGGAGCCGGCGATGATGAGGATGCGGGGCACGGTCACGGTTTGAAGCGGCGCTCCGTCGAGGCGGGGTTGTCGGCCAGCGCCTTGCCGGTGCGGGTGGGGCGGTCCATCAGTTCGCCGCCGCAATTGGGGCAACGGTCGTCCAGCGCTTCGGCGCAGGGCGCGCAGAAACTGCATTCGAACGAGCAGATGAACGCGCCGGGTTGGTCGGCGGGTAAATCCGTGCCGCAGCGTTCGCAATCGGGACGCATGTCAAGCATGATGGAGCCGGCATGAAGAAAGGGCGGGATCCCGGATCCGGTCCGGGATGACGGGATAGAGGCTCATCACGCTGCCGCCTTCTCCACGGCGGCGCAGATGCGGTCGACCACGTCGCGCACCTGATCGGCCTTGTCGCCTTCCGCCATGACGCGGATGACGGGTTCGGTGCCGGACGGGCGGATGACGAGGCGGCCCACGCCGGTCAGCTCGGCCTCAGCCAGTGCGATGACGCGCTTGACGTCGTCATGCTCCAGCGGCTTGCCGCCGCCGAAACGGACATTCTTGAGCAGCTGGGGCACCGGGTCGAACTGGTGCAGCACTTCGCTGGCGGGCTTGCCGGCGCGGACCAGCGCGGCCAGCACCTGCAGCGCGGCGACCGTGCCGTCGCCCGTCGTGGCATAGTCGGACAGGATCATATGGCCCGACTGCTCGCCGCCGACGTTGAAGCCGCCCTGGCGCATCCGTTCCAGCACATAGCGGTCGCCGACGCTGGTGCGCTCCAGGCCGATGCCTTGGCCCGACAGGAAGCGCTCCAGCCCCAGATTGGACATGACTGTCGCAACCAGTCCGCCGCCGCGCAGCGTCCCTTCCCGCGCCCAGTTGAGCGCGATCAGCGCCATGATCTGGTCTCCGTCGACGATCTGGCCCTTTTCGTCGACCACGATCAGCCGGTCGGCATCGCCGTCCAGCGCAATGCCGATGTCGGCGCCCGACGAGACGACCGTTTCCTGGCACAGCAGGGGCGCGGTGGAGCCGCAGCCGTCGTTGATATTGGTCCCGTTGGGACCCACGCCCACCGCGACGACGGTGGCGCCCAGTTCCCACAGGGCGGACGGCGCGACCTGATAGGCGGCACCATTCGCGCAATCGATCACGATCTTCAGCCCGTCGAGCCGCAGGTCGGCCGGAAAGCTCGACTTGACGGCGTGGATGTAACGGCCGCGCGCATCCTCTACGCGGCGGGCGCGGCCGATATTGGCGGAGGCGGCGAGGGAAATCTCCTGGCCGAGCAGGCCCTCGATCTTCAGCTCGTCCTCGTCCGAGAGCTTGTAGCCGTCCGGGCCGAACAGTTTGATGCCGTTGTCGAAATAGGGATTATGGCTGGCCGAGATCATGACGCCGAGGTCCGCGCGCATCGAATGGGCGAGCAGGGCGACGGCGGGAGTCGGGATCGGCCCGAACTGGACCACGTCCATGCCCACGGCGGTGAAACCGGCGACCAGCGCATTTTCCACCATATAGCCCGACAGGCGCGTGTCCTTGCCGATGACGACGCGGTGGCGGTGGCTCCCGCGCTGGAAATGCGTGCCGGCCGCCATGCCGACCTTCATCGCCAGATCGGCCGTCATCGGCCATTGGTTCGTGCGGCCGCGAATGCCGTCGGTGCCGAAATATTGCCTGCTCATGGATCGTCTATGCGATGGAGTGCCGTACGCTATCAACTACAAAGCGCGAGGATCGGCGGGGAAATCGTGCGGTGCGGCAAGCAGGAGTGGTTGCCCGGTTGCGAGAGGCGCGCCATCCCTGCGAACGGGGGGAGCAATGGCGCCGTGAACCGCGGCGCCGACAGGGACCAGAGCCTTGCCGAGGTGCAGGAATGGGCCCCCGCCTCCGCGACGTGACGGCCATGGGCGTGCCGATCAGCGACCACGCGCGCGGCGGACAAGCCCGCGCAATATCTGGCCCCGGCTGCGCTGCTGGTCGGGTGCAAGCTGGAGCAGGTCGCGCGGGCGCACGGTCATCACCTGTTGCTGGGCCAGGCGGAAGCCGTCACCGCGCTCGGCGCTGTCGTGCCTGAAGTCGGATGAGGCGGCGGACGCTTCTAGCCTGTCGATGATCGCGCCATGGACGCGTTCGGCCGCCCAGCCGATCGCATGGTGCCGGTGATCGGCGAAATGGCGCGTGGCTTTCGCCAGATTGTCCGGCGTCGGCTCCTGTCCCAGATCAGCCAGGAGGTTGACGGCCGCCAGCCTGTCCATGCTCCAGGCACGCATATCGCTCATAATGTCTCTCTTTGGGACAGCTTGTCGCCCGATCAGGATCGATCAACCTGCGAGCGACGGGCCGGGTTCCCGATGAGACATGGCGAGCCCAGCGCCTCAGCGCGCCATTGCCGCCTCGATTTCAGCGACCGTCCGGGGAATGCCGGAACTCAGCCGCTCATTGCCGGATGCAGTGACGAGATAGAGGTCCTCTACGCGGATGCCGACATTTTGCGACTGGACGTAGAGACCCGGCTCCATGGTGATGACCGCGCCAGCGGGCAAGGGCTTGGCGTAATCACCGCTGTCATGCACGTCGAGCCCGACGAAATGACCGAGGCCATGGTAGAAATCATCGACCCGCCCGGCCGTCCTGAACACGTCCTTGGCTGCTTCCGACAGGTCCTCATAATAGGCACCGGCCTTCAGGCGGGCGACCGCCGCCGCCTGCGCCGCTAGCACCAGCTCGTAATCGGTGCGCTGCGACGCCGAGAATTTGCCCGAGGCCGGGAAGGTTCGCGTGACGTCGCTTGCATAGTGGCCGACCGACGCGGCGGCATCGATCAGGACCATGTCGTTCGCGCCGATGACCCCGTCGCCGTGGGTATAATGGAGCGAGGCCGCATTGCGGCCAGTGCCGACGATGCTGTCATAGGACAGGCCCGTGCCGCCGCCCGCGCGGAAGCCGTCTTCCAATATCTGCTTGAGCTGGCCCTCGGTCATGCCGGGACGCACCGCCTTCATCGCGGCAATATGACCTTGCGCCGTGGCGTTGGTCGCCTTGCGGATCAGGTCGATCTCGCGCGCTTCCTTGACGATGCGGAGCGACGGGATGAGCCCGCTGTCGTCCTTCATCGAACAGCCGGGTACCCGCTGCATGACCTTGCCGTACAGTTCCAGCGCCTTGGGGACGGGGGCGGATGTACCGACAATCGGTCCCATGAAATGCAGCACCTTGGACCGTTCGGCGAGGCTGGTGACGAGCCCTCCCAGATTGCCGGTGCGGCTGACGCGGGCTATGCCGGTGCGGGCTTCCAGCAGCGATCCGAGTGGCAGGCGCTCGACATCCCAGCGCTCGATCTCCGGATTGCGCGAGGGGAGGAGCAGGAATTCCTTGAAGGTCCGTTCCGTCGGAGCCAGCACCAGGATGGCGCCCGGTTCGTCGACGATCCCGGTCAGCCAGGCAAAGTCGCCGTCCTGCTGGAAAGCGGGGGAAACTGCAGCATCCGACTGGACCGGTTCAGCGCCGTAGAAGACAGCGACACCGTCTTTCAGCGCCTCCATGACGCGGGCGCGACGGGCGCGATATACGTCCGGTGTAAAGGGCGAGGTGCCGGCGGGCGTAGCGAAGCCCTCAGGGGGCAAGACCTGGGCAAGCAGCCCGGTCGGAAGCATGGCGGTGGCGGCAGTGCCGGCCAGGATCGTGCGACGGGTGAACATGGGTGGCCCCTCCTGCTGTATTAGCGTGATAGGGCGGTGATGGCGGAATATGGGAAGGGTGTCGAGGGGGCCGAGCCGCGAAAGGCCCCACCATCGCTGGCGGGGCCTTTCGTTTCATTCCGGTCCAGGATCAGATCTTGTCGCCGAGCGCACCCTTGATCGAGCCCTTGACGTCCTGGACGGTGCCCTTCGTCTGCTGGGCCTTGCCCTCCGCGGCCAGGCTGGCGTCGTTGTTGTTCTTGCCAACGGCTTCCTTGACCGCGCCTGCGGCCTTGTTGCCAGCGGCCTTCAGCTTGTCGGTGACTTCGCCCATCGGAATTCTCCTTCGTTGCAGTTGCCTGGATCAACGGAGGGGGAGGGCAATGGTTGCCATCGGGACGGGAGTGGAACGATGCGGAGCCTATTTCTGAACCACATCGCGACGCATCGGCGCCAGCTTGGACAGGAAGCGGTTCTGCGCCTGAAATCCCACCTTCTGCTCGCGCATTGCCTGCTGGAGATGCTCGACCAACCGGTTCATGTCCGCAGGGCGAACGCCCAGATCCTTGTGCGACGCCGCCATGTCGCGGCCCGAGTAGCTGCAGCCGGCATTCAGGATGAAGCAGAATTGTTCGAACAGAGTGCGGGTGAGGCGGACCTTGTCGTGGCTCACGAATATCTCGCCGATTACCGGATCCTTGAAGCTTAGTTCCAGCATCCGGTCGACGATGCGGTGGATGCCGTCCTGGCCGTGGAAGGCCTTGGCCATGCCGTCTCCGGTGAAGGGGGCGGCGCCGGCATTGCGCGCGTCGGCGGTGTAGGCCGCGACGGGCTCCTCGCCCGGCATCGCATGGGGCGCGGCCTGGAGGAAGAAGAGGGCGGCGATGAGCGACATGGACAGGGCTCCCTGGATCAGAAGGCGGTCTGGAGCGACAGAAAGACCCCGCGCTGACCCTTGACGGTCGCGATCGATCCGAGATCGGCATAGGCGACCGTCGCGGTCATATGGCGGTTGACGGCATAGGCGGCGAACAGGTCGAACCAGTCGTCCTCCCGCGCGATGCCGAGATTGTCGGGCTTGGAGCGGAATTCGCCGCCGATGGCGAGGCTAGGGGACAATTGCCAGGCGGCAGAGCCCTCGAAATGGAGGCTGTAATCGTCATTTCTGTCGCCGCCAAAGCCGAGGATGCCGAGCTGGTTCGCCTTGGTCAGGCGGGCTGTCGCCGACAGCAGGATCGAGTGGGAGAGGAAAAGCCGGCTGACCGAGGCATAATAATCGACGCCTTCGTCGCTCTTCGCGCCCACAGCGCGGACGATCGCGGCGTTGTTGTTGTTCTTGTACTGAATGCCGACCGCGATGGCGGGCAGGCGATCATAGACGAGGTCGCCAGCTAGCCGCACCTTTGCCCCCAGCACGTCCTGCGAGAAAGCATAATCGGCGCCGATGCCGAGGGCGGCGCCGATTTCGTTCGTATTGAAATCCTGATGCGCGTAGCTCAGCTCGACCCGGTCGCGAAAGCCGATGGCGATGCCCGCGCTCTGATAGTCATAATTCTCGACCTCGACGAGCGTGCCATGGGCCGAGATTCCAATACCGTCCGCCGTCTCGTTCCCCGCGATCACCGCCCAGGGGGTGAGGCCGCCGCCGCTGGCACCCTCCAGCGAGGTGATGCCGTTGGTCAGCAACAATTTGCCGCCGGTGCGGAGCGGTTTGGCGAGGACGGCCTGGGGTGAGGCCAGCAGCGCTGCGAGAGCCAGGGGCAGGAAGGCACGAAAGGACATTGCGCCCTGTTAGGCGAACGACCTTAAATCTTGGTTCATGGTAAATGATCCGACCACATCGGACTGTCTCAGGCGCGGCGGGCATCAGCCTCGGCGCAGGCAAGCGCGTCGGCGCGTTCATTTTCCGGATGACCGGCATGGCCCTTCACCCATTGCCAGCGGACCTGATGCGGCGCGACGGCGGCGAGCAGCGCCTGCCAAAGCTCGCCATTCTTGACCGGCTTCCTGTCGGCCGTCTTCCAGCCATTCCTCTGCCAGCCGAAGACCCATTTGGTGATGCCGTCCAGCACATATTTGCTGTCGGTATGCAGAGTGACGCGGCAGGGCTTCTTCAGCGCCTTGAGCGCCTCGATCGCGGCCATCATCTCCATGCGGTTGTTGGTGGTGAGCGCCTCGCCGCCGGACAGTTCCTTTTCGGTGTCGCCGAACCGCAGGATCGCGCCCCAGCCACCGGGGCCGGGATTGCCCTTGCACGCGCCGTCGGTGAAAATGTCCACGGAGGGAAGGTCAGTCATGCGCCCAGCAATGTCGCGGCATCGGCCTGCACATAGAAATCAAGGCGGCGCAGGAAGGCAAGCGGGTCCTTGCGGGTGACGAGCGCGCCGGCGGGCGTGTTGATCCAGTCATAGGCGCGGGTGAGCAGGAAGCGCAGCGCCGCGCCGCGACAGAGGATCGGGAAGGCGGCGCGTTCGGCAGCGGTCAGGCCATGGCCGGCGGCATAGCCCGTACCTAGCGCGGCCGCGCGTTCGGGGAAATATTGCGCGCCGTCGAAGCTGAAGCACCAGCTGCCATGGGTAACGGCCAGGTCGTAGGCGCGGATGTCGGTGCAGCTGAAATAGAAATCGATGAGGCCGGTGACCTCATCGCCAAGCATCAGCACGTTGTCGGGGAAAAGGTCTGCATGGATGACCGAACGGTCCAGCCCGCTCGGCCAGTGTGCATCCAGAAATGCCAGTTCATCCGCGATGCGCGCGCCAAGGCCGGGTGAGATCGCCTCGAAATCGTCGCCGCACTTCGCCGCCAGATCGTGCCAGCCGGCAAGGTCCAGCGCGTTGCGCCGCTCGCCGGCGAAACCCTCGGCCGCGCGGTGCAGCCGGCCCAGTGCCTCGCCGGCCGCGCGGGCCTGCGCCGGGGTCGGCTCGGTCAGCGAAATGCCGGTCAGGAATTCGATGAGGCAGGCAGGCCGGCCGGCGAGTTGCTGGAGCCGCTGTCCCGTCCGGTCGGCGATGAAGCGGGGCACAAGGCAGCCGCGCGCGCCCAGATGATCGAGCAGGTCCATGAAGAAGGGCAGGTCGCCCACCTCCACGCGCTTTTCATACAGCGTCAGAATGTAGCGATGTCCGTTGCCGTCCGCGCCGGTCGTTTCCAGCAAATAATTGCTGTTCTCCACCCCTTCAGCGATGCCCTTGGCCGACACCAGCCTGCCCGCGTCGTAGCGCGTGAGGAAGGCGTCGATCTCCTCTGCCGGTACATGCGTATAGACGGCCATGGGTCAGGCCGCTTCGAGGCCGCGAGGCAGCTTGAATGCGATGGTTTCGCGCGCGGTCTCGACCTGCTCCTCGGTCACGATGAAGCGCGTGGCGATGCGATCCACCACTTCGCGCACCAATATTTCGGGCGCCGACGCGCCGGCGGTGATACCGAGAGTGGTAACGCCTTCCAGCCAGGCGAAATCGATGTCGTCGGCGCGCTGGATCAGCCGGGCGGGCGTGCCTTCCCGGTCGGCGACCTCCACCAGGCGCAGCGAATTGGAGCTTTTGGGCGATCCGATCACCAGCATCGCCTGGCATTGCGGCGCGATCGCCTTGACCGCCGCCTGCCGGTTGGACGTGGCGTAGCATATATCCTCGCCCTTAGGAGCGACAATGGTCGGGAAGCGGCGCATGAGGGTGCCGACGATCGCTGCGGTATCGTCCACGGACAGGGTCGTCTGGGTAAGGAAGGCGAGATTGAGGGGGTCGGCCGGGCTGAAGGTCTCGGCATCCTCGACCGTCTCGATCAGCGTCATCGCGCCCTCGGGCACCTGGCCGAAGGTGCCGATCACCTCCGGATGGCCGCGGTGGCCGATGAACAATATGTGGCGGCCGTCCTTTACCTGACGTTCGGCCTGGCGGTGGACCTTGCTGACAAGCGGGCAGGTGGCGTCGAGATAGGAGAGACCGCGCGCATCCGCCTTGGCCGGCACCGCCTTGGGCACGCCATGCGCGGAAAAAACGACGGGTACGCCGTCCGGCACCTGGTCCAGTTCCTCGACGAAGATGGCGCCCTTGGCCTTGAGTTCGTCGACGACATATTTGTTATGCACGATCTCGTGCCGGACGTAGACCGGGGCGCCGAACCGCTCGATCGCCCGCTCGACGATGATGATGGCGCGATCGACCCCGGCGCAAAATCCGCGCGGGGCGGCTATCAGCAGCCGTATCGGCAGGAGCGGGGAACCGGTCGTGGTCGTCATCGTCCGCCGCTTAGGGCAATGTCGCGCGGGAAGGAAGAGGCCAGCTTGCAACCGCTCCTGCGATCGGTTGCCCGCTTTCCAAGTTGCGTGGGCGCAAGCGGATGGATAAGGAAACCCGACCCCGTGGCCTGCGCCCGCCCAAGGAACCGCCTGTGACATCATCCCGCCTGCTGTTGACCGGAATGCTCGCCGCCGCCACCGCCATGGCCCTTTCGGGCTGCGCGAAGCAGGGCGAGATCGACGCTACCGGCGGTGTCGTTGCCGTGCGGTCGGCCTGTCCGACGGCCGCCATACCTGCGTTCACCGGCGATATGACGCTGTTCAACCCGCCGCAGAGCCGTACCGCCGCGGCGATCGACGTCGTTGCGAACATCACCGATCTGCGTTCCACCTGCACCGACGGACCGCAACTCTACACCCAGGCGACCTTCACCATCAGCGGCCGGCGCAGCGATGCCAGCGCGGCGCGACAGGTGACCTTGCCCTATTTCTCCACCGTGGTGCGTGGCGGCAACGTCGTCGTTGCGAAGCGGATTGGCCAGGTGACGCTGGACTTCGCGCCGGGCCAGTATCGGGCCAGCGCCAGCGCGACCGCCGGCTCCTATGTCGACAAGGCGTCGGCGACGCTTCCGCCGGAAATCGAGCAACGCATCACGCAGAAGCGCAAGGCCGGCGATGCCGACGCGGCGCTCGACCCGTTCGCGCAGGCGGATGTCAAGGCGGCGCTGCTGCGAACCAGCTTCGAGCTGCTGATCGGGTTCAACCTGACCAACGAGCAGCTCCAGTATAACGCGACCCGCTAAGAGCGAACCCACCCTCCGTTCGCCCTGAGCTTGTCGAAGGGCCGTCCTTTTCCTCAAAGGAAAATGCAGGGCTTCGACAGCTCAGCCCGAACGGGCTTTGAGTCTTCGAGGAATTGCCCGTGTCCCTCTACACCCGTTTTACCGCCCATGTGAACGACGTGCTCGACGCGCTGGAAGCGGACGGCGCGCTGCCCGCCGGGCTCAGCCGCAAGGCCGTGACGGTCGAGCCGCCGCGCGATCCTTCGCACGGCGACCTCGCCACCAACGCCGCGATGGTGCTGGCCAAGCCCGCCGGCACCAATCCGCGCGCACTGGCGGAGAAGATCGTCGCCGGGCTGACGGCGCTGGACGAGGTGCAGAGCGCGGAGGTCGCGGGGCCGGGCTTCATCAACCTTCGGCTGGTCGATGCCGTCTGGCGCGACGAACTCGACACGATCCTGGATGAGGGCGACGCCTATGGCCGGTCGGACGTCGGCAGCGGCGTGACCGTCAATGTCGAATATGTGTCGGCCAATCCCACCGGCCCCATGCACATGGGCCATTGCCGGGGCGCGGTTGTGGGCGATGCCCTCGCGACCCTTCTCGAGGCGATCGGCCACAGGGTGATCCGCGAATATTATATCAACGACGCGGGCGGCCAGGTGGACGTGCTCGCCCGGTCGGCGCATCTGCGCTATCGCGAGGCGCTGGGCGAGGACATCGGCGGCATACCCGAGGGCCTGTATCCAGGCGACTATCTGGCGCCGGTGGGGCAGGCGCTGGCGGCCGAATATGGCGACCGCTTCGTGAGCGCGCCGGAAGGCGAATGGCTCGCGACTTTCCGCAGCTTCGCTGTCGCAAAAATGATGGACATGATCCGCGCCGACCTGGCGCTGCTCGGCATTCATCACGACATCTTCTCTTCCGAGGCGGAATTGCAGGCGGCGGGCAAGCCCGACGAGGCCGAAGCCTGGCTGCGGGCGCATGACCTTATCTATGACGGCGTGCTCGAAGCGCCCAAGGGCGAGCTGCCCGACGACTGGGAACCCGTGGAGCTGCCGCTGTTCCGCTCGACGAAGTTCGGTGACGATCAGGACCGGCCGATCAGGAAGTCGAATGGCAGCTGGACCTATTTCGGCGCGGACATGGCCTATCATTTCCAGAAGGCTGCGAGCGCCGACCAGCTGATCGACATCTGGGGCGCCGACCATGCCGGCACGGTGAAGCGCATCCAGGCGGCGGTCGCGGCGCTGACGGAAGGGCGCGCGCGTTTCGACGTGAAGCTGATCCAGATGGTTCGGCTGCTGCGCGACGGCGAGCCGGTGAAGATGTCCAAGCGCGCCGGCAATTTCGTGACCCTGGCCGATGTGGTGGGAGAAGTGGGGAAGGACGTCGTTCGCTTCACGATGCTCACGCGCAAGGCCGATGCGCAGATGGATTTCGATTTCGCCAAGGTGGTGGAGGCGTCCAAGGACAATCCGGTCTTCTATGTGCAATATGCCCATGCGCGGATTTCCTCGCTCGGGCGCAAGGTCGCGGAGGCGGGGATGGACCTGCCCGCGCCAGACCTGTCTCTACTTGGGACTCAGGAATTGGGGCTGGTGAAGCTGGCCGCCCAGTTCCCGCGCGTGATCGAAGGCGCCGCGGCCGCTCGCGAGCCGCACAGAATCGCGTTTTATCTCAATGACTTAGCGTCATATTTCCATGGATGGTGGAACGCCGGCAATGACGATCCCCGCGCGCGGGTCATCCTGGCCGACGATCCGGCGTTAACCTCGGCCCGGCTTTCCTTGAGCCGTGGTTTAGGGCAGATTATCCGTAACGGGCTCGCCTTGATGGGGGTGGCCGCCCTTACCGAGATGAGCTGAGCGGAGTGGATCGATGAGCGATTATGAGCGTGGACAGCTCGACTTCGACGAGGAGGATCGGCTCCCCTGGCTGGAGCCGGCGGCCGAGGACGAGGATGAGGAGCGGATATCGCCGCTGCGCCTGCTTGGCCTCATCATTGCCGGGCTGGTCGTCATCGGTGTCGTCGTGGGCGGCATCTGGTGGGTCAACAACCGGGGCGGGAACGGAGCCGGCGACGAAGGCGAACTGATAGCCGCCGCCAACGGCAGCTACAAGATTCCCGCCAATGAAGCCGACGCCAAGAAGTTCGAGGGCGAAGGCGATGCCAGTTTCGCCGCGAGCGAGGGCGTCTCGCGCGACGGAAAGATCGATCCCAATCGCGTGCCCGAAACGCCGATCTCGGGCCACCGCACCGAGCCGGGCAAGCCTGCCGCGACCGCGACGGGCAAACCCGCGCAGAGCGTCAGCACCCCGGTCAAGGATGCGACCGCGGGCAGGCCCGCCACGCCCGCTGCCCGGCCTGCCGCCGGTGGCGCGACGATCCAGCTGGGCGCCTATGGCAGCGCGGCGGGCGCCCAGGAGGGCTGGAACCGGCTCGCCAAGCGCTACGCCTATCTGGGCGGACTCGCGATGAAGGTCGAGAGCGCCGAAGTAAACGGCGGCACCGTCTACCGCCTGCGCGCGAGCGGCGCGGACGCGGGAACGCTGTGCGGGCGCCTGAAGGTTGCCGGCGAGAAGTGCATCGAGGTGAATTGAGGAGCCAATATCCTCTCGCCTGACGGTGAGAGGGAGATTGATATTCGACAGCCCTCTGGTCAGCCGTTACCATCGCTGCCATGAAACCCGTCATATTCGGCCTTTCCGGCGCGACCCTGACCGCCGACGAGCGCGGCTTTTTTGCCGAGGCCGAGCCGGCCGGCTACATCCTCTTCAAGCGCAACGTCGTGGACCCGGCGCAGCTGCGGGCGTTGACGGACAGCCTGAGGGCGCTGCACGGGCGCGACGATCTGCTCATCATGATCGACCAGGAGGGGGGGCGCGTCGCCCGGATGCAGCCGCCGGTGTGGCCTGCCTTTCCGGCGGGCGCTGCGTTCGACCGGCTGTACGAGCGCGCGCCGTCCAGCGCGATCGCGGCGGCGAGGGCCAATGCGGCGGCGATCGCGGCGACGCTATACGAAGCGGGGATCAACGTGGACGCGCTGCCGCTGCTCGACGTGCGGCAGGAGGGCGCGAGCGACATCATGGGCGACCGTACGCTGGGTGCCGAGCCGATGCGGGTCGCGGCGCTTGGGCGGGCGACGCTGGAGGGGCTGGCCGAAGGCGGCGTCGTCGGCATCGTCAAGCATATGCCGGGCCATGGACGCGCGCTGGTCGACAGCCATCTGGAATTGCCGATCGTGACAGCGGACGAGGAAGCGCTGGAAACCGACATTGCGCCGTTCCGTGCGCTGAAAGACGCGCCGATCGGGATGACCGCGCATGTCGTCTACACCGCCTGGGACCCGAACCTGCCGGCGAGCCTGTCGGCATCGGTGATCGAGACGATCATTCGCGGGCGGATCGGCTTCGACGGGCTGCTGATGTCCGACGATCTCGACATGAAGGCGCTGAAGGGCGACGTGGCGCAGCTGGCGCGCGGGGTGGTTGAGGCCGGGTGCGACCTGGCGCTCAACTGCTGGGGACGGTTGGACGAGATGGTGCGTATCGCGGCCCTGCTGCCGGAGATCAGCGCGGTGTCGCGGGCGCGGCTGGACCGGGCAATGGCCTCGGCGCGCACACCCGGGGAGGGGCCGGGGATCGAGACCCTGCTGGCGACGCGGGACGAATTGCTGGCGTTGACGTGAGAGTGTGTCTTTCATTCCTTTCCGGCCCGGGGAGGGGGGAATAGTGGAGGACCTCTACGCCGCCCCGCGCGAAGACATGCTCACCGTCAGTTTCGATGCGTGGGAAGGGCCGCTCGACCTGCTGTTGACGCTGGCGCGATCGCAGAAGGTCGATTTGCGGGAGATTTCGATCCTCGCGCTGGTCGAGCAATATCTCCATCATATCGAGACCGCGCGGAAGCTGCGGCTGGAGCTGGCGGCGGACTATCTGGTGATGGCGGCCTGGCTTGCCTACCTCAAGTCCGCCTTGCTGCTGCCGCGCCAGGCGCAGGAGGAGCCCAGTCCAGCGGAGTTGGCGCTCCGGCTCCAGTTGCGGCTGCAGCGGCTGCACGCGATGCGCGAGGCGGGCGCTCGGCTGCTGGCGCGCGACCGGATCGGGAGAGACGTGTTCCTGCGCGGCGCGCCGGAAGGGCTGCGGCAGATACGCCAGGCGAAATGGGATGCGCGGCTCTATGACCTGATCGCAGCCTATGGCCAGGTCAAGGCGCGCAATGCGCCGGTGATGCATGTCGTCGCCAACCGGCCGGTGATGACGCTTGACGAGGCGATCCATCATATCGGGCGGCTGGTCGGCGCGACGCTGGACTGGACCCTGCTGGAAGCCTTCCTGCCAGCAGAGCGGCAGGACGAGATGCAGAAGTCCGCACTGGCGTCGTGCTTCGTGGCGGCGCTGGAGCTGGCGCGGCAGGGCAAGCTGGACATCAGGCAGGACGGCCTGTTCGCGCCGATCTACCTGCGCGCTGCAGACGGCCTGAGCGGGGGCTTGGGCGCGTGAGCGCGGAGCCGGACGATTTTCTGCGCGCGGTGGAGGCCGTACTGTTCGCGAGCGAGGCGCCGCTGACGCTGGCGGACCTGCGCGCGCATGTCGGCGGGAAGGGCGACCTGCCGGGGACGCTGGCGACCTTGGCGGGTTATTATGCGGGGCGGGGCATCAACTTGGTCGAGCGCGGCGGGCGCTGGCATTTCGAGACGGCAGGCGATCTCGCCCATCTGCTGCGGCGCGAGCGGGAGGAGACGCGGCGGCTCTCGCGCGCGGCGATGGAGACGCTGGCGATCATCGCCTATCACGAGCCGGTCAGCCGCGCCGAGATAGAGGCGATCCGGGGCGTACAGGTGGCCAAGGGGACGATCGACGTGTTGATGGACGCAGGCTGGGTGACCCCGGCTGGCCGACGCGAAGTGCCGGGGCGGCCACTCATCTACGCCACCACGCCCGCATTCCTGTCACATTTCGGGCTTAGCAGCCGGCGCGACCTGCCGGGCATCGACGATCTGCGCGCGGCGGGCCTTCTAGAACCGGTCGATCTGGCGCTTGAGGCTATGGGCGGCCAATCCGTTCTGGAAAAGGACGAGGAAGAGGCCTAGATGGGGCTCTCGTTTCTGGAGATGAAAAATGGGTTCCTTTTCGCTGATGCACTGGGTCATCGTGCTCCTGGTCGTCATGCTGCTGTTCGGCGGCGGCCGGATCTCCGGGCTGATGGGTGACGTCGCCAAAGGCATCAAGAGCTTCAAGAAGGGCATGGCCGAAGACGACGATGTCCCGCCCGCAAAGGCCGCTACCCGCATCGAGGGGCATCGCGTTCCGGAGCAGGATGCAGGCACGACGGTTTCCGGCGCGGCCGAAGAAAAGACCAAGGGCTGAGCGCCAGGGGCCGCCGGTAAGCCGCCATGTTCGGCATCGATTCCTCCGAACTCCTGCTGATCGTCATCGTCGCGGTGATCGTGATCGGGCCGAAGGATTTGCCACGCGCGCTGTACAAGGTCGGGCAGATCGTCGGCAAGGCGCAGGGCATGGCCCGCCACTTCCGCACCGGTATCGACGCCATGGTGCGCGAGGTCGAGCTGGAGGAACTGGAAAAGAAGTGGGCGTCGCAGAACAGGCGCATCATGGAGGAGCATCCGCCCGAAGTCGAAACGCCCGCCGTGGAGGCGCTGCCCGCGCCGGTTGAGAGCGCCGCCGTGGACAAGCCGCCCTTCGTGGCCGAGCAGGCGCCGCCGTCCCCCGACGCACCGCCTTATCTCACGGCCCCGCGCAAGGACGACGCGGCGGCATGATCAACGATATCGACGAAAGCAAGGCACCGCTGCTCGAACATCTGATCGAACTGCGCAGCCGCCTGCTGAAATGCGTCGTCGCGCTGTTCCTGACCGGCGCCGTCTGCTTTTACTTTTCCGAGCAGCTGTTCGCGATCCTGGTGCATCCGTTGAAGGAGGCTTTCGGGTCGGGCGGCGGCAAGCTCGTTTATACGAAGCTGTACGAGGCCTTCTTCGTGCAGGTGAAGATCGCCGTGTTCGGCGCCTTCTTCCTGTCTTTCCCGATCATCGCCAACCAGCTCTGGGCGTTCGTTGCGCCGGGGCTGTATGCGAAGGAAAAGAAGGCACTGCTGCCTTTCATTCTCGCGACGCCATTCCTGTTCATGATGGGGGCGAGCCTCGCCTATTTCGTGGTGATGCCGACCGCCTTCCACTTCTTCCTTCAGTTCCAGGGGACCACCAGCGGGCTGGAGGTGGAGGCGCTGCCCAGCACCGATGCCTATTTGGGGCTGGTGATGCAGTTCATTCTGGCGTTCGGCATCAGTTTCCTGATGCCGGTGCTGCTGATGCTATTGAACCGCGCCGGCTTCGTCAGCCGGGCGCAGCTGATCGGGATGCGGCGCTACATGATCGTCGGCGCCTTCATTCTTGCTGCGGTCCTGACGCCGCCTGACGTGGTATCGCAGCTGATGCTCGCGATACCGCTCCTGCTGCTCTACGAGATCACGATCGTCGCTATCTGGTTCACCGACCGCAAGAAGGCGGCCGATGAGGTTGCCGAGGCGTAGAAAAGCCCGCACGGCTCTAGAGCTGCGCGGGCTTTTTTATCGGCTTCAGGCAGACTTAGTCGGCGGCATCCGACACCGCGCGTCCCGCGCTCGATACGTCGCGGCCCGCGCCCTCGACAGTGTTGCACGCTGCGACCAGCAGCGAACCGGTCAGCAGGAGGGCGGTGATGATCTTCTTGCTCATATGATACTCCCGAAGGCGAGGCCGGCTCACGGCGTCCGGCGACGACCGTTCAACCCACGGCGCGCCAAAGCGTTCCGGCAGCGTAAGAATATGAATTTACGGAGTTTTCGGTATGCAAACAATTTGGACCCGGAACGCGTCGGGGGGGGGGGAGCGTTCCGGGTCCATGTGTGTTTGGATAGCAAGAGCGGGGGGCAAAAGATTTGCTATCCGAAGAGTAAAACCCGTCGAGACGGGAAACGGTTCCAACGGGAAGCAAAAAAATCACGCGCAATGTTTGCCCGATTAACAGGCGCTTATATGGTTAGCATTCGATTAAGCTCAAAAAAAATCTACAGCGCTAGTCCGAAACAGCACCCATCGGCCAACCGCGATGAATCATCGATGCTAGATCAGCGGGCGGCCGGTGTTGCGATATTCGGCGCGGATCGTCGATTGTGGCAAACCGTCGTCGCGCGGGGCCTGGACGGGCGCCCAGCCACGCTGCTCAACCGGCGGCGCATAGGCGGGTGGTGGCGGCAGCGGAGGCTCGACCAGGCTTTCCACCGGGGCCAGCGGCTTGACCGGCCAGGCGCGGCGTGCTGGGCCGGAAATCAGCTCCCGCCCGTCATAGGAGGTGCGGAAGGCGGCGACCGTGCCATTAAAACCGCGATTGCGATAGAAGATGTGCGCGCCGATCACGGCGATGGGCTGCAGTGACGAGGCCCAGGCGGGGCTGACCGCGAGAGTGTGATAATGGGTCGCGACGCCAACCGGCTTGTAGACCATTCCCCCGAGCGCCTGCTGCGCAATCCTGCGGGCACGCACCCAGCTATATGCGGCGGGGGTACGCGCCATCGATCCGTCGCAGCTGAAGGTGAATTGGCATCGATAGTCGGTTCGTTCCGATCCCTGATAGACGACGCCGCAGACGCTGTTGGGCCAGAGCGGACTGCGCACCCGGTTCAGCACCACCTGCGCGACGGCGCGCTGGCCGTCTTCGGGCTCGTTGCCCGCCTCATAATAGATGGCCGAGGTGAGGCAGTTCAACGCGCGCAGGTCGTCCAGCGCGGTCATGCCGCGGAACAGACCGGCGGGCGCCGCCTCCACCTGATCCAGACCCATGACATGTTCGCTCTGCACCGTGAGCGCGCCCGGCACCGGATCGAACGCGCCCTCTGCGAAGAAGAAGGCCGAGCCCGGGAAATTCTGCCCCGATCTCTCGGCGGGATCGTCGAGCGCATGGCTGGCCGCCACCAGATCGAGCGGGGTGGCCGTCAGAAGGCGCGGGATCGCCAGCGCCAGCAGGGCAAGGATAGCCCAGCCCGCCAGCCGACGTCCGTCCGATCGTGCCCTCAGTCGCACCTTAATCCTTCTGGCAAGCTATGCGGGCGAGGCCGCGCGAAGCTCGCCCTTACGCGATTCTTCCTAAGCATTCCTCCACGGAATCAACGCTGTACCGCAACGGGACGTTAACCATGGCAGGGCTTAACGGCAGACATTGTTCCGCCCCAAGCATCGCTTGCTTGGCAAGCGGCCATGCGCTCCGCTATGCCCCTGTCATGCTCATTACGCCTGACAGTCTCGCCCTGATCGGCAATACCCCCATGGTCCGCCTGGCCGGCCCTTCCGCAGAGACCGGATGCGATATCTTCGCCAAGTGCGAATTCGCCAATCCGGGCGCGTCGGTCAAGGACCGCGCGGCGCTCTTCATCGTCAACGACGCGGAGGAAAAGGGCCTGCTGAAGCCCGGCGGCACCATCGTCGAAGGGACGGCCGGCAACACCGGCATCGGCCTGGCGCTCGTCGCCGGTGCCAAGGGATACAAGACGATCATCGTCATGCCCGAGACCCAAAGCCGCGAGAAGATGGACACGCTGCGCGCGCTGGGTGCCGAGCTGGTGACCGTACCGGCAGCCGCCTATTCCAACCCCGGCCATTTCGTCCACACCAGCCGCCGGATCGCGGAAGAGACCGAAAACGCGGTCTGGGCCAACCAGTTCGACAATATTGCCAACCGCAAGGCGCATATCGTGGGTACTGCCGAGGAAATCTGGACCCAGATGGAAGGCCGGGTGGACGGCTTCGTCTGCGCGGTTGGCACGGGTGGCACGATCGCGGGCGTAGGGCTCGGGCTGAAGGCGCATGACGAGGGCGTGACGATCGCCCTCGCCGATCCCCACGGCGCCGCGCTTTACAACTTTTATGCCCATGGCGAATTGAAGGCGGAGGGCAGTTCGGTCGCGGAAGGCATCGGCCAGGGGCGCATCACCGCCAATCTGGAAGGCGCGCCGATCGACGCTCAGTTCCGCATTTCCGACGAGGAGGGGCTGGAATGGGTGCGGCGCCTGCTCAGCGAGGAGGGGCTGTGCCTTGGCCTTTCGTCCGGCATCAATGTCGCTGGCGCGGTGGCGCTCGCGAAGCAATTGGGGCCGGGCAAGCGGATTGCGACCATTTTATGCGACACGGGCTTTCGCTACCTGTCCACGCTCTACAACCGGCAGTGGCTGGAAGCGAAGGGCTTGACCGTCTTCCCCTGGCTCGCGCAGGATAGGTAAGGCAGCTTAGCGCCTGTTTCCAAGGAGTCCGATGATGCCGTCAGACCTTAGAAATGCAGCGAGCCGGGCGGAGCCTGTGCGGCCTGCCGACAACAGCCGGCGCCAGGAAGGGTTGCAGCGTATCCAGATCGGCCTCACCGGCGTGGCCGGCATCGTTTTGCTGGTGGGCCTTGCCAATATCGTCATCGACAAGGCGCGGCTCGGCGATGCCGCCGCGCCGCCGCCGGTGGTGCCGACGCTCGGCGCCAATGCCGTCGCGCCCAAGGATCCGCTCGCCGAGCTGGGGGTCCAGCCGGCCGCCGACCAGGCGGTGGTCCCCGACCTGCAGCCTGACCCCAAATTGTCCAAGCCGATGGACCGCTGAGCAACGACAGCGCGGTCATGGGGCGCGGTTGGGGGCCGTCGATCGTGCGGCCTTTCCTGCTGTTCTGGCTAAGCGGGCTGGCACTGCTCATCGCGGGACTGCCGGCGCTGCTGCGCACCGGCCAGGCCGACCCTCGATCCTGGACGCCCTTCGCGCTGCTCATCCTGGGCGCGGCGGCCTATGTGGCCTGCGCCCCCCGGAGCTTTATCATCGGGCGCCCGCCTCTTCGCTCTATGGTGAAGGGCGCATGGCTTGCGGGTTCGGCAGGCGTTGTCCCCCTGCTGTGCTGGCTCGCCGCAGGGCGATCGCCTGCGATCTGGCCTGTCATTCTGCTTCTGAGCCCGGTTTTGCTAGGCGTGTGCGCAGCCATGTTGTTCCGCGCGCGGCGGTTGCTCGCGGCCGTCTTGTGCCTGGCCGCAGCCCTGACCCTTTGGCGGGTTGGGGAAGCGCGCCCTCTCGCATCCGAAACCACGTCGCCTGCGAAGCTCGCCGTCATCACCGCTTTGCCCCTGTTCTGGCGGGAAGGGCCGACGCTGCCAGGCAATCGCGTCGATGCGCCGATCATCGGCCTATTGCGTCTACGCTTCGATGTGCGCCCACTCGACAGCCCGCTCGATCCAGCGCTGGCACGGATCGACCGGCTGCTGATTGCCCAGCCGCGCGCGATGGCACCCGAAGCGCTCGTCGCGATCGACGACTGGGTGCGGCGGGGCGGCCGCGCCGTCATCCTGGCCGACCCGTTGCTGCGCTGGCCCTCGCCGCTGCCGGTTGGCGACCGGCGCCGCGCGCCTCCGGCCAGCGCGCTAACGCCGTTGCTCGCGCATTGGGGCCTGTACTTCGGCGAGTCGCCGACGATGGACGAGCGCCGCCTGCCGGTGCGGGGCGGCGCGGTGATGACGCTGCTCGGCACCGCGCCACTGGTTATCCGCGGCACAGGCTGCACCCGCTTCGCCGATGGGTTCGCCGCCCGCTGCGCAATCGGGCGTGGTACCGTGACCGTGGTCGCGGACGCTGACATGATCGACGACCGGCTCTGGCTGGCGGACCCCGCCGATCCGCGCGATCCGCGACAGTGGAGCGCCGACACCCCGGCGCTGATCGCAGCATGGCTTGGTGCGACCCTGCCCGGCGATCGACGGTGGGTCCGCAGCGCCGCCGATCTCGAAAAGGGTGTGCGCCTGGCGGTGTTGGCAGGGCTGTTCTGGGCCGCGTTGGGCGCGTTGCTTTTGCATGCCAGGCCTATAGGCTTTCGCAGCGGCCCGACCCGGCTTAGACCAAAGTCGAACGAATGAAATCGGACTAAAACCAGAACAAAACAGGATTTCCCATCCTGTCCCGACTTTTCCCTTTTCTTGCCCCGTGTTGATTGGTATCGAAATCCTATTGGGGTTCAGATCAGCCAGGACGGTACCCGTTGGGTCGCGCGAGCGATTCAGCGCCTGACGGTCTGCATCCCGCGAACAGGGGGCGTCGGGTCCATCCAGTGTCGGATGTCATTCTCTACTCAGGCAATGCGTTCAGCGTCGCGGACGGCAAGGGCCGGTTCGTGCTGCCGCTCGACATGCGCAAACAGGTGAAGCTTTCCAGCGGGGGCGACACGACGTTGTGCGTTTCGGTCCACGGCGAAAACCCCTGCGCCATCGGCTTTGGCGAATCGCACCGCCAGCACATGTTCCGAGACGCCGAGGACCAGGAGCTTCAGGCCCGCGCCGCCGGCCGCCCGTTCAAGATGGACCCACTGAACGAAGTGCAGCTGGGCGCGATCGAGCTGGTCAATTTCGACGATGGCGGCCGCTTCGCGCTACCCGCCGATTTCCGCCACGAATATGGCATCGGCGATGCCGTCTTCTTTTACGGCGTCGGCCGCTATTTCCAGATGTGGAAGCCTGAAACCCTGCTCGACAGCAAGGAGCGTCCCGAACTGATCCGCAACAAGGTGCGGCGCTGGCTGGACGAGCGGGAGAAGAGCGGGAAATGACCGCAGCAACCCCCGACCGGCATGTCCCGGTGCTGCTTGCCGAAGTGCTCGGCGCCCTCGCCATCGCGCCAGGCGAAACCCATGTCGACGGCACTTTCGGCGCGGGCGGCTATTCCGCCGCCATGGCGCGGGCGGGCGCGCGTGTCATTGCCTTCGATCGCGACCCTGATGCGATCCGTGAGGGCGAAGCGACGGCGGCCGAAAACGGCATCACCCTGATCGAGGGCGAGTTTTCGCGCATGGCGTCGCTGCTGGACGAAGCGGGCATCGCTACCGTGTCCGGCGTGACGCTCGACATCGGTGTCTCCTCGATGCAACTCGACCGCGCCGATCGCGGCTTCTCGATCCAGGCCGACGGGCCGTTACTAATGACGATGAGCCAGCAGGGGGAGAGCGCTGCCGACTTCCTGAACAACGCTGCCGAGGAGGATATCGCCGATGTCCTCTACCGCTATGGCGAGGAGCCCCGGTCCCGCCGGGTGGCGCGCGCGATCGTCGCGGCGCGGCCGCTGGCGCGCACCAGCGAGCTTGCCCATGTCGTCCGGCGCGCGCTCGGCTACAAGCCGCACGACAAGAAGGACCCCGCGATCCGCCTCTTCCAGGCGATCCGCATCCATGTGAACCGTGAACTGGAAGAACTGGAGCAGGGGCTGGAAGCGGCCGAGGCGGTGCTGGAGGAGGGCGGTCGGCTGGCTGTCGTCACCTTCCACAGTCTGGAGGATCGCATCGTCAAGCAGTTCCTGCGTAGGCGCAGCGGCGGCGAGGGGCAGGGGTCCCGCCATCTGCCGACGCAGGCCGCCGGCCCGCGCCCGACTTTCGAAAAGCCGGCCAAACCTGTCCGCCCCGGCGAGGCCGAACTGGCGCGCAACCCCCGCGCCCGGTCCGCCACCCTGCGCAGCGCCGTGCGGACCGCCGCCCCGGTCGTCGTCGCCCCAGCCACCGCCTCCCGGAGTGCCCGCCCATGATCGCCGTCAAGAGGCTGCAAAGCCTGTTTTGGGTGCTGCTGGTCGCTCTGGGCGCGCTCGGCGCCTATCTGGTATCGCTGAAGGTCGCGACCGAGCGCAACGAACTGATGCGGGTGCGCGCGCAGATCGCACGGGCGCAGTCGGACGTGCGCTACCTGGAGACCGAATTCAGCGCGCGCGGTAACATGCGCCAACTGGAGCGCTGGAATGCGGAAGATTTCTTCTACGCCGCGCCGACGGCAGTGCAGTATCTGGGCGGTGAGCGCGCGCTGGCGCATCTCGACGGGATCCAGCCAAACGGCCCCGACTATGTCGCCCCGCCGGTGATGGTCGCGATGGCCGACATGAATGCGGGTGAACCCATGGCTGTCGCCATGCCGGCCCCTGTTGCGGCGCCCGTGCCCACGATCACGGCGGCAGCAACGCCCATCGTCGAGGAACTGTCGGTCATTCGCAGCGCGCGCGCCGCCGACAATGTCGATCGCATCGCTCCGGTCCGCGCGAAGGCCGGCACCAACAATGCGAGTGCGGTCACGGTACGCGACAGCGCGAAGCCAGACGCCGTGGCGCGCCAGGCAGAACGCATGGCGATGCTGGATGCCAGCCTGCTCGATTCCCGGACCCTGGGAGATCTGACCGCCCGTGCCGCGCGTGAGAGCAAGGGGGCGAAGCGCTGATGGCCACCATCGTCGTCCATGCCGGTGGCCGGATCAGCCGGCATCGCGCGAACCTGACGGCTGTCGCGCATCATCGGCTGATGCTGCTACTGATGCTGTTCCTGGGCATCACGGCGCTCCTGATCCTGCGGCTCACCTGGGTCGGCGTTTTTTCCACCGGCGCGCGCGGCGAAGGGCCGCTATCGGTCTTCGTTCCGGCCCGCGCCGACATCGTTGACCGGAACGGCGTCGCGCTGGCGCGCACGATGGATGCCTATGCCATCGCCGTCCGCCCCTCGAAGCTCATTGGCGAGCCGGCCGAACTGGCCCGCAAACTGCACGAGATCTTCCCTGACGAGCCCGAGGCCGCCTTCTACAAGAAACTGAGCGGCAAGGGCTGGGCCTATCTGCGTCGCCGCGCGCTGCCAGAGGAAGTCGCGGCCGTGAACGCGCTGGGCGAGATCGGCATCGAATATCCGCGCGAGAAGGAGCGGCTCTATCCGCAACGCTCGCTGGGCGCCCATGTGCTGGGCTTCGCGCCCGACAGCGAGGGTGTCGGCGGCATGGGTGTAGAGTCGGCCTTCAATGAACGGCTGACCGATCCCGCGCTGCGCGGCCAGCCCTTGGCGATATCGATCGACAGCCGGGTGCAGGGCGTCCTCGAAAGCGAGCTCTACGCCGAAATGGTGGCGCAGAACGCCAAAGGGGCGGGGGGCATCATACTGGACGTCAATACCGGCGAGGTCCTCGCCATGGCGTCGATCCCCACCTTCGATCCCAACAAGCTCCAGGATTTTTCCGGCAAGAGCTGCAGCGGATCGCCCTTCTGCAACCAGATCGTGCAGGCGCGCTACGAACTGGGCTCCACCTTCAAGCCGCTGTCGATCGGCAAGGCAATGGACCAGGGCGTCGTCCCCTCGCTGGCCAAGCGCTACGACGCGACCGAGCCGTTGCAGGTCAGCGGCTTTCGCATCAAGGACGACCATCCGATGCGGCGCTGGCTGAACGTGCCCGAGACGCTGGTACACAGCTCCAACATCGTGACCGCCCGGATCGCCGACGAAATGGGGCCAGGGCCGATGCAGGCGTTGTTCCGCGACCTCGGCTTCGACCAGCGCGCGCCGGTCGAACTGAAGGAGCGCGCGGCGGGCATCTGGCCGTCGAGCTGGGGTCGGGTCACGAACATGACCGTATCTTACGGCCACGGCATCGCGGTGACCCCTCTGCACCTTGCCTGCGCCTATGCCGCGCTCGTCAACGGGGGCACCTGGCGCCCCGCGACGCTGCGCAAGCTGCGTCCCGACGAGGTTCCGGCCGGCCACCGCGCCTTTTCCGCCGACACCAGCGCCAAGATGCGCGCCATGTTGCGCCTGATCGTCGCGGAAGGTACTGGCCGCAGTGCCGATGCCAAGGGCTTCCGCGTCGGCGGCAAGACCGGATCGGCCGAAAAGCCCGAGGAGGGCGGCTATAACAGGAGTTCGCTGGTGACAACCTTCGCCTCCGCATTCCCGATGGATCATCCCCGCTACATCGTCCTCACCATGATGGACGAGCCCAAGGGCAATGCGAAGACCTTCGGCCTGCGCACTGCCGCCTGGACGGCCGCGCCCGTCGTGCGGCGCGTGGTCGAACGGATAGGCCCGATGATGGGCATCCTGCCCGACCAGACGCACGACATCGACATCTCCGCGCTGATGCCGCTGCTGTGGAAGTCCAAGGGAGAGGAATGATGCGCCTGGGCGCGCTGACGCAGGGACTGGCGAGCATAGCCGAAACGGCGGCCGACCTGCCGGTGTCGGGCTTCGCCATCGACAATCGCAAGGTCGCGCGCGGGGCGGTCTTCGGCGCATTCCCGGGCCTGCGCGTCAATGGCGAGGATTATATCCGCGACGCCGTTGCCGCTGGCGCGGTCGCTGTCGTCGCCCGGCCCGAGGCGGTGGTCGAGGGCGCCGTGCACATCGCCCACTCCAGTCCGCGCCGTCTGTTCGCGCAGCTCGCCGCCCGCTGGTTCGCGCCCTTCCCGGACGTCACCGTCGCCGTTACCGGCACCAACGGCAAGACCAGCAATGTCGAGCTGGTCCGCCAGCTCTGGCGCATGATGGGGCACAAGGCCGCATCGATCGGCACCCTGGGGGTGACGACATCGGTCGATCAGGTGTCCACCGGCCTCACCACGCCCGATATCGTCACCTTCCTGTCCAATATGTCGGGCCTGCGGCGCGAAGGCATCACCCATGCCGCGTTCGAGGCGTCGAGCCATGGTCTCGACCAGTATCGCACCGAAGGACTGCCGGTGCTGGCCGGCGCCTTCACCAACCTGTCGCGCGACCATCTCGACTATCATGGCGACATGGACAGCTATTTCGACGCCAAGATGCGGCTGTTCGACGAGGTCGTCAGCAGTGACGGCGCGGCGGTCGTGTGGGCCGACGACGCCTGGTCCGACAAGGTGATCGCGCGGGTACGGGCGCGGGGCCTCAGGCTGCTGACCGTGGGCGAGCAAGGCACCGCGCTCAAGCTCCTGTCGCGCACGCCCACGCATCTCGGGCAGACGCTGGCCATCGCCGCACAAGGCAACAGCTACAATGTCGAGCTGCCGCTGATCGGTGCCTATCAGGCCGCGAACGCGCTGACAGCCGCCGGAATGGTCATCGCGACCGGGGGTGACGTGTGCGCCGTGCTGGACCTGCTGGCGCGGGTTCAGCCTGTGCGCGGGCGGCTGGAGCGCGCCGTCATCACCCGCGCCGGCGCGCCGGTCTACGTCGACTATGCCCATACGCCGGAGGGTTTGCGCGCTGCGATAGAGGCGCTGCGGCCGCACACTCGCGGCCGGCTCATCACGCTCTTCGGTGCCGGCGGCGACCGGGATGCCGGCAAGCGGCCGCAAATGGGCAAGGTCGCGGCCGAACTGTCCGATCATGTCATCGTCACCGACGACAATCCGCGCTCCGAAGAGCCGGGCACGATCCGCGCGGCGGTGATGGCGGGCGCGCCGGGTGCGCAGGAAATTGGCGGGCGGCGCGCCGCGATCGCGGCCGCAATCGCGCTGGCCGGACCGGCCGATATCGTGCTGCTGGCGGGCAAGGGGCATGAGCAGGGACAGATCATCGGCGACCGGGTGTTGCCCTTCGACGACGTGACCGTGGCACGGGAGTGCGCGGGTTGAGATTTGGCACGCTCTCACCAACGGAAAGGGGTCTGGCGTGACGGGTCCCCTCTGGACCTCAGACGAGATCGCGCACGCCGTTGGGGGCGCCGTGTCCGCGCCGTTCACCGTCAGCGGCATCGCCTTCGACAGCCGCGAAGTCGGCCCCGGCGACCTTTTCGTCGCGATGAAAGGCGATGCCACCGATGGCCACCGCTTCGTCGGCAAGGCGTTTGAGGCGGGCGCGGCCGGAGCCATGACCAGCCAGTATGTCGGCAATCGCCATGTCCTGGTGAAGGACACCGCGGTGGCGCTGGATGCCCTTGGCCGCGCATCGCGCCAGCGGATGAAGGGGAAGGTGGTCGGCGTCACCGGATCGGTCGGCAAGACGGGCACCAAGGAAGCATTGTTCCACGCGCTGGACCGCTCCGCCCCCGATCGCGTCCATCGCTCGGTCAAGAGCTACAACAATCATGTCGGGGTACCGCTCAGCCTCGCGCGGATGCCGCGCGATAGCGAATACGGCATTTTCGAAATGGGCATGAACCATGCCGGCGAGCTGTCCGCGTTGACGCGTCAGGTGCGCCCGCATGTCGCGGTGGTGACCGCGATCGCGCCCGCCCATATCGAATTTTTCGGCACCGAAGCCAAGATCGCCGAGGCCAAGGCCGAGATTTTCGAGGGGCTGATGCCCGGCGGCACCGCCGTCATCCCCTATGACAGCCCGCATGTCGCCACCCTTTACAACAAGGCGGAGCGCCATGCCGCGCGAATCCTGACCTTCGGCTTCGGCGCCGGGGCGGACGTGCGCGCGCAGGAGGCTGTGCCGGCGGCAGATGGCGGAACGCTGGTGACCGCCAGCCTGCCGGGGGCTGAACTCTGCTTCACCGTCGGCGCGCCGGGCGAGCATTGGGTGTCGAATGCCCTTGCGGTGCTGGCGGTGGTAGAGGCGCTGGGCGCCGACCTGGCGCTAGCCGGACTAGCGCTGGCCGAGATGCCGGGCCTGCCCGGGCGCGGCGAGCGGCGACGCCTGCCGGTGGGTGCCGGCGCCGCGCTCCTGATCGACGAAAGCTACAACGCCAATCCGCTCAGCATGGCTGCGACGCTCAAGCAACTGGGCCGGGAAAAGGCCGATCGTCGGGTCGCGGTGCTGGGCGGGATGCGCGAGCTGGGCGAACGCAGCGCCGCGCTTCACGCCGATCTCGCCGGCTCTCTCGCAAGCGGGCGTGTCGACTATGCGATCCTGGTCGGCGCGGAGATGCAGCCGCTGGCGGATGTGCTGGACGGCATCGTCGAATTCGCCCATGTCCCGGATGCGGCGGCGGCGACCGGCCTGCTGGAAAAGGATATTCGGGCGGGCGATGCGATCCTGGTCAAGGGATCGAACGGGATCGGCCTGTCGCGGCTGGTCGCGGCGCTAAGCGCGACGCCCGACGACGGAGAAAGTTGACGATGCTCTACTGGCTTGCCCAGAACATGGATTTTCCGGGTATTTTCAATCTTATCCGTTATCTGAGCTTCCGCGCGGGCGCGGCGATCGCGACCGCGCTGATCATTGGTCTGGTCATCGGGCCGCGCTTCATCGGCTGGTTGCGCGTGCGCCAGGGCAAGGGCCAGCCGATCCGCGACGACGGGCCGCAGACGCATCTCGCCAAGCGGGGTACGCCCACCATGGGCGGCCTCATGATCCTGACGTCCATGGTGGCTTCGGTGCTGCTGTGGATGGACCTGTCATCCATCTATGTCTGGGCCTGCCTGTTCGTGACGCTGGGCTTCGGCGCGATCGGCTTCCTCGACGATTATGACAAGGTGACCAAGGCCAGCCACAAGGGACTGTCGGGCAAGGCGCGGCTGGTGTTCGAGTTCCTGATCGCGGGGTTTGCCGCGTGGATGATCGTCAGCCAGCATGGCAATACCGCTCTCTACGTCCCCTTCTACAATGGCCCGGCCATCGAGCTGGGTCCCTTCTATTTCCTGTTCGCTGCTTTCGTGATCGTGGCGTTCGGCAATGCGGTGAACCTGACCGACGGCCTGGACGGGCTCGCGACCATGCCTGTCATCATCGCCTGCCTGGCGTTCATGCTGATCGTCTATCTCGTGGGCCGCGCCGATTTCGCGGCATATCTCGGCATTCCGCACGTGGCGGGCGCCGGTAACCTCACCATCCTGTGCGGCGCGATCATCGGGTCCGGCTTGGCCTTCCTCTGGTTCAACGCGCCGCCAGCCGCCGTCTTCATGGGCGATACCGGGTCGCTGGCGCTGGGCGGGACGATCGGTGTCATCGCGGTCACCGCGCATCATGAGATCGTGCTCGGCATCATTGGCGGCCTGTTCGTGGTGGAGGCGATGAGCGTCATCATTCAGGTCTTCTTCTACAAGCGCACCGGGCGCCGCGTGTTCAGGATGGCCCCGATCCACCACCATTTCGAGCAGCTGGGCTGGTCGGAGCCGACCGTCGTCATCCGCTTCTGGATCATCGCCTTCGTGCTGGCGCTGGCGGGCCTCGCGACGTTGAAGCTGCGATGATCGTAGCATGATCATCTCAGGCGCCTTTGCGGGAAAGACCTATGCGGTGCTCGGCCTCGCCCGTTCGGGCCTCGCCACCGTGGAGACGCTGGTCGCATCCGGCGCGCGCGTCGTCGCCTGGGACAGCCAGGAGGTCGCGCGTTGCAAGGTCGCCGACAGGGCCGAGATCGGCGATCCGATGGAGATCGACCTGGCCGGTTTCGACGGCATCGTCGTGTCGCCCGGCGTCCCGCTCAACAAACACCCCATCACGCAGCGCGCCGCCATCGCGCGCGTGCCGATCATCGGCGACATAGAGCTGTTCGCGCTCGCCCGGCCGGCCCTCCCGCCGCACAAGGTGATCGGCATCACCGGCACCAACGGCAAGTCGACCACTACCGCGCTCATTCATCACATCATCGAGCAGGCTGGCTTCCCCACCCGGATGGGCGGCAATATCGGCCTGCCGATCCTGGGGCAGGAACCGCTGGAGCCCAACCTGCGCGGAGCCGGCGTCTATGTGCTGGAGCTGTCGAGCTACCAGATAGACCTGACCCAGAGCCTGGACTGTGACGTCGCCGTCCTGCTCAACATCACGCCGGATCATCTGGACCGCTATGACGGGTTCGCAGGCTATGTCGCGTCGAAGGCGCGGCTGTTCGCCATGCAGTCTGCGGGACATGTCGCGGTGATCGCGACCGAGGACGATCCCAGCCGTGGGATCGCGCGAAACCTGTCGCCGGAGAACGACTTTGTCGAGGTGAAGTCGACCGACATCGATCCCGCCACGCAACTCGGATGGCCGGCCCTCCAAGGTCCGCACAATGCGCAGAACGCTGCTGTCGCCATTGCCGTGACCCGCGCGCTCGGCATATCGGACGAGGATATCTTCCCCGCCATCGCCAGCTACGCCAGCCTGCCGCACAGGATGCAGGCGGTCGCGACCCGCGACGGCGTCCTCTACGTCAACGACAGCAAGGCGACCAACCCCGCGTCCACCGCGCCGGCGCTCGCCGCCTGGCCGCCCGTGGACGGCAAGCCGCGTATCCACTGGATCGTTGGCGGCCTCTCCAAGAGCGACAACCTGGACGAGTGCGCTCCTCATTTCGGCAATGTCGCACACGCTTATACGATCGGCGAAGCGGGGCATATGTTCGCCGATCTGCTGCGGCCGTCTATGGCGGTGGATGACTCGGAAATGCTATCGGCAGCCGTCCGCCGCGCAGCGCGCATCGCGCAGCCGGGCGATGTGGTTTTGCTTTCGCCCGCTTGCGCGAGTTTCGACCAGTTTCGCGATTTCGAAGCCAGGGGCGATGCCTTCGAGGCTGCCGTCGCCGCGCTCGAACATCGCGATACGGGGGCGCTGGAATGAGTAGGGAAGGGCCGATTGGCATGTTCAGGCCGGGAGAGCTTGTGAAGGGCTTCAAGGGGCGTACCGTGCCCCGCGAACGTACCGCGCTCGCCATCTGGTTCTGGGAGATCGACCGCGTCCTCTTGTCGCTGATCGTCGTGCTGATGGCGATCGGGCTGGTGGCCGTCGCCGCGGCGTCGCCGGTCGCCGCGATCGACCGGTCGACCGATGCCATAGCGGTCAATCCGCTCATCTATTTCTACCGCCAGCTGATCTGGGTGTTGCTTGGCCTTCCGGTGATGCTGGTCATCTCCATGCTGCCCCGGCAACAGGCGCGGCGGCTGGCGCTGTTCCTGTGCGCCTTCTTCCTCGTCATGCTGCTGTTCGTGCCGCTGCTGGGATCGACGATCAATGGCGCCAAGCGCTGGATCGACCTGCCGGGCTTTCGTTTCCAGCCCTCGGAGTTCCTGAAGCCCGCCTATGTCGTGACGATCGCCTGGCTGCTGTCGCTACGCGGGCGCGACGCGACGCTGCCGGTTATCCCGATCACCGGCGGCCTCACCATTGTCATCGCGCTGGTGCTGATGCGCCAGCCCGATTTCGGGCAGACGGTCATCTTCTGTGCCTGCTGGGGTGCGCTGCTCTTGCTGTCGGGCGTGTCGATGCGAATGATCGGGGCGATGGGCGTCGCCGCCATCGGCCTGCTGGTCGCGACCTACACATTCTACGAAAATGGCCGTCAGCGGATCAACGACTTCCTCGGGATCGGCGTCAGCCAGGATACCGGCCCTGACCAGACCGATCTCGCCTTCCGCACCATCACCCATGGCGGCTTCACCGGCGTGGGGCCCGGCGGCGGTCAGAACAAGTTTCGCCTGCCAGAGGCGCATACCGACTATATCTTCTCCGTCATCGGCGAGGAGTTTGGGCTGCTCGCCTGCATCGCCATCGCGCTCGTCTATCTCGCCGTCGTCGTGCGGGTCCTGCTGCGCCTGCTGGATGAGGAGGACAGCTTCACCATCCTGGCGGCCGCTGGCCTGACGGTGGAGTTCGGCATCCAGGCGATCATCAACATGGGCGTCAATGCGCAGATATTTCCGTCCAAGGGCATGACGCTGCCCTTTATCAGCTATGGCGGCTCCTCTATGCTGGCGCTCAGCATTGGTATCGGCCTGCTGCTCGCCTTCACGCGGCGAAATCCCTTCCTGGGCAGGCACCATACCGTCGTCAAATGGAGCGGCCGATGAGCATTTCCCGTCACTTCGTCCTCGCCGCCGGCGGGACGGGGGGTCATATGATTCCGGCCCATGCCGTGGCGGAGGAACTTATGGCGCGCGGCCACCATGTCGCGCTGGTCACCGACGAGCGCGGGGCAAAGATCCCCGGCATTTTCGACAAGGCGGGTGTGCATGTGCTGCCCGCCGGCCGCATGACCAAGAATCCGCGCAGCTGGCCCGGCGCGCTGAAGGCGATCCTGGCCGGACGCGCGATGGCGCGGCGGCTGAACGAGACGTTCAAGCCCACCGCAGTCGTCGGCTTCGGCGGCTATCCCGCGATGCCTGCGCTGCTCGCCGCGCTGGCGGACGGCATTCCGACCGCGATTCACGAGCAGAATGCGGTGCTCGGCCGCGTCAACCGGCTGCTGTCGGGCCGGGTCGATGCGATCGCGACCGCCTATCCGAACGTCGAGCGGCTGAAGGACAAATATGCCGCCAAGGTTCATCTGGTCGGCAATCCCGTGCGCGAGGAAGTGAAGGAGCTGCGCGACGAGGAATTCCCGGCGCTGACCGACGAAAGCGTGTTCCGGGTGCTGGTGATCGGTGGCAGCCAGGGCGCGAGCATATTGTCGAACGTCGTGCCCGACGGGTTGTCGATGCTGCCGGTCAGCCTGCGTCGTCGGCTCCAGGTGACGCAGCAGTGCCGCGCTGAGGATATCGACAGGGTGCGCAAGACCTATGCCGACATGGAGATACCAGCGGACCTTGCCACCTATTTCAATGACGTGCCCGAAAAGCTCGGCTGGTCGCATCTGGTGATCGCGCGGGCGGGTGCCTCGACCCTGGCGGAGCTGACCTGCGCCGGGCGACCGGCGATCCTGGTGCCCCTGCCTAGCGCGATGGACGATCACCAGACTGCCAACGCGCGCGAGATGACCGAGGCCGGCGGCGCGCGCACGATCACGCAATCGCGCTTCACGGCGGTCGAACTGGCCAAGCAGATGCAAAAGATGGCGCTGGAACCCGGCGCGCTGCTGAACGCCGCAAAGCGGGCGCGTTCCTGCGGCCGGCCTGATGCCGCGCGGGACATGGCGGATCTGCTGGAGAGCATTGGCAAGGCGCCGATCATGAACGATCCGGTGAAGGTGACGCCCATGCCGACCAGCCTGACCTTGCAGGGGGTGCCGGCGTGATGGCCGCAGCGCAATTCCTCCCCGGAACGGGGAGGGTGGTGGAGGGGACTCTCCTCGCCACGCCGCTCATGGGGTACGCTCCCGCCGCCTGGCCTTCGGCCAGCAACATCCCCGTGCCGGGAAGGCTTGAAGCATGAAGGGCGTCGGCACCGACATCGGCACGATCCATTTCATCGGCATCGGCGGCATCGGCATGTCCGGCATCGCCGAGGTCATGCATAACCTTGGCTACAAGGTGCAGGGGTCCGACGTGTCCGAGGGCTATGTCGTGGAAGGCCTTCGCAAGAAGGGCATCACGGTGATGATCGGCCACAAGGCCGAAAATCTGGGCGACGCCGCCGTGGTCGTTACCTCGACCGCGATCAAGCGCGGCAATCCCGAGGTCGAACTCGCGCTGGA
Organism: Sphingobium sp.; assembly: GCA_040508785.1. Taxonomy (GTDB): domain Bacteria; phylum Pseudomonadota; class Alphaproteobacteria; order Sphingomonadales; family Sphingomonadaceae; genus Sphingobium. The sequence goes on from JBEVME010000045.1 coordinate 43,670, forward strand.
GAACCGTGTGCCAGTGATCCGCCGGGCCGAAATGCTCGCGGAACTGATGCGCCTCAAATCCACCGTCGCCATCGCCGGGACGCATGGCAAGACCACGACCACGTCGATGGTTGCGGCGCTGCTCGATGCGGGCGGGGTGGACCCGACCGTCATCAACGGCGGCATCATCAACAGCTACGGCTCCAACGCGCGGCTCGGCAACAGCGACTGGATGGTCGTGGAAGCGGACGAGAGCGACGGCAGCTTCCTGCGTCTCGACGGCACGATCGCGGTCGTGACCAATATCGATCCCGAGCATCTCGACCATTATGGCAGCTTCGACCGGGTGAAGGACGCCTTCGTCGAATTTGTCGGCAACGTGCCCTTCTACGGCGCGGCGATGCTGTGCCTGGATCATCCCGAGGTTCAGGCGATCCTGCCGCGCGTACAGGACCGGCGGATCGTCACCTACGGTTTCTCGGCCCAAGCGGACATTCGCGGCGACAATGTCGTGAGCTTCCCCGGCGGCAACCGCTTCGACGTGCAGATCCGCGAGCGCGACGGTTCCACCCGACGCATCGAGGGCATCGAAATGCCGATGCCCGGCCGGCACAATGTTCTGAATGCCATGGCGGCGATCGGCGTGGCGCTGCACATGGGCATCGACGACGCGACCATCCAGACCGGTTTCGCCAAGTTCGGCGGGGTCAAGCGGCGCTTCACCAAGGTCGGGGAAATCCCGGTGGGGGACGGTGTCGCAACCGTCATCGACGACTATGGCCACCACCCCGTCGAGATCAAGGCCGTGCTGGCCGCCGCGCGCGAAGGGGCGCGGGGCCGTGTCATCGCGGTCGTCCAGCCGCACCGCTTCACCCGCCTGCGCGACCTGATGGACGAATTCCAGCAGGCCTTCAACGACGCCGACATCGTCTATGCCGCGCCCGTCTATACCGCCGGCGAGCAGCCGATCGAGGACATAGACAGCGCCGCGCTGGTGGCGGGGCTGAAGCGGCGGGGACATCGCGCCGCCTCGACCATCGACAGCGCCGAGGCACTCGCCACTGCGCTTGCCGTCGACGTGCAGGCCGACGATATGATCATCTGCCTGGGCGCCGGCGACATTACCAAATGGGCGGCGGGGCTGGCTGAGGTCGTCACGGCCAAGGCGAAGGAAACGGCGTGAGCGCCACCGCGCCCTCCCTTGACCCGGCGATGCCATCCGTGCGCGGCAAGCTGACGGCGGATGCGCCGCTGGCGCCGCTCGTCTGGTTCAAGAGCGGCGGCGCGGCGCGATGGCTGTTCGAGCCGGCCGACATCGACGACCTGTCCGACTTCCTCGCGCAACTGGACCGGGACGTCCCGGTCATGGCGCTGGGCCTTGGCTCCAACCTCATCGTCCGCGACGGCGGCGTTCCCGGTGTCGTCGTGCGGCTGGGCAAGCCGTTTGCTAAAGTCGAGGCGACCGATGCGACGACGTTGCGCTGCGGCGGCGGGGCGTCGGGCATCCTCGTCTCTTCGACCGCGCGCGACAAGGGCGTGGCGGGTCTCGAATTTCTGCGCTCGATCCCCGGCACGGTCGGGGGTTTCGTGCGGATGAACGGCGGCGCCTATGGCCGCGAGACACGCGACATATTGGTCGAATGCGATGTCGTGCTGCGTTCGGGCGAGCAGGTGACGCTGGCCTGTCGCGACCTCGCTTACAGCTATCGACATTCCAACCTTACCGACGGTGCCGTCGTGGTGAGCGCGATATTCCATGGCAAACCTGGCGAACCGGCGGAGATTCAGGCCGAGATGGACCGCATCGCCGCCGCGCGCGAGGAAAGCCAGCCGCTGCGCAGCAAGACGGGCGGATCGACCTTCAAGAACCCGGATGGCCACAAGGCCTGGCAACTGGTGGACGAGGCGGGATGTCGCGGGCTGGCTTTGGGCGGCGCGCAGGTGAGCGAAAAGCACACGAACTTCCTCCTGAACACCGGCGAGGCGACCAGCGCCGACATTGAGGCGCTGGGTGAGGAAGTGCGGCGGCGGGTGAAGGACAGGAGCGGCGTGGAGCTCGAGTGGGAAATCCGGCGAGTGGGTAAATTCCCCTCCCGTTTACGGGAGGGGTTAGGGGAGGGCGTGTCTGCGCTGGCTTCTGAACAGGCCCTCCCCCTCGAACGGAGTCACGTGCCTCCGTTCGACCTCCCGCAAGCGGGAGGGGAGATATGAGCCGCGGCCCCTGGCATGTCGCTGTGCTCATGGGCGGCTGGTCGGCGGAGCGGCCGGTGTCGCTGTCGTCCGGCGAGGGCGTGGCCAAGGCGCTGGAATCGCGCGGGCACAGGGTTACGCGGATCGACATGGACCGCGACGTCGCGGCGCGGCTGCGCGAAGCCGGCGCCGATGTCGTGTTCAACGCGCTGCACGGCGTGCCGGGCGAGGACGGGACGGTTCAGGGCATGATGGACCTGATGGGCCTCACCTATACCCATTCGGGCCTCGCCACCTCGGTGATCGCCATCGACAAGGTGCTGACCAAGCAGGCGCTGATGCCCCATGGCATCCCGATGCCGGGCGGGCATATCGTCAAGAGCGCGAGCCTGTTCGAGAGTGACCCGCTGCCGCGTCCCTATGTGGTGAAGCCGGTGAATGAGGGAAGTTCGGTCGGGGTGGCCATCGTCACGGCGGATGGCAATTATGGGCAGCCGATCGGCCGGGACAGCGCCGGACCCTGGCAGGATTTCGAGGAATTGCTCGCCGAACCCTTCATCCGCGGCCGGGAACTGACCACCGCCGTGCTGGGCGAGGACGCGCTGCTGGTTACCGAATTGCGGCCCAAGAGCGGTTTCTACGACTTCGACGCCAAATATACCGACGGCATGACCGAACATGTCTGTCCGGCGGAGATACCGGACGAGATCACGGCGGCGTGCAAGGCGATCGCACTGCGGGCGCATCAGTTGCTCGGCTGCAACGGGGCGTCGCGCTCCGACTTCCGCTGGGACGATGAACAGGGCGTCGAGGGCTTGTTCCTGCTGGAGGTCAACACCCAGCCGGGCATGACGCCGCTGAGCCTGGTGCCCGAGCAGGCCGCGAAGCTGGGCATAAGCTATGCCGAACTGGTCGAGCGGATCGTCGAGGAAGCGCTGGAGCGGCAATATCGGGGGACTGGGGCATGAGCGACGCACATATCCGCCGGGGCAGCACGACCAGGCTGGCCAAGCCGGCCGCCCGGCGCCCTGCCGGCAAGCGCGGACGGCAGCTCAAGCGCCAGTCCTGGTTCGACCGCCTGCTCGACGCGCTTCCTGTCAGCGAGGCGACAGTGCAGACGATGGCGACCTGGGCGATCGTGCTGATCGTCGCCGCCACCATGGTCGGCTTCGCGATCTTCTTCGGCCTGCCCGCCATGGCGCGGCAGGAGGCTGCGGAACTTGCCGCGCGCGCCGGCTTCGAGGTGGAGAAGGTGGAGGTCCGCGGCGTCGAGCGGATGGACGAGATGGCGGTCTACAATGTCGCGCTCGGCCAGGTCGACCGGTCGATGCTGTCACTCGATCTCGACCATGTCCGGGGCGAGATGCTGCGGCTCGGCTGGGTCAAGGATGCGCGCATATCGCGCCGCCTGCCCGACACGCTGGTGGTCGATATCGTCGAGCGCGAGCCGGTGGCAATCTGGCAGAATGGAGGGCGCCTGGCGCTGATCGACGTGCATGGCGTGGTGCTGCAGGGCGTGTCGGCCGACGCAATCCCCGACCTGCCTCTGGTAGTCGGCCCCAATGCCAATCGCCAGACGGCGGGGCTGGGGCGCCTGATGGAGAACACGCCGGCGCTCAAACCCCTGCTGGCCGGCGCCACCTGGGTCGGGAACCGACGGTGGGACCTGCGCTTTCAGTCGGGTGAGACGCTGTCGCTGCCTGAGGGCGCGCAGCAATCGGCGGCCGCGCTGGTGAATTTCGCGCGCATGGACGGCGTAAACCGGCTGCTAGGCCGGGGCATCGTGAAGTTCGACATGCGCGATCCGGATCGGTTCATTCTGCGCTTGCCCCCGAACACGGCGACTGAAAAGGCGGCCAAGGCGGCGGACGCACCGGCGCCAGACCCGTCCGAGGAAGGCTGAAAACCATGGCCCAGCCCAAAGTCGACAAGCTGATCACCGCGATCGACATCGGGTCGTGGAAAGTGTCCGCGCTGATTGCCGGACGCACGGATACCGGCGAACTCGCTATCTTGGGTACTGGCCAGCGGGAGAGCCGGGGCGTGCGACGCGGCTTCATCGCCGACATGGAGCGCACGGAACTCGCCGTGCGCGAGACGGTGGAGCAGGCGGAACGGGTCGCGGGCACCAATATCGAGGATGTTTGGGTCAGCTTTTCGGGCGGCAGCCTGGTCAGCGATGTCGTCACCGTCGAGCGGGATATGGGTGGCGACCGGATCGAGCAGGCCGATATCGACGATCTGCTGACGACCGGACAGCAGGGCATCGACCCGGACGGGCGCGTCGTCCTCCATGCGCAGCCAACCTGTTTCAGCATCAACGGCCGGGTGCCGGTGAAGAAGCCGCTCGGGATGCACGCGGACCTGCTCGGCGTCGATATCCATGTCGTGCTTGCCGACGGCGCACCGCTCGCCAATCTCGACCTGTGTGTGCGCGGTGCCTATCTCAACGTCAATTCGATCGTCGCATCGCCGATTGCGACGGGGCTTGCCTGCCTGTCGGAGGAGGAACGCGATCTTGGCGTGGCGCTGGTGGAATTGGGCGCAGGCGTCACGAATGTCTCGCTCTATGCCGGCGGGATGCTGGTCGGCCTGCATTCGATAGCCATCGGCGCCGCCGACATCACCGACGATATCGCATCGGCCTTCGGCATCCGCCGTAGCCAGGCGGAGCGGATCAAGTGCTTCTACGGGTCTGCGATGCAGAACCGCCGCGATTTCCGCGAGATGATAGAAATCGCCGCGCCCCTTGGTGATGCCGCCGTGCCGGGGCAGAGTGCCGGCCCCAATGCGGAAGGTGGCAAGATCACGCGCGCCGCGCTGGTCGGCGTGATCTGCGAACGGTTGAACCAGCTGATGTCCGAAGTGAATGCGGCGCTCGCCGGTATGGGCTTCAACAGCCCCACCGGACGGCAGGTGGTGCTGACCGGCGGCGGCGCGGAGCTGAAGGGCATCGCTGACTATGCGCAGGGCGCGCTCGGCCGCGCCGTGCGGATTGGCAGGCCGCGCGGGCTGGCCGCCATGCCCGAAGCCCATAGCGGCCCCGCCTTTGCGACACTGGCGGGGCTTGCGCTGTACGGCGCATCCAATCCGGCCGACCTGCGCCACATGTCGCAGGCGCCGCAGATGGTGCACCGTCTCGGTGCGCCGCTATGGTGGCAGCGGATGATGCGAGCAATGCGGACCAACTATTGAGGCCGACCCATATGAGCGCGTAGAACGAATTTAGCAGGTGAAATGCCCCATCAACTGGTGCATGACCTTTCAATGACGGTTAAAGGCTCCGTCGACGGAGCCGCAGGGAGCAAGTAGGTATGAGCATCGAGATCAGCCCGCCGCATGTGGATGAGCTCAAGCCACGGATCGCGGTGATCGGTGTGGGCGGCGCCGGTGGCAACGCGATCGCGAACATGATCGCAGCGCATGTCGAGGGTGTCGATTTCATCGTCGCGAATACCGACGCGCAGGCGTTGAACGCTTCGCCCGCCGAACGCCGCATTCAGCTCGGGCCGCAAATCACCGAGGGTCTGGGCGCCGGATCGCGCCCCGAAATCGGCAAGGCGGCGGCGGAGGAGACCATCGCCTCCGTCGAACATGCGCTGGAAGGCGCGCATATGTGCTTCATCGCCGCGGGCATGGGCGGCGGCACCGGCACCGGCGCTGCGCCGGTGATCGCCAAGGCTGCGCGCGAACGCGGCATATTGACGGTCGGCGTCGTCACCAAGCCCTTCACCTTCGAAGGGTCGCGGCGGATGCGCTCGGCCGACGCCGGGATCGAGGAGCTGCAAAAGCATGTCGACACGCTGATCGTCATCCCGAACCAGAATCTGTTCCTCATCGCGAACCCGAACACCACCTTCAAGGAGGCCTTCCAGATGGCCGACGAGGTGCTGCAACAGGGTGTACGCGGGATTACCGACCTGATGGTCATGCCCGGCCTCATCAACCTCGACTTCGCCGACGTCCGATCGGTCATGGGCGAGATGGGCAAGGCGATGATGGGCACCGGCGAAGCCGAGGGCGACGGCCGCGCGCTGCAGGCAGCGGAGAAGGCGATCGCCAACCCGCTGCTGGACGGCGTGTCGATGCGCGGTGCCAAGGGCGTGATCGTGTCGATCGTCGGTGGCGAGGACATGCGCCTGATGGAGGTGGACGAGGCCGCCAACCATATCCGCGAGCTGGTCGATCCCGACGCCAACATCATCTGGGGTTCGGCGTTCAACCCGGCGCTGGAGGGCAAGATCCGCGTCTCGGTGGTCGCCACCGGTATAGAGAGCAGCGCGCAGGCGACTGCGCCCGCCGCGACGACGACCGCGGAGCCGCCGCGGACGTTCAGCTTCAACGCGCCGCGCCGCGCCGAGCCGGCAAAGGTCTTCGCCTTCCCGGCCGCGCGCCAGTCGTCCGAGCCCAAGGCCGAAGAGCCGGCGAT
>JBEVME010000063.1:0-46756 GCA_040508785.1 Sphingobium sp.
AACAAGGCCGCTCCCGCTCTCGTGGCATTTGCGCGGCGGGTCGCGCTGCGGTAGATCGCGCCTATGTCCACGACCTTCACGCTCGACACGTCGACCAGCCGCGCGAACCCGACGCCGGCGCCGATGAAGCGCCTTACCGTCCCGGCGATCCAGCGCCGCAAGTTCGAAGGCAAGACCGCCGAACCGCTGGTCATGCTGACCGCTTACACCGCGCGCCAGGCGCAGCTGTTGGACCCGCATTGCGACATGCTGCTGGTCGGCGACTCGCTGGGCCAGGTGATTTACGGCCTGCCTTCCACCCTTGCCGTCACGCTGGACATGATGATCGCCCACGGGGCGGCGGTGGTGCGGGGCAGCTATCACAGCGTCGTGCTGGTCGACATGCCCTTCGGCTCCTACGAAGCGTCGCCGCAACAGGCCTTCGCCAGCGCCAGCCGCGTCATGGCGGAAACGGGGTGCGCCGCCGTCAAGCTGGAGGGCGGCCAGGCGATGGCGGAAACCATCGCATTCCTCAGCAGCCGGGGCATTCCGGTCATGGCCCATGTCGGACTCACCCCGCAGGCGGTGAACGCTCTGGGCGGCTATGGCGCGCGCGGCAAGAGCCAGGAAGAACATGCTAAGATCATGGACGACGCCCGTGCGGTGGCGGACGCGGGCGCTTTCGCGATGGTTCTGGAAGGCGTGATGGAGGATCTGGCGGTCGGCATCACCGACAGCGTCGACGTGCCGGTGATCGGGATCGGCGCATCCGCCCATTGCGACGGACAGGTGCTGGTCACGGAAGATATGCTGGGCATGTTCGAGCGCGTGCCCCGCTTCGTCAAGCGGTTCGACAATATCGCCGAGACGATCGGCAATGCAGCGGCGAAATATGCGGACGAAGTACGGTCGCGCGCTTTCCCGACGGACGATCAGGTCTATCGTCCTAAAAAATGATTGCCTGAAAAAGTGATTGGCGTGTCTTTGACGCGCGGCTAATGATCGCGCCTTCCGTCCGCTCGCCCGTTTCCTGGAGACCCAATTGGCCCTGACGCCGCAAAATAGCGAAGCCTTCATGCGGGAGGTGGACGATGCTGTGCGGCAGGACCGGATGGTGACGGTGTGGCGCAGCTATGGTCTCTGGATCATCGCAGCCGTCGTTCTCGGCCTCGCGCTGCTGGCCGGCTGGCTCTATTGGCAGCACCATAGCAGCACCCGGTCGCAGGCCATGTCCGAACAGGCCGACAAACTGCTGGAAACCGTGCAGGGCGGCGGCACCGCGGACGCCAGGCAACTGGACATGCTCGCCGACGCCGACCAGCCCGGCTATCGTGCGACGGGCCTGCTCATCAAGGCCGGCGCCGCAGCGCGCAAGGGCGATACGAAGGCGGCCATTGCCGTATACAGGGCCATGGCGGCCGACGAAGGGCTGGACAAGCCCTATCGCGACCTGGCGCTCATCCGCCAGACCGCGCTCGAATACGAAACGCTTCCACCGCAGCAGATTGTCGATCGGCTCAAGCCGCTCGCGGTCGAAGGCGCGCCCTGGTTCGGCAGCGCAGGCGAACTGGTTGCCATCGCCTATATGAAGCTGCGCCGAACCGACCTGGCCGGCCCGCTGTTCGCGGCGATCGCCAAGGACGAAAACGTACCCGGCTCCATCCGTTCACGCGCCCGACAGATGGCGGGGCTATTGGGGGTCGATGCGATCGATCCCGCGGCCGGACCCGGTCAGGAATAAAGAGACGGATGGGGATGAACAGGATGATCAGCTTGCCGCGCATACGTCGCGCCGTCACGATTGCCGCGATGCTGGGACTGCTGGCGGGGTGCGGCATCATCGGTGGCAAGAAGGGCGGCCCCAAGACGCCGGTCGTCGGTGACCGGGTCTCCATCTTGTCCAACGAACGTGGCGTCGAAGTCGACCTGACGATCGCCGACACGCCCGTCAGCCTGCCCGAAGCCTATGTGAACGACCAATGGTCTCAGCCTGGCGGTTCGCCCTCCAAGGCGATGGGCCATCTCGCGCTCGGCGGATCGCCCTCGCAGGCATGGAGCGCGTCGATCCAGGGCAGTACGCCCAAGGCGCGCCTCGCCTCGGCGCCGGTGATCGTCGGCGGCAAGCTGTACGTCATCGATGCCGGCGGCGACGTCATCGCCATGGATGCCGGAACCGGATCGAAGTTGTGGACGACGCCGCTGCCGGCCGAAGGCAATGGCGCCGCGCTGTTCGGAGGCGGCGTCAGCGTCGTCGACAACCGGGTCTTCGCCAGCACCGGCGTCGGCGATGTCGCCGCCCTCGACGCCGCGAACGGTTCGATCCTCTGGAAGGTAAGGCCCGGCGGTCCGCTGCGCGGGGCACCCACGCTGGCCAACGGCCATGTCTATGTTATGGGCCAGGACAATCAGGTTTTCGCACTCAACCAGTCTGACGGCGCGGTGCAATGGACCGACAGCGGCACCTTGCAGACGACCGGCGTTTTCGGGGTCGCGGCTCCGGCAGCTGCGCAGGGCACGGTGATCGCAGGCTATAGCTCGGGCGAACTGACGGCTTATCGCTACGAAAATGGTCGCACACTCTGGGGCGACGCCCTCTCGCGCACCAGCATTTCAACGGCGGTGGCGACGCTTACCGATATCGACGCCAATCCTGTCATCGATCGCGGCCGCGTGTTCGCGATCGGCCAGGGCGGCCGCATGGCCTCCTACGAACTGTTGAGCGGCCAGCGCCTCTGGGAAATCAATATCGCCGGCATATCCTCCCCCTGGCTCGCCGGGGAGTGGGTGTTCGTCGTCACCAGCGATGCCAAGCTGCTGTGCGTATCCCGAGCCACCGGCAACATCCGCTGGATCAGTCAGTTGCAACGCTGGCAGAAGGAAAAGAAGAAGACCAAGGCGATCCGCTGGACCGGCCCGGTATTGGCCGGCGGCCGACTGATCCTGGTGTCGACCCACGGCGATCTGGTCTATGTCGATCCGGCGAGCGGCGCCGTCCAGGCGACCGTGGAGATGGACCGGTCCATGTCGCTGTCTCCGGTCGTCGCCAACAACATGCTGTACATCCTGGCGGACGACGGCAGGCTGACGGCGTTGCGCTGACGACATATCGCACAATATGATATCGTGCTCCGGTGAAGGCCGGGACCGGCTCGGGCGATCGGGCGGGCTCCGGCCTTCACCGGAGCACTGCTTTTTTGAAGAAGGAAACGGGCATGATGCCCACCGTAGCCATTGTCGGACGACCCAATGTGGGCAAGTCCACCCTGTTCAACCGGCTCGTCGGCAAGAAGCTGGCGCTGGTCGACGATCAGCCCGGCGTCACGCGCGACCGGCGCGAAGGCGAAGCGCATCTGCTAGGCCTGGATTTTACGATCGTCGATACCGCCGGTTATGAGGACGAGGACGCCAACACGCTGCCCGGACGGATGCGATTGCAGACCGAGGCGGCAGTGGAGGATTGCGATGTCGCCCTGTTCATGATCGACGCGCGGGCGGGCATCACCCCGTTAGACGAGGAAATTGCCCGCTGGCTGCGCGCGAACGACGCGCCGGTCATCCTCGTCGCGAACAAGGCGGAAGGCAAGGCGGCCGATGACGGCGTCATGGAATCCTTCAGCCTGGGCCTGGGCGAGCCGATCCCTTTCTCCGCCGAGCACGGCCAGGGCATGGCCGACCTGTTCCAGGCCTTGCTTCCCCATCTGGAGCGGGAAGATGAAGAGCCCCATGAGAAGACCTTTTACGAGGATGATGAGAGCGCACCGCTGAAGCTCGCGATCGTCGGGCGACCCAATGCCGGCAAATCCACGCTCATCAATCGCCTGCTCGGCGAAAACCGCTTGCTTACGGGCCCCGAAGCCGGGATCACCCGCGACAGCATCGCGGTCGACTGGATGTGGACGAGCGATGAAGGCGTCGAGCGGCCCGTCCGCCTGATCGACACGGCGGGTATGCGCAAGCGCGCCAAGGTCCAGGACAAGCTGGAAAAGCTGGCGGTTTCGGACGGCCTGAACGCTGTGAACTTCGCCGAAGTCGTTGTTCTTCTGGTCGATGCGACGCGGGGCTTGGAGGCGCAGGAGCTGCGCATCGCTGACAAGGTGCTGGAGGAAGGCCGCGCGCTCGTGGTCGCGCTCAACAAATGGGATACGGTCGAACATGGATCGGCCCTCTATCAGGGCATCAAGCAGGCACTGTTCGACGGCCTGGCCCAGGTGCGAGGCGTGCCGATCATGACCGTGTCGGCCGCGACCGGCAAGGGGCTCGACGATCTTATCCGCGTTGCGTTCGAGACCCGCACCACCTGGTCGCAGCGCGTTTCCACCGGCATTCTCAATCGCTGGTTCGAGACCGCGCTGGAGGCTAATCCGCCCCCGGCGCCGGGGGGCAAGCGGATCAAGCTGCGCTACATCACCCAGAACAAGACCCGCCCGCCGACCTTCGTCTTGTTCGGCTCCCGACTGGACGATCTGCCTGAAAGCTATCGCCGTTACCTGGTGAACGGCATTCGCAAGGAACTGGGCTTCGGCGCGGTGCCGGTGCGCATGACCTTGCGCAGTTCCAAGAGTCCCTTCGCGAAGTGACACCCATGCGGGTCAACGCGATGGGGATGAAATGCCCCTGGCCGGCGCTTCGTGCGGCGCGGGCGATGAGGGAGGCAACCGCTATCTTGATCGAGGCTGACGACCCGATCGCGGGCAGCGAACTGGCGGCGATGGCGCAGGAGCGCGGCTGGCGCTTCGAAGTCGCGGGCGAAAATCGCTTCGCGCTCAGCCACGCCGGCTGATCGATCCGTAACCGTGTCGATTTAACCTTTCGTTCACGCGGCGGGCGTATTTTTCCAGCGGGGCAATACTGGAGAAAAGAAGGTGTCCTATCACGACGCCGAACTGGTCGACTGGAAAGATTTCGCTCGCACGCGCGCTGAACTCGGCGCCGCGTTCCTGCGAATTCTTGGCTATTTTCGCGAGGATGGCGACAAGGCCGTCAGCGCGATCGAGCAGGCCTTTCGCGACCGGAACGCTGCCGCGCTGGTTACGCCAGCCCATACCCTGAAAGGCGAATCGGCCCAATTCGGCGCCCATCGCTTGAGTGCCATGTCCGAAGAAATCGAGATGGCCGCGCGTCGCTGCGTCGAATATCGCGAAAGCCCGGACGAACTGATCGAGACGGTCATCGCGCTGCGGCCCTGCTTCACCGAAACGCTGATCCTGCTGGATCGGGATGCCAATCCACTGGCCGCACGCCGCGGCGGCGGCTTCGGCCGCAAGGTGGAGGCCAGCCCGCCGGCGTTTGGACGCGCCGTCTGAGCCTGCCGCCGATTTCGTATTGAAATGCAACCGATCATCGCCCCATATGGGCGCGATGTTCAAACTATCCCTCCTTGATCTCGTCCCCGTTGTCGAAGGCAGCAACGTGTCCACGGCGCTGCGCGAAGCGGGCAAACTTGCCGCCCATGCGGAGGCTGAGGGCTATCACCGCTATTGGGTGGCCGAACATCATGGAATGCGCGGCATCGCGTCGGCGGCCACGGCGGTGGTCCTCGCGCATGTCGGACAGGCGACCAGTTCCATCCGGATCGGCGCGGGCGGCATCATGCTGCCCAATCATGCGCCGCTGATTATCGCCGAACAATTTGGTACGCTCGATGCGCTCTTTCCCGGCCGTGTCGATCTGGGGCTAGGGCGCGCGCCCGGATCGGACCAGCGGGTCGCCCAGGCGATGCGGCGGACGCTCAACAGCGGGCCGGACGATTTCCCGCGCTCCGTGGTCGAACTCCAGGCCTATTTCGCCGGCGACGATCGATTCGGGTTCGTCGCCACGCCGGGTGAAGGGGCCGAAGTGCCTATCTGGATCCTGGGTTCCAGCCTTTACGGCGCGCAACTGGCCGCCATGCTGGGCCTGCCCTACGCCTTCGCTTCGCATTTCGCGCCGGGGCTGCTGGACGAGGCGCTGGCCATATATCGCCGCGACTTTCGCCCGTCGGCGCAACTCGACAGGCCCTATGCGATGGCGGGCTATAATGTGATCGCCGCCGACACACGCGCAGAGGCGCAGCTTCTGGCGACGTCGCAGCAGCAGAGCTTCGTGCGTTTGCGCACCGGACAGCCCGGGCGAATGCCCCCTCCCCTCGCCGGTTACCTCGACGCCCTTCCCGAAGGCGCGCGCGCCATGCTGAACGATGTTCTCAGCGTATCCAGCATCGGTACGAGCGAAAATGTCGCACGCGATCTCAATGCCTTTGCCGACCGCACCGGCGTGGATGAAATCATGGTGACCGGTCAGATCTACGATGCGGACGCCCGGCGGCGCAGCTTTTCGATCGCGATGGAGGCCTATCGCTCCATCCTGACGCCGGCGACGGCCTGAAGGTCAGGCGGGCTTCAACCGTCCGCCGCTCAATATCCGCGCGAGCCGGGGCGAAAGGCGCGTCAGCAGGGTCCCGAACAGGATCACCGCCAGCAGCGCCAGCAGCGGCTGCACGATGAGATAGGCGGGGTAGAGCGGCGTACCGAGGCGCCCGAACAGCGTGCCCAGCAACGGTCCGCCGAGCCAGATCAGGATCAGGTGCGCGCAGAACAGCATGAACGCGAACGGCTCTATCCGCAGCAGCGCACCCCGCGCGGGACTGTCCGCCAGAGCCCAGGCCAGCCGCCAGAAGAAGACGGCCGCCGTGATGCGTACTGCCATGTCAAGCCCCGCCATGCCCACGCCAGACGCCGGCGTGTAGAGCGATAACGCCAGATGCGCGACCATCAGCAGCGCGAAGGGCAGCGCGGCGACCGGCCAGGCGAGACCCGCCGCCAGCTCGGCCGCACCATGCCGCCGCGCCAATATGCCGGCGGTGAAGAAGAACAGGATTGCGGGTCGCATGAACAGAGGGGGGCCGATGCCGGCGATCTGGCAGATGACGGCGATCGCGGCGATCAGGCCAAGCGCCCAGCCCGGCAGGCGCACCAGCAACGGCGCCAGCATCATGCACAGGAACAGATCGCGCAGGAAGGGCATCTGCACGTTGATGTCGGGGTTGCGGGAGACGATGAACAGTTCCTGGAACACCCAACTGGCGGAATGCGGTTGTGGCGCCGACAATGTGCCAAATATCGCAGCTCCCGATACGAGCAGGATCGCCAGCCCGTTCCACAGCACCATCGGCAGCAAGATCGTCTTCGTCTTGCGCGACATGTGCCGCATCCAGTCGCGGGTCCGTGCCGATCCACCCACCAGCCAGCCGGAAATCAGGCCGAGTAACGGTACCGCGCTATGGCCGAAGACCTCCATGAGGACCCACCGGAACCCCTCCTGAGGCGTATGGCGCAGCGCCGTCAGCGCCTCGCCGTTGAGACCCGTCCAGGCATGGACATAGACCACGCCCAAGATGCAGATGACCCGTGCGATCGCTATCGCATCGGATCGTCGGGCGGAGTCGGCGTGCAGCGTCTGGATCAAGCATGGAATCCCGTGGTGTGCGAGACAATGCCCGAACCGCTCCCCAGTTCCCGGACGTCGCGGATGCCGACACCTCGCATCCACGAGGGCTAAGCCAAAATTTAACCAGTCGGTTATATACGGGAACGGCGCCGGAAGCCATCCGGACGAAGGACCGCACAAAGGCTTATGACCCACATGCCGGGCGCACAACATTTCGCTCAGCGCGCCGCGTCCGCGCATCCGTCCCTCGCCACGGCGATGGGCGTGGTGTTTCAGATCGCCGGATCCAGTTCCAAGGCCATGCTCGACGGCATACGGCTCGCGACGCTGGCGCAGGATGCGGATCCATGCACCGCCATGGCCGGGCAGGTCGGCAGCCAGGTGAAGATGCGCGTCGGCAACAGCTGGTTGATCGCCAGTATCCGCACCATGGCGCTCGACACCGGATCGTCGGGCGCGATCATCGCCGAGATCGATTTTCTGGGAGAGGGCGACGAGGAAAAGCTGACCGGCCGAATCTATCGCTTCCGCCGCGGCGTCACCCGCTATCCGACGCCGGGCACCGAGGTCCATCCCGTTTCCAGCCACGACATGCAGCAGATCTACGCCGCCGACGATCGGCCGCACGTTCAGGTCGGCACGGTCTATCCCACCAACGACGTGCGCGCGGCGCTTTATGTGGATTCAATGCTGGGCAAGCATTTCGCCCTGCTGGGGTCCACCGGCACCGGCAAATCGACCAGCGCCGCCCTGATCCTTCACCGCATCTGCGACCTGTCGCCACAGGGCCATATCGTCATGATCGATCCGCATGGCGAATATGGCGCGGCCTTCAAGAAGAATGGCGCGGTCTACGATATCAACAACCTGGCGCTTCCCTATTGGCTGATGAACTTCGAGGAGCATTGCGAGGTCTTCGTCACCTCGGAAGGGGCGGAGCGGACGGTTGATTGCGACATCCTCGCCAAATGCCTGCTGGCCGCGCGATCGAAGAACCGCCTGGCCGAGAGCATCGGGCGGCTGACGGTGGATTCGCCCATTCCCTATCTGCTGTCCGACCTCACCAACATCCTGCAGAACGAGATGGGCAAGCTCGACAAGGGCACCAACTCGCTGCCCTATATGCGGCTCAAGACCAAGATCGACGAGATCAAGGCCGATCCGCGCTACAGCTTCATGTTCTCGGGCATGTTGGTCGCCGACACGATGCAGGAGTTCATCGCCAAGATTTTCCGCCTGCCGTCCGATGGCAAGCCGATTTCCATCATCGACGTATCGTCGATGCCGTCCGACATCACCTCCACGGTCGTATCGGTCCTGTCGCGCCTGGTGTTCGACTATGCCATCTGGGCACGCGACGAACCGCAGCGGCCGATCTTGCTCGTCTGCGAGGAGGCGCATCGCTACATCCCAAACAGCACGAGCGGCGGCGGCCAGGCGGTGCGGCGCATCCTGGAGCGGATCGCCAAGGAAGGCCGCAAATACGGCATTTCGCTCGGCCTCATCACGCAGCGCCCGTCCGATCTGGCGGAAGGCGTGCTGTCGCAATGCGGCACGATCATTTCCATGCGCCTCAACAACGACCGCGACCAGGCCTTCGTGAAGGCGGCAATGCCCGAAGGCGCGCGCGGCTTCCTCGATTCGATCCCGGCCTTGCGCAACCGCGAGTGCATCATCTGCGGCGAAGGCGTGGCGGTGCCGATCCGCGTCAGCCTCGACAATCTGGAAGAAGCGCGCCGCCCCGCATCGGGCGACCCCAGTTTCACCGACCTATGGCGTCAGTCCGGCGGCGAGCACGATATCCTCGACCGCACCATCACGCGCTGGCGCAGCCAGGGGCGCTGATCGCCTCAACCGGTGGGGAGTATACGGCCCGCTGGCTCTCCCTTCGCATTGGCATCCTCCAGGCATTGCTCGTCATTGGGCGGCACTAGCAGTTGCGTCCTGCGCCAGCCTCCCTGCAGATACAGGCCGGCGGCGCACAGGAAACCGACGGCCGAGGATACGGGGAAGCTCAGCCACAGCGCATCGGCGCCAAGCCGGCCATGGAATAGCGCATAGAAGCCCAGCCGTACGCCGTAGAGCGTTACGATCAGGATCAGCAGCGGCGCGACGACGACCCCGTTCGCCCGCATGACGCCGAACAGGATCATGGTGCAGCCGAAGATGAGGAAGCTCCAGCTGACCAGCAGCTGCATATGCCGGGCTGCTTCGATCGCAGGGCTGTCATTGCCCAGGAAAAGGCTGAGCAGCGGACGATCGAACAGCAGCATCAGTGTGACCATGACGCCGGTGATGAGCAGCAGATAGCCAAGGCCATAGCCAGTGACGCGCGACAGCCGGTCCCACCGGCGTGCGCCGATATTCTGCGCCGCCATGGCGCTGACCGCCGCGCCCATCGCCATCGCGGGCATCTGCAGATAGGTCCAAAGCTGCTGCGCCGCGCCATAGGCGGCCGTCGTCAGCAGCCCTTCCCGATTGACGAGGCCGATCATCACGAGGCCGGACGCCGACATGACGATCATCTGCAGGCCCATCGGCAGGCCCTTGGCCAGCAGGATGCGCATCTGGTCAGACGCCGGTCGCAAATAGGAAAGCTCCGCCCCGCGCAGGCGAAGCGGCAGGTCGTTGCGATAGATATAGACCAGCAGCGAGATCAGGCTGACGAACCCGGCCACGGCCGTGGCCGCCGCCGATCCCGCTATGCCCAGTGCCGGGATCGGCCCCACCCCCAGGATCAGCAGCGGGTTCAGCACCGCATCGACGGCGACGCTCAAAATCATGAACTTGAACGGCGTCCGCGCATCGCCCGATCCGCGCAGCCCCATCATCACCATGACGCTGAGCAGCGTGGCGGGCAAAGCGACGAAGATGACCCGCAGATAGGCGAGCGCATAGCCATAGGCCTCGGGCGGGGTCGCCAGTAGCCGCAGCAGCGCGGGCGAGGCGATGAAGCCGACCGTCGCTACGACCATGCCAAGCAGGAAGCAGAAGCCGATCGCCGACCCGAAAGCGCGCCGCGCCGCGTCCACGTCGCGCGCGCCAAAGGCTTGTGCGATGACGACGGTGGATGCCATGCCGACGCCGAAGACGACGGAGAACATGAGGAACATGACCATGTTCGCATTGGCCGTCGCCGCCAGCGCCTGCTCGCCAAGGACGCGGCCGACCCAGATCGAGTTGATGGACCCGCTCAACGATTGCAGGATATTCGAACCGAGCGTTGGCAGCGCGAACAGGAGCAGCGTCGCGCCGATCGGGCCGGTCGTCAGGTCTTTCGGGCCTTGGGGTCCGGCCATTGTTTCATGTTCCTCGATCTGTGCCCTCGGCGCCTTGTGGGGATTTCACCCCAGCCGCTCCAGCGCCGCCTTCAGCCGCTCCGCCTCCGCGCTCTTCTCCGCATGGTCCTCGCGCGCCTTGGCAACCGCCTCGGGCTTCGCCTTTTCGACGAAGCTGGGGTTCGACAAACGGCCTCCCAGCCCGTCGCGTTCCTTTTCGGCTGCGGCCAATGCCTTGGCGAGGCGCGCCTTTTCGGCGGCGATGTCGATCACCCCTTCCAGCGGCAGGATGAAGGTTGCCTCTTCCACCACGATCTGCGCGGCACCGCCGGCCGGTGCCTCGCCAAAGGAGAGGCTTTCGACCCGGCCGAGCCGCGCCAGCGCTGCGCCCTGGCGGTCGAGCCGGCGATGCGTTTCTTCCGACGCGCCCATGACGACCAGCGGCAGCTTCGCGCCGGGGGGCACGTTCAGTTCGGTGCGGGCAGTGCGCATCGCGCTCACCAGCCAGATAAGCCAGTCGATCTCCGCCTGTGCCTGCGCATCGACTTCATAGAGCGCGACCGGCCAGTCGGAGACGATCAGCTCACGGTTCCGCTCGCCCGTCAGCTTCCACAACTCTTCGGTTATGAACGGCATGAAGGGGTGGAGCATCACCAGTATCTGGTCGAAGGCCCAGCCAGCGACCGCCCGCGTTTCCGCGTCCATCGCGCCTTTGGTCAGCTCGATATACCAGTCGCAAAACTGGTCCCAGACGAAATGGTAGATGGCGTTGGCGCCGGCATCGAAGCGCAATTCGGCCATGGCGGTGTCGATCGCCTGCACCGTCTGCACGGTTTCCGCGATGATCCAGCGGTTGACGGGCGCGCTCGCGTGCGGCGCCTCATGGCTGGGCGAAGCGGTGACGCCGTTGGCCTGCAGGAAGCGCGCGGCGTTCCACAGCTTGGTCGCGAAGTTGCGGTATCCCTCGACCCGCTTCTCGTCCATCTTCACGTCGCGGCCCTGGCTCTCCATCGCCGCCATGAAGAAACGCAATGCATCCGCGCCGAACCGGTCGATCAGGCCCAGCGGATCGACGACATTGCCCTTGGACTTGGACATTTTCTGCCCGTCCGCCGCACGGACGAGGCCGTGCAGGTACAGCTTGCGCCAGGGCACGTCGCCCATGAACTCCATCCCCTGCATCGCCATCCGCGCGTCCCAGAAGAACAAGATGTCGAAGCCGGAGATGAGCAGGTCGTTGGGATAGTGGCGGGACAATAAATCTCCCCTCCCGTTTACGGGAGGGGTCGGGGGAGGGCTTGTAAGGAATGCGCTGTCCTCGCTGGACAGGCCCTCCCCTAACCCCTCCCGCAAGCGGGAGGGGGACTGCGGCGCGCCATCGGGCCAGCCCAGCGTGCCGAACGGCCAGAGGGCGGAGGAGAACCAGGTGTCGAGGACGTCAGGGTCGCGCCACAAGCCTAGCTTCGCGTCGACAAATGCTGCTCTTGCCTCGCCCTCATGAGCTACCTCGACCAGTTCAAAGCCACCAGCGCGCGCCAAGTCGATGCCGACCCCTTGGTAACGACCCTTTGCCAGTGCGAAAGCTTCCTCCTTTGTTTCAGCAACGAACACTTCGGGCGCTGCACGGACCCTTTTGCTAGGATCATCAAGATCGGGCAGTTCACTCAACCACGCAAAGGTCCCGTCAGCTAACGACTGTTCATCGTGGCCGATCTGAGGACCATACCAAACCGGAATCCGATGCCCCCACCACAGCTGTCGGGACACGCACCAGGGCTGGATATTCTCCATCCAGTTGAAGAAGGTCTTCTCCCACGTCTTCGGCACGATCTCGATCCGGCCGTCGCGTACCGCCTGCATCGGTGCGATCGCCAGCTTCTCCGCATCGACATACCATTGGTCGGTCAGCCATGGCTCGATCACCACGCCGGAGCGGTCGCCAAACGGGGTCTGGATCGTGCGCGGCTCGGCGTCCGACAGGACTTCCTCGCCCTCCTTGTTCTTCGTGATGTGCGGAACGAGGAACCCAAGCGCCTTCATCTCCGCAACCACAGCCTCGCGCGCGCCATCCACGCTATCGCGCTTGAACCGATGTAGGCCCAGGAATCGCTCAGGGATCAGCCCATCCGCCGTCTGCACAACATTCGCGTCGGCGTCGAACATGTTGAGCATGTCGCCGGCCTTGAAGCCCGCGCGCTTGCCCACCTCGAAATCGTTGAAATCATGCCCCGGCGTGATCTTGACCGCGCCCGAACCCAGTTCCGGGTCGGCATGTTCGTCCGCGACCACCTTGAACCGGCGCCCGGTGATCGGCTGGAGGATATCCTTGCCGATAACGTCCCGATAGCGCGGATCGTCGGCGTTCACGGCGACCGCCATGTCGGCAAGCATCGTTTCGGGCCGTGTGGTGGCGACGACGATATGGTCCTTGCCCTCCGCCGTCAGCACGCCGTCCGCCAGCGGATATTTGAAGTGCCAGAAGCCGCCCTTGGTCTCCACCGTCTCGACCTCCAGGTCTGAAATGGCGGAGCGGAAATGCGGGTCCCAGTTGACCAGGCGCTTGTCGCGATAGAGCAGGCCGCGCCTATGCAGCTCGACGAACACCTTGATGACGGCCCTGGAAAAGCCCTCGTCCATGGTGAAGCGCTCGTTCGCCCAGTCCATCGAGCAGCCCAGCCGCCGCAACTGGCTGGTTATCGTCCCGCCGCTCTCTTCCTTCCACTCCCACACCTTTTCGACGAACTGCTCGCGGGTGTAGTTGCTGCGCTTGTCCTGGCGCGCCTCCATCTGCCGTTCGACCACCATCTGGGTCGCGATGCCGGCATGGTCGGTGCCCACCACCCACAGCGCATCCTTGCCGCGCAGCCGTTCGTAGCGGACGACGATGTCCTGCAGCGTATTGTCGAGCGCGTGGCCGATATGCAGGCTGCCGGTGACGTTGGGCGGAGGATTGACGATGGTGAAGGGCACCGCGTCGGGCCGTTCCGGCCGGAACAGCCCGTTGTTCTCCCAATGGGCATACCATCGGGCCTCGATTTCGGCCGGGTCGAATGTCTTGGGAAGCTCGCTCATGGGTCGGGCTTTAGCCGCTGCGGCGACGGGCGCAAGGCGTGCGCGGCCTGACAAGGGCGAAGTTCACACCGTCGTAGGGGCAATGCGCCCGCGAAGCGCCGGAAACGCGCCGGAAAGGCGACCGCGCCGCGCCGGTCACGCGACAGTCACGCCAGCGGGGTCACACTGGCGCGCCGGAAAGGCGACGGTCGGGCGCCACCTGCGCGTCGGTGACGCACCAACAGCCGGGGCGAAGGCATCTGTCCATTCCATCCGCGAGGATAGAGCAGACAAAATCCTACATTGAAAGCGCCCCGGCGGGCATCATTTCCCGCGCGTCCATTTGTCCACCCAGGCCAGCACCTCGTCATACCATTGCAGCGAGTTGCGGGGTTTGAGCACCCAGTGATTTTCGTCGGGGAAGACGAGCAGCTTCGATGGGATGCCGCGCCGCTGGAGCGCGGTGAAGGCGGCCAGCCCCTGCGTGTAGGGAATGCGGAAATCCTTCTCGCTGGTGACGACCAGCATCGGCGTCTTCCAGGCGGCGACGTAATTGACCGGGTTCCATTTCTCGAACTCGGCCGCCTGTTCATGGTAGGGGCCG
Source organism: Sphingobium sp. (assembly GCA_040508785.1). GTDB lineage: Bacteria > Pseudomonadota > Alphaproteobacteria > Sphingomonadales > Sphingomonadaceae > Sphingobium. Next base: position 14,338 of record JBEVME010000063.1, read on the forward strand.
CCATGCTCCCATTCGTCGAACCACAGTTCCTCGGTCTCATAAGCCATGGCGCGGGCGTCGAACACGCCATCATGCTGGACCAGGCACTTGAAGCCGTCGGGCCATTGTCCGGCGATCCAGTTCATCATGTAGCCGCCATAGCTGGCGCCGAGGGCGCAGGCATTGGCGGGATCGACGCCGCCATCCTGCGCCGCCGCGGCGACCATGCCCAGCTTCAGGTCATCGAGCGGCTTGCCGCCCCATTGCCTGTTGATCGCATCGGTAAAGGCCTGGCCGTAGCCGGTGCTGCCGTGGAAATCGACCGTCACCACGGCCAGCCCGTGCGATGCGAAAGCCTTGGGATTCCATCGATACGACCATGAATCGTTGAAGCTGCCCTGCGGTCCGCCATGGACCAGCAGCGCCGTCGGCAGCTTGCCTCGCGCGCCGGCGGGCCTGACGATCTGGCCCCAGACGGTGTCGCCATCGGCACCCTTGAAGCTGAAACGCCGCACCGTCACATCGTCCACGCCGGCGAGTTTGTCGGCATTGACGCTGGTGAGACGCGCGGGTTTGCCCCTGGCGGGCATCCTCCACAGGTCGGCAGGTGCCTGGATGGTGTCGAGGGTATAGAGGAAGCCGCCGCCGGGCAGCGGCGTCACGCCGCCGATATGCCCGCCCTGGGTCAGCCGCGCGACGCTGCCCGACGCGACGTCCACGCGGAAAGCGGGGTGATCCAGCACGTCGTCGGCGGTGACGAGCACGCTCCTGCCGTCCGCCGCCCAGGCGACCGACGCGACCGATCGGTCCCAGTCCTGCGTCAGCGCGCGCACCGCTCCGCTGGCGATATTTCGAAGCATCAGCACCTGGCGGTCGGCTTCATAGCCGGGCCGCTTCATCGCGACATAGGCGAGCCATTGTCCGTCCGGGGAGACCGCGGGCAGCGTATCGGTCGCGTCATTGGCGTCGGTCAGGTTGACCGGCTTGCCGCTGCCGTCCGCCGGGACCGAGAATATGTCGAGATTGGTGGAGAGCGGCTCAATTCGGCCAGCCTCGCGCAGGGCGAAGAACAGGGTTCGGCCGTCCGCGCTCCAGGCGATCTCCTCCGCGCCACCAAAGGGCTTTGACGGGCTATCGCCGACGAGGTCGCCCATGACCGATACCGCCCTGCCCCCGGCCAGGGGCATCACGAAGATCTGCGAACGCTGGCCGTCCGCCCATGTGTCCCAGTGGCGCACGAACAGCTGGTCGTAGACGCGGCCGGTGCCGGCGCCCGGCGGCGTGGCGGGCCTGACATCGTCCAGCGTCCGGGCGCCGACCGGCCGATCCGCCCACAGCGCGACCCTGTCCCCGGAAGGACTGAGCAGGAAGCCGGAGATGCCGCCCGATGCCCTGGTGATCTGCGCCGGCTGGCCGCCCGAGAGAGGCACGCGCCAGAGCTGGTCGCCGCCGCTGGCGTTGGAAATGAAATAAAGTGCCTTGCCGTCGGGCGCGAAGGCGGGCGCGCTTTCATTCTTGTCCGCGACCGACGCGATCATGCGCGGGGCCGCACCCCTGGTCGCGAGGTCGAGCAGATAGAGGTCGGTACGGCCCTTGTTGGCGGCAAGATCCGTCGTGCGCAGCTGATAGGCGATCCACTTGCCGTCGGGCGAGACCGCCGGCGCCGACAGGCGGTTTAGGCTGGCCATGTCGCTGGGGGTGAAGGGCCGGGCCTGAACTCCGGCCGTCAGGGGCAGCAGCGCGGCGGCGGCCAGCGCACAGAAGGACAAAGCGATTTTCATGGATGGAACGCCTTTCCATGGATTGCCGGCCGATGGCGCGAGAACCGCGCAGGCCGGGCACAAGCATGGAAAAACTGTAGGATGCGAACCGGGCGCGGGCAAGCGCTCCGCCTGCCCGGATCAGCGCGCGGTGATGCGCGCGATCTCCTTTGCGACCATGTCCTCGACCATGGTGGGCAGATTGGCGTCGAGCCAGTCCTTCAGCATCGGCTTCAGCATCGCGCGGACCAGCCCGTCGAGCGTGTTATCCTCGCCATCCTTCGGCGCGATCAGCATCGACGACAAAGCCGACAGCGACGTGCGCGCCGCGATCTCGCTTTCGACCGACAGGATGCCGTCGCTGTCCGGCGCGGTGGCGCGGGGGGCGGGACGGCTCTGCTTGGCGGCGGGCATCTGCTGCTCCTCGGAAATCTCGTCGGTCAGTTCCAGCACTTCCTCGGGCTCGGGCTCGACTGCGAGCACCAGGTCGTCCTCGCCCGGTGCCGGAACGCCGAGCTCGATGGTCGGTCGGGGTGCGGCTTCGGCACGGCCACGGCGTGGCGCCGGCTGCGGTTCCTCGCCTTCCTCGGCGATGATCCGTTTGATGGAGGAGAGTATCTCCTCCATGGACGGTTCCTTGCTCATGTCACCCATGCCCGATCCCCCGGTGCCCCCACCGAATATTACGGCTTTTGCGCGGTATCCGGGTCAACATTGGCGTTTTGCGCCGGCGTGTCAACGGTGCGGGTCGCCTGCGCGGTCGGCGCCGGGTCGAAATCCCAGTCAAACCACTTGCCCTTGACCCGGTCATAATTGACCATCGGGTCATATAGCGCGCCGCCTTCCAGCGCCAGATCGTCGGCTTCGGCATGGCCCATCGCGGCCAGCAGCGTGAAGCCCGCGACATAGGCATTGCGCCGCGCGGTCACCAGTTCGACACGGGCGTTCAGCGCTTCCTGCTCGGCATTGAGGATGTCCAGGATGGTGCGGCTGCCGACCGAATTTTCCGCCCTTACGCCTTCTAGCGACAGGTTGGTGGCGTCGACCGCCTTCTGGCTGGACTGGATGCTCTGCATCGACGCCTGCCAGCTGGCATAAGCGGCGCGCGCCTGCGCGATCACACCGCGCTCGACGGCGATCTCATCCTCGATCGACTGCGATTCGCGCGCCTGGCTCTGGCGCACCTGCGCGGCCGGACGGCCACCCTGGTAGATCGGCAGGTTCAGCGTAGCGCCGACCACGACCGCGTGGGAATTGCCATAGTCCTTGTCGAGATAATCGGTATAGCTGCCCTGGGCGAAGCCGCTGATCGTCGGCAGCACGCCTGCCTTCGCCACACGCACATCATAACCGGCAGCTTCGCGCGCCTTCTTTGCGGAAAGGATGTCGGGATTGTCGGCGAGCGCGACCTGCACCGCCGCTTCGGGAGACGCGGGCAAGCCCGGCAGCGCGGGCGGCACGGCCAGATCGTCCGGCTCATCGCCCACCAGCGCGATATAGTTTTCGCGGCTGGCGATCAGATTTGCCTCCGCCAGGTTGAGATCGGAGCGGGCCAACGCCAGTCGCGATTCGGATTGCGCCACGTCGGTGCGGGTCACGTCGCCGACCTCGAAGCGGTCGTTGGTTGCCTGCAGGTTGACGTCGAGCACGTTCACATTGGCGCGGCTGAGCGACACGATCGCGCTGTCACGGATCACATCCAGATAGGCGGCGACAACCTGCGAGAAGACGCTTGCTTCGGTCGCGCGCAGATTGGCCTGGCCGGCCGCAACGCGGACTTCCGCCGCCTTGACGCCGTTGCGCACGGCGCCGCCCGAATAGAGCGGCACAGTGACGCTGCCCGATGCTATCGCGGAACGACGGGGAGACACGAGGCTGCCGGCCGGACGGGAAACCAGTTCCTCGAACTCGGCGGTGGCGCCGGCGCTGGGCCGGCCGGCCGCCTTCTGGATCGGCACGCCTTCGTCGGTCGCGCGCTGGCCGGCGCGGGTCGCCGTCAGCGTCGGGTTGGTGCGATAGGCCTTGGCGAGCGCGCCCTGCAGCGTCTCGGCCGAAACCTGGCCGGTGAACGGCAGGCCCGATAACAGCAGCATGGCGGTCGCGGTGGTCCGCCGGTTGGCTCGTCGCTTGCCTGTCATGCGCCCCGTCTCAAGCCTTTTCAAAAGACAAATCCCGCCGGTGCGGCGAAGCCCGGCAGCACGACCATCTCCAGGTCGGCGAGCCGGACCAGTCCAAGCGATCCGGCCACAACCCTGCCACTGCACAACCGCGTCACGCCGCGCTCGACGAGCCCGGTGACCACCCGCCCCCCGTCAACCACCTGTTCAACGAGCGTCGCGGGCACTTCCTCCACCGCGCCATCGATGAACAGCAGGTCAAAGGGTGCCCCCGTTGGGGCACCGGCGGCGAGCGGCCCACGGACGAGCGTTACGCCGGGCAGGTCGACGGCCGGACCGTCCTCTTCCTCGAGCAAGGTCACGGCGGCACCGAGGCCAGTCAGCAACGCTGCGGTATAGCCCGTCGCTCCGCCGATCAGCAGCACCTTGTCACCGGCGACGATGCGCGCCTCCTTGATCAGACGGCCGGTCACCAGCGGCGGGTTCAGAGCCCGCCCGCCGGCCAGCGGCACCGGCCGGTCGACATAGGCCATGGCGCGGCGTTCGGGTGGCAGGAACTGCTCGCGCGGCACCTTGGCCATCACGGCGATAACGCGCGGATCGTCCACGTCGCTGGTGCGCAACTGGCTTTCCACCATAGCGGCGCGCATCGATGAGAAAATTTGTTCGGTCACGCCACCCTCGCTTACGCTGTCCGCTTGGCATAGCTGTATTGGCAATGCAATACAGTTACGGCATCATGGGACCTCTAGATCAGGCGATGAGCGACGCCAAGCGGCTTTACGCATCGCCGGTCGAGAATCGCCCGCCCGCCGTCCGCCATGCTTGACTTTAGCCAAGAAGCCGCACATTTGCGGCTTCCACTACCGGGCGGCCCGATGGCGGAGTGGTTACGCAGCGGACTGCAAATCCGTGCACGCCGGTTCGATTCCGGCTCGGGCCTCCACACGATACCGTGTGCCACCGATGCGCCACTATTGCGGAAATGCTCCTTCGAAGGCGATATCGGTTATCGGCTTTCGGCCGCTGGGCTGCTCGCGCGCCCGCAGGCTTTCCGACAGATAGGAGGGGTCGCCCCGACGACCGATCGCGACTGCGGCGTTGATCTCGAACCGATCCGGAACCGCGAGCGCCGTCCGGGCAGCCGCGAAATCGACGCCCGTCATGCCATGGGCGTGATAGCCGAGCCGGGTCGTTTGCAACGCCAGTTGCGCCCAGGCCGCACCCGCGTCGAAGGCATGGCTCCGGAACGGCTTGGGAACGCCCTCGACCTGGTCGATCAGCGTATCCGACAGCACGAAGATAAGGACCGACGCCCGCTGCGCCCAGGCCTGGTTGAAAGGCAGCAGCAGCCCGAGGAAACTGTCCCACGCCTCCCCATCGCGATGGGCGTAGAGGAAGCGCCAGGGCTGATGGTTGAAGGCCGAGGGTGCCCAACGGGCCGCTTCCATGATCGTATCCAGATCGGCCTGCGGTATCGCGGTCGCATCGAACGCGCGGGGCGACCAGCGGTCAATGAACAGGCGGTCGACCGGATGATCGGCTTGGCGTGACGTCATGGGCTGCAGAACTCCTCAAGGCATTGACCGCTCCCTATCGACCGACGACAGGCCGGCAGTCCAGTACCTCATCCTCATGTGAACGCGATCGGCCGATACGCCCCTGGCCTGGGAGAGGCGAGGGCTGGCCGGCGGACTGCCGCAGTCACTCACGCTCGCCACGACGATGATCGGCACGGTGGAAAGAGAAACGCGCGATGCGTGAAGGAAAACTCATTTAGCCCCACGACCGCGCCCCATTAGGCTCTACGGGTTCATCAGCTGACAGGCAAGGAAACGGCCCGACATGGACGGTCAATATTGGGATCTGGACGCGCTGGTCGCCGAGCTTGCGGAAGCGAGATCGCGATGGCGCCACGGCCAGAAGCGCCATGTCGAATATGGCGCCGCCGGCTTTCCGTCGCGGGCCGACCTGTCCAAGATCATGATGTCGCTATGCGGCGCGCTGTTTCCGCTGCGGCTGGGACCGAGCTTCGTGCGCATCGACAATGAGGACAGCTTCGTCGCGCAGACATTGCAGACGACCCTTAGCCGGCTGTACGGGCAGATTCGTCTGGAACTGGGATATGAGCGGGACGAGACGAGCGGTCCGGAACTCGACGCGGAAGCCGCCAGGATCATTTCCACCTTCGCGAAGCGCCTGCCAGTCCTGCGCATACTGCTCGACACTGACGTGGAGGCCGCGTTTACGGGCGATCCGGCGGCCCGTAGCGTCGACGAGGTGCTGATCTGCTATCCGTCCATCCTGGCGATCATCCATTACAGGCTGGCGCACGAGTTGCACGAACTGGGCGCGCCGCTGGTGGCACGGATCATCACCGAAATCGCCCATGGGCGCACAGGGATAGACATCCATCCCGGCGCGACGATCGGCGACCATTTCTTCATCGATCACGGCACGGGCGTCGTCATCGGTGCGACCGCCATCATCGGCAACCGGGTCCGCCTCTACCAGGGAGTGACGCTGGGCGCGCGCAACTTCCCGTCGGACGAAAGGGGACGGCTGGCCAAGAGCCTGCCTCGCCATCCGATCGTCGAGGACGATGTCGTCATCTATGCCGGCGCCACGATCCTGGGGCGTATCATAATCGGCCGCGGTTCGGTCATCGGCGGCAATGTGTGGCTGACGAACAGCGTGCCGGCGCAAAGCCATGTCCGCCAGGCCAAGGCGGAAAACCAGATCACGTCCGACAGCAATGATATCGCGCCCCACCGCATCCGCGGCCGGTCGGTTTCGGAGGCGTCGACCCCGCTGGCGGACTGAACCGAACAGGCGCCCCGCCCTGTCCTTCGGAGCGGAACTGCTCCATGAATGCGCTGCGCGCCCGTCATGGGAACCGAGATGGACCGTTTCGACTATGTGATCGCCGGTGCCGGGACGGCGGGCTGCCTGCTGGCCAATCGCCTGTCGGCCGATCCGCGCAACCGGGTGCTGCTGCTGGAGGCCGGTGGGCGGGACGACTGGATCTGGTTCCATATACCCGTGGGCTATCTGTTCGCGATCGGCGATCCGCGCGCGGACTGGATGTACAAGACCGTGGAGGAAGCCGGGCTGGGCGGGCGGCGGCTCAGCTATCCGCGCGGCAAGGTGATCGGCGGATCGTCAGCCATCAACGCGATGATCTACATGCGCGGCCAGGCGGCCGATTATGACGGCTGGCGACGGCTGGGGCTGCCCGGCTGGGGCTGGGACGATGTCCTGCCGTGGTTCCTGCGCCATCAGGACCATGTCATGCCCGTTTGCGATCATCACCGCGCAGGAGGGGAATGGCGCGTCGAACATCCGCGTGTGCGCTGGGAGATATTGGAGGCGATCCGCGCGGCGGGGGCGGCCGCCGGCATCGCGCCGGTCGATGATTTCAACGGTGGCGACAACAGCGGCTCATCCTATTTCCAGGTCAACCAGCGGCGCGGCCTGCGGGTCAGCGCGGCCCGCGCCTTTCTGAAGCCGGTGCTCCACCGGCCCAACCTCAAGCTGGAAATCGGCGTGGAGGTCGAACGGTTGCTGATTGAGAACGGCCGGGCAACGGGCCTCATATGCCGGCGCGGGGCAGAACGGTTCAAGGCGCGTGCCGACGGCGAGGTGATCCTCTCAACCGGCGCGATCGGCAGCCCGCGCATCCTGCAGCTGTCGGGTATCGCCGATCCGCAATCATCGCGCGACCTGGGGATAGCCGTGGTTCACGCGGCGCCGGGCGTCGGCGCCAATCTGCAGGACCATCTACAGCTGCGCCCGGTCTACAAGGTGTCGGGCGTGCGCACACTCAACAGCGACTATGCGAGCCTTTTCCGCCGGGCGCTGATGGGGATCGAATTCGCGCTACTGCGGCGCGGGCCGATGACGATGGCGCCATCGCAGCTCGGCATGTTCGCCAGATCCTCGCGCGACCGCGAAACGCCCGATCTCCAATATCATTTTCAGCCGCTCTCGCTCGACCAGTTCGGGGAAGCCGTGCATCCCTTCAACGCCTTCACCGCCAGCGTTTGCAACCTGCGCCCGACCAGCCGTGGGCGCGTCGCCCTATCCACCCCCGATCCAGCAACGCCGCCACTGATCGCGCCCAATTATCTGCATACCGTCCGAGACCAGGAGGTGGCCGTCGCCGCGCTGCGCCTCACCCGCCATATCGTCTCCCAGGCTCCGCTGGCGCGCTATCGCCCCCAGGAGTTCCGCCCAGGGCCGGATGTACAGACCGACGAGGAATTGCTGGCCGCAGCCCGCGCGACCGGCACCACCATTTTTCATCCCGTGGGTACCGTCGCGATGGGGCCGGATTCCGATCCGCTCAGCGTCCTCGACGAACGATTGCGCGTGCGCGGCATCGCTGGCTTGCGGGTGATCGACGCGTCGGCGATGCCCCGCATTGTTTCCGGCAATACCAATTCACCCACGCTCATGATCGCGGAGAAGGGCGCCGCGATGGTGCTGGAGGACGCGCGGCTACCGCAGCGATAGGGGCGACCAGGCCTCTGTCTTCATGTGCGTGTCGATCAACGAATCGCACGTCCGCCGCAGGAATTGCGAAGGGCCCTGGCTGCCGAAGATATGATAGGTGGCAAAAGCACCCTCGATCACCAGCAGCAATCCGTCTGCCAATGCCTCGGGATCGTCGACCCGCAGCTCGCGCGCCAGACCGACCATCCGGCCGCGCATGTCCGTCTTGCACTGTTCGATCACCTCGCGACCCGGATGCCCCGGCTCCGGCAGTTCCACCGCGACATTGCTCATCGGGCAACCGCGAAAATCGGGCCGTCCGATCTTTTCGGCAAAATAGGCGACCACGGCGCGCAGCCGATCCCGCGGATCACAGCCCGCAGCGTCGATCACCGCCTCGATCATCTCCCGCCCTTCCCGCGCGCTCTCGCGCAGGCAGGCCGCCACCAGATCGTCCTTGGATTTGAAAGCGCGATAAAGGCTCGGCTTGGTCACGCCCGCTTCGCAGACGATTTCATCGACGCCGACCGCGCGGATGCCCCGGCGGTAGAACAGGTCGCGCGCGGTATCGAATATCTTCGACGCCGCCGTTTTCCTCTCCACCGTCGGCTCGCAGTCTGAAAAGGCCGGGCCAATCTTGATCATTTGAAGTCCAGAACTATCTGTGCTTGACCAATATGTAACAGATCGGTACGGGCAAAACAAGTGACGTACCGATCCGTCACATTTCTTACATGCAATAGCAGGGCAACCCGATGTATTTTTCCGGCATCCGTTCCGATTCGGACGACGCGCAGGCTGAGTTGCCCTGGTATCGACGGCGCAAGACCGCCTTCATCGCCCTGCCCGTGATCGGCCTTCTTATCATCTATCTTGCATTCCGCTGGTTCGGCGGCAGCGTGGAGGCGGCCCCGCCCCCGCCCGCTGTGGTCACCGTTTCCCGGCCGCTTGCCCGCATGGTCACCGACTGGGACGATTATACCGGCCGGTTCGAAGCGAGCCAGGCGGTCGAGATCCGTCCCCGCGTGTCCGGCCAGCTGGTTGGCATCCATTTCCGCGACGGGGATATCGTGCGCAAGGGGCAGCTGCTCTTCACCATCGATCCCCGTCCGTTCACGGCGGCGCTGGCCCAGGTTCAGGCGCAGGTCGCCAGCGCGTCGACCGCGCTCAACCTGGCTCGGGCGGACCTCGCGCGGGCCAGCCGTCTGATCGTCGATCAGGCGGTCAGCGCCGAGGAAATCGATAGTCTGAAGGCGCGCGTCCAGTCCGCCCAGGCGCAGGTCGCCGCCGCGCAGGCGCAGGTCGCCGCGCGCCGGCTGGATGTCGAGTTTGCCTATGTCCGCTCTCCCGTTACTGGCCGCGTGTCCGACCGGCGCGTGGACATTGGCAATCTTGTCGCGGGCGATTCAGCGGCGGGCGCGACTGTCCTGACCACGGTCAACGCGCTCGATCCCATCTATTTCTCCTTCGACGGGTCCGAAGCACTGTACCTGAAACAGCGGCGCCAACAGAGCCAGGGCAGCGACGTGCAGATCAAGCTGCAGGACGAGCCCGACTATAAGTGGCGCGGCCGGGTCGATTTCACCGACAATGCGATCGACAACGGATCGGGCACGATCCGTGGCCGGGCGGTGATCGCCAACCCCGACTATTTCCTGGTCCCCGGCATGTTCGGCAATATGCGGCTGGGCGGTGGCGCACCACATCAGGCGATGCTGGTGCCCGATGCGGCGGTCGTCACCGACCAGGCGCGCAAGATTGTCTATGTGCTGGCGAAGGACGGGACGCTGACGGCCACGCCGGTGCAGATCGGCGCACTGGCGCAGGGCCTGCGGGTGATCCGGTCAGGCATCCACCCGAACGATCAGGTCGTTATCGCCGGCGCCCAGCTCGCCATGCCGGGTGCCAAGGTGAAGCCGGTGACGGGGCATATCGTGCCCGAGCAGCCGGCCGCCGCCCCTGCCCCGCTTTCCGAGCCGCTGTCTTCCCAAGCGACGATCGCCACCGACTGATCCCGGCCATCGCACTTGGGCGCGACCGCCCAACCCGCCGGACATAATTTCAAGGAGCGCACCATGCGCCTAAGCCATGTGTTCATCGAGCGGCCGATCTTTGCCGGCGTGATCGCGGTCGTGATCACCATCGTCGGTGCGATCGCGTTTTTCGGCCTGCCGATTGCGCAATTTCCCGAAGTGGTGCCGCCGACGGTGACGGTCAGCGCCAATTATCCGGGAGCATCCTCGGAAACCATCGCCGACACCGTTTCCGCGCCGTTGGAACAGGAAATCAACGGCGTCGACAACATGCTCTACATGTCGAGCCAGGCGACCGGCGACGGGCGCGTGACGATCACCATCACCTTCAAGCTTCATACCGACCTGGACGAGGCGCAGGTACTGGTTCAGAATCGCGTTGCACTGGCCGAACCGCGCTTGCCAGAGGAGGTGCGGCGCCAGGGCGTGGTCACGCGCAAGACGACGCCCGATTTCCTGATGATCGCGAACCTGACATCACCCAACAACACGCTCGATACGGCCTATATTTCGAATTACGCGCTGACGCAGATGAAGGATCGGCTCGCGCGTATCGATGGCGTGGGCGAAGTGCGCATCTTCGGCGCGCGCGATTTCGCGATGCGGGTGTGGATCGACCCCGGCCGCGCCGCGGCCCGCGACATGACGGCGGGCGAAATCGTCGATGCGCTGCGCTCGCAGAATGTGCAGGTCGCCGCCGGGTCCGTCGGCCGGCCACCGGCCGCAGGGAGCGGCGCCTACGAATTCAACCTGGAGACGCAGGGCCGCTTCACGACGCCCGAACAATTTTCCAACATCGTCGTCAAGACCGATGCGCAGGGGCGGCTGACCCGCCTGTCGGATGTCGCGCGCGTCGAGCTGGGCGCCGAGGATTACGGCATCAACCTCTATTTCTCGGGCCAGCCGTCGGTCGGCATCGGCATCTTCCAGCGTCCGGGCAGCAACGCGCTCGCCGCCGCCGACGCCATCCAGGCAGAGCTGAAGACCATGTCGGGCCGCTTTCCCGCCGGCCTTAGCTACAACGTCTTCTACAACCCTACCGAATTCATTCGCGAATCCGTGAGCGCGGTGCAGGAGACGCTGCTCGAAGCCGTTATACTGGTAGTCATCGTCATCCTCGTCTTCCTGCAGAGCTGGCGGGCGGCCGCGATCCCGCTGGTCGCAATCCCCGTGTCGCTGATCGGTACCTTCGCCATATTGGCCGGCGTCGGCTATTCGCTCAACAACCTGTCGCTGTTTGGGCTGGTGCTGGCGATCGGCATCGTCGTCGACGACGCGATCGTCGTGGTGGAAAATGTCGAGCGCAATCTGGAAGCGGGACTCACCCCGCGACAAGCCGCGCACAGGTCGATGGACGAGGTCTCCATGGCGCTGATCGCGATCGTGCTCGTGCTGTGCGCCGTGTTCGTTCCGACCATGTTCCTGACCGGCCTGACAGGTGAATTCTATCGCCAGTTCGCGGTGACCATCTCGAGCGCGACGATCATCTCGCTGATCCTGTCGCTTACCCTTTCGCCGGCACTCGCCGCGCTGCTGCTGCGTCCCAAGGAAGAACATGAGCCCGAGGGTCGGTGGCGGCGCATGGCTTGGCGCGGAGGCCGGCGATTCAATGCCGGCTTCGATCGGCTGAGCGATTGGTATGCCCGTTCGACGCGACGTCTGCTGATGGCACGGAGGGCGGTGCTGCTGGTCTATGCCGGCCTGATCGCGCTGACTGCATTCATTTTCACTGCCACGCCAGCCGGCTTCATCCCCAGCCAGGATCAGGGCTATGTTCTGGCCGCGACCTTCACCCCACCGGGCACGTCTCTGGCACAGACCGACAAGGTGTTGCGCGAAACCGCCGGCCGCATGATGAAGATACCGGGCGTCAAGGGGGCGGTCATGCTGGCCGGCTTCCACGGCCCGAGCGGTACCCTCGCGCCCAACGCTGCGGCCGCCTTCCTCATTTTCGACAGTTTCGAGGCACGGAGCAAGCACGACCAGACCGCAGCCTTCATCATGGGCGAAGCGCAAAAGATCGCACACAGCGTCAATGCCGGTCGCGTCTTCGTGATCCCGCCGCCACTGATCCGCGGGATCGGCACGGGAGGCGGCTTCAAGCTGATGATCCAGGATCGCGCGGGGCTTGGCTATGCGCAGCTCAACAAGATCGTCTGGGGCATAGTGGGAGAGGCGAACAAGGACCCGGCACTGGCGATGGTGCACACCAAGTTCGAAGCCAATGCTCCACGCCTCTTCGCGGACGTGGACCGGGCCAAGGCGGACATGATCGGCGTTCCCCCGGCCAGGATATTCGAGGCGATGCAGGTCTATCTGGGATCGGCCTATGTCAACGACTTCAACCTGCTCGGCCGTACCTATCGCGTCATCGCCCAGGCGGACCTGCCCTTCCGTGACGATGTGGCGGACGTGAGCCAGATCAAGACCCGGTCGAACAGCGGCGCCATGGTGCCGGTGGGTGCGGTCGCCAATATCGAGAACCAGGTCGGGCCCTATCGCGCGATCCGCTACAATCTCTATCCCTCGATCGACATAGAGGGTGATGCGGGACACGGCTACAGTTCCGGCCAGGCGATCGCGGCAATGGAGCGGGCGACCGCCAAGTTGCCCCCAGGCGTTACCACCGAATGGACCGAGGTCGCCTATCAACAGAAGCTCGCCGGCAATGCCGCTATCTGGGTGTTCGCCGCCGCGACCCTGTTCGTCTTCCTGGTGCTGGCGGCGCAGTTCGAAAGCCTGATGCTGCCGCTGTCTATCATCCTGATCGTGCCGATGACCCTGCTGGCCGCGATGGTGGGCGTGAACCTGATGGGACAGGATAATAATATCCTGACCCAGATCGGCCTGGTCGTGCTGATCGGGCTGGCGGCCAAGAATGCGATCCTGATCGTGGAATTCGCCAAACAGGCGGAGGAAGAAGGGCTAAGCCCCGTCGATGCCGTGGTGCGCGCGGCGCAAACCCGGCTGCGGCCGATCCTGATGACCAGCTTCGCCTTCATCCTGGGCGTCGTACCGCTGGTCATCGCCAGCGGGCCGGGCGCGGAGTTGCGCCAGGCGCTGGGTACCGCCGTCTTCTTCGGCATGATCGGCGTCACCTTCTTCGGCCTGGTCTTCACGCCCGGCTTCTACGTCACGACCCGCCTGCTCGCCGAACGGATGCGGCGCTGGCGATCGGGCCGGGCCAGCGGCGGCGACGCGTCCGCCCTGCAGCCGGCGGAGTAAGAATCATGACCAGAGTGACCAAGTCGATCGGCGCCGGCCTCCTGACACTCGCGCTTGCGGCGTGCGCGGCCGGGCCCGATTATGTCCGGCCCGTCACGCCCGCGAGCGGCGATCGCGTTTTCCTTGGCACGGCATCACCCGCCGTCAGCATCGCGCCTGTCCAGGGTGATTGGTGGCGGCTGTATCAGGACCCGATGCTCGACCAGCTGGTGGCCGACGCGCTGGCGTCCAACACCGATCTGCGCGTCGCCATCGCCAATCTGGATAAGGCACGCGCCGTGCTGCGCGAGAGCCGTGCCGACCGGCTGCCGCAGACCGCCATCGGTGCCGGCGCGACCTATGGCCGCGTCCCGGCCGGGCAGCGCGCGGCGGGCGCCGACCGGGAAAGCTGGAGCTATGATGCGGGCCTGTCGATCTCCTACGAAGTCGATCTGTTCGGCCGCGTCAGCAGATCGATCGAGGCCTCGCGCGCTGATGCCGATGCCGCTGCTGCGGCGACCGACGCGGTGCGCATCGCGATCGTGGCCGATACGGTGCGGGCCTATGCCGATGCATCGTCGGCAGTGGAGCGTATAGCCGTCGCCGACCGGACATTGGAATTGCTTGATCGCACCGTGGTCCTTACCACGAAGCGCTTCGAAGCCGGGCGCACCAGCCGGCTGGACGTCTCGCGCGCGTCCGCGCTGCAAAGCCAGCAGCGCGCGACCATCCCACCTCTGCGCGCCCAGCGCGACGCCGCGCTGTTCCGCCTGGCGCTGCTGACCGGCCGAGCGCCCGCCGACCTGCCGCCCGAAGTCGGGCAGCGGACGGCGACCTTGCGGCTGGACCAGCCGATTCCGGTCGGCGACGGGCGCGCGCTGCTCGGCCGTCGCCCCGACGTGCGCGAGGCCGAGCGCAAGCTGGCGGCTGAAACCGCGCGGATCGGCGTAGCGACGGCCGATCTCTATCCCAGGATCAGTCTTGGCGCGTCCATCGGTTCTACCGGCAGCAACCTGGGCGACATGTTCGGTGCGGGGCCGCTGCGCTGGCTGCTGGGGCCGCTGGTCAGCTGGGCGTTTCCCATTATGGATGGCGGCCGGGCGCGGGTCGCACAGAGCGAGGCCAGCACAAGGGCGGCGCTTGCCAGCTTCGATGGCACGGTCCTGGGCGCGCTCCAGGAAACGGAGACCGCGCTGTCCGCCTATGCCCGCAGCCTGGAACGGCGGCAGGCGCTGAAGGATGCGACGGATCAGGCGCGGATCGCATCCAACATCAGCCGCGCGCAGCTGCGCGAGGGACGGGTCGATTTCCTGATCGTGCTGGATGCGGAACGTACGCTGGCCGGTGCCGAATCCGATCTGGCACTGGCCGACGCGCAGGTGGCGGAGGCGCAGATCGATCTGTTCCGCGCATTGGGCGGCGGCTGGCAGGCACCCGTGGCGCCGATGCCGCCGGCCTGACACCGGGTCGGCCAATCAGCGGAAATGCCAGCGATCGCCCTGATCAGGCAGGATGAAGCGCACGCCCATGCTGTTGCCCGCCTTGAGCTGTCCGGCGATGAGCTTGCGCGTTCGCTGCATGTCGCCGATCGGATATTTGATGTGGGCGACAATGACAGGCAGCCCCGCCAGTGATCCCTTGCCACCGGCCGCCTGCTCCAGGTCGGCCAGCGACCGCAACAGCAGCTCGGGGGTCAGATGGCCGAAGAGCTGCGCCTTTGGCCGGCCGTCCGGGTAGGACACTTCTATCACCAGCGCCTTGAGCCGCCGCGCCTTCACCCGGTCCGCCACGGCCGCCCACAGGGCTGACAGCTTCCCGCCCGGTTCGTTGACGTCCGCGCCCGTATCTCCGAGGCACAGGAGCGCGGCGCCGCCATCCGCCCCGCCGCCCGTTTCGATCAGGAAGGCGGTCGATTCCACGCCGTCATGCGCCAGCGGGTAGGCGGTTACCATCATGGCGGTGTCAGCGACGGGGGTCGCGGTCGCGACGGGCAGGTCGACCACGTGATATTTGCCCAACAGCGGCGCCCTGCCGCGATCGGTGAAATTCGCCCAGGCGTCCCAGTTGAAATAGCTGGATTCGATCCGGCCGTTTACCGACGGCAGCGCGTAGATGCTCTTGGCGCTGTCATCGGGCGCGGCGATCAACAGGCCGGCCACATGATCGAGATGCGCGTGGCTGATGAGATAGCCTTTGATCCGTTTCTTCAATATCTGCTCGGGATCGGCTTCCTCACCGCGAAAGGCGCCCCTGCCCGCTGCAATCTTGATGCCGTTGGTCAATGTTCCCGCGTCACAGGTCAGCGCGCGCTCGTCGCCATGGGGCTGGATCATGAAGGCGCTGAGATTGCCGTCGACCACCCCGCCGCGCACGCCGAGTGCGACCACGTCGAAACCATTGCTGCCCGTCGGGCTCGCAGGCGCGGGACCCGCGAGCATGAGCGCCGCGGCCATCGAAACAGTCATTATTTTCGTCATGCGCCGACTATGAAATGGCGGGGCGCGGGACGCAATGCTCTGTGGCGACGCGCTCCGGATGCAAGCGACAGGAAATTTCGTCGCTCACTGGATCCTCCTGACCAAGGGCATGTGAACGACCTCTTCGGTCCTGCCCGAAATGCGGTGCGAATTTGCTCGATGCCATCTGATCGCGACGACACATTGCTTCGCTGGCGGTGGCTGACGGCGGCATTTATGGCCCATCGTTGGCATTCCCTGCCGCATCGACAGCCTATAATGTGCGAAGCGCGCGCGCGGGCCGCACCGACATCAGGGGAATCGAACCCAGAAGGCCGATGCCCAGCGTCAAAATCGCGCCGCCGCCGAGCGTGGCCAGCACCAATGTCCAGTCGGGCGCCCAGGCGAACTCGAATATCCGCACGATCACGAACCAGCCCGCCAGCAACCCCAGGCCCAGCGCGACCAGTGCCAGCACCGTCGCCAGAACCGCATATTCGATGGCCTGCGCCCCCAATATCTGCCAGCGGGTTGCGCCGAGCGTCTTGAGGATGACGCTGTCATAGGCGCGCGCCTGCCGTGACGCCGCGATAGCGCCGATCAGCACGGCGATCCCCGCCAGGATCGCGACCGACCCGGCCAGCACGATCGCGGTCGACATCTGGCCAAGAAGGACCGACACCTGCGCCACAACCTCGCCCACAGCGATGATGGAGATGGACGGAAAGGCGGCGAGCAACGCGCTTGTCATGCCGGCGTCCGACGCGCCTTTCATCGTGATTGTCGCAGACAGGCTGTGCGGCGCGGCGCGCAGGACGTTGGGCGAAAAGACGAGGACATAGTTAAACCCCATCGTCTCCCAATTGACCTGCCGCAGCGAGGCGATGCGCGCGTCTATCTCGCGCCCCAGCACCGACACGGTCAGCATGTCGCCCACTCCGACGCCCATGACATCCGCCGCTTCCCGATCCAGCGAGATCAGGGGCGGCCCGCCATAGCCTGTAGGCCACCAACGTCCTTCGACCAGATCGGACCCCTCGGGGAGCGTATCGCTGTAGGTAACGCCGCGCTCGCCGCGCAGGAACCAGGCACCATCCGGCAGTTCCTTCATATCCGCCACGCGCTTGCCGTCATAGGCGATGATGGTCCCGCGCAAAGTCGGCACCATATTCACCTCGGCGCCCGGCGCCCTTTGCTGCACAAGCTTCGCAAAGGACTGCTGCTGCGCGATCGGTATATCGAGCACGAACTGGTCGGGTGCAGTGCGCGGCACGGTATTGCGGATCTCGGCAGACAGGCTGGACTGGATCGCCGCCAGCGTGACGAACAGGGTAAGACCGAGCCCGAGCGCAACCACCAGCGCCGACGTCTGCGCGCCGGGCCGGTGCAGGTTTGCCACGGCGAGCCGCGCCAGCGGCCGGCGTGGTGTCGGCGCGCGGCGAGCGAGCCAGCGCACCAGCACACCGATGGCGAGCAGCAATAGCAGGGCCGCTGCGACCGCGCCCAGAACGGCGGCCGCGAACAGCGGATCGCGCGCCGTGCCCAATGCCAGCAGGACCGCCGCCAGGCCCGCAACGCCGACCGCGATCAGGCTGGCCCGATCCGATCCGTTGCGCCGATCCACGACCTCGCGGAACAAGGCAGCTGCCGGCAGGGTCCGCGCCCGCGCGAGCGGCGGCACGGTGAAGATGAACGCGATCAGCAAGCCATAAAGCGCGCTCGTCACCAGCGGCCAAGGGGTCAGGGCGAAGCCGGGTTGCACCGGCAATATGTCGCGCACCGCCGCCACCAGCGCGACCGGCAGGGCCACGCCCGCCGCCAGCCCGCATATGATCGCCAGCACTGCGACCGCGCCGACCTGCATGAGGTAGATGAAGGCGATGTCGAGAGATGACGCACCCAATATCTTGAACGTCGCGATGCCGTTCCGCTTGATCGCCAGATAGGATGTGACGCCGTTGGAGACGCCGATCCCGGCTATGGCGAGCGCGGCGAGGCCGATCAGCGACAGAAATTGGCCCATCCGTTCGAAAAAGCGGCTGGTGCCAGGCGCCGCGCGATCGCGATCCTTGATTTCAAAGCCTGCGGCGGGAAAGGCCTTCTTGAGAGCGTCCCCGACCGCCTGCGCGTCCTTTCCGGGCGCCAGACGGATGCGATATTTGCTGACATAGAGGGAGCCTGGCTGGATCAGCCCGCTGCGGCGGATGCCTTCGATCGACGTTATTGCCACCGGGCCAAGGGTGAACCCCTCGCCCACCCGGTCGGGCTCGTCTGCAACGATGCCCCGGATGCGATAATCGGCGTCGCCATAACGCACTGACTGGCCCGGACGCAGCGCCAGCCGGTCCGCCAGCGCCTGGCCCACGACCACCTCGTCCCCGCGCAATCCGCCTGCGCGCCCGTCGCGCAAGGTCAGTGCGCCATACAGCGGATAGGCCCCATCGACGCCCTTCAATTCGGTGAGGACGGCAGCAGGTCCCGCGCCGTTGCCGGGCCGCTGTGCCATAGCGCGCAGTCTGATCGTCTCGCTCAGCCGACCTTGCTGGCGGAAGGCCGCCTTTTCCGCCGCGCTCGCCTCGCGCTGGGTCATCGCGACCTCGACATCGCCGCCAAGCAGCAACTGGCCCTTGGCCTGAATCTCGCCAGTGATCGCGGCCGTCAGGTTCCCGATCGTCGCCAGTGTCGCGACACCCAGGAACAGGCAGATGAAGAGCAGGCGCAACCCCCGCAGGCCGCGATTGAGATCTCGCCTCGCCAGACTCCAGCAACCCCGCCAGCCGATCCCCGACATGGCGACGCTCACCGTCGCCGATCCGCGACGATCAGGCCATCGCGCATTTCGACGATGCGGTCGCACCGATCGGCGAGCGCCGGATCATGGGTTATGATGACCAGAGTCGCACTCGCCGCCGCCTGCCGAGCGAACAACAGGTCGACGATCGCACCGCTCGTCTGTCCGTCCAGATTGCCGGTGGGTTCGTCCGCGAACAGGATTGCGGGGCGCGGCGCTACGGCACGGGCGATGGCCACCCGCTGCTGTTCGCCGCCCGACTATTGGGCCGGATAATGGCGCAGCCGATGGCCAAGTCCCACCGCCTCCAGTTCCCGCGCAGCCCGCCCAAAAGCATCGTCCGCGCCGGCCAGCTCCAATGGCACTGCGACATTTTCCAATGCCGTCATCGTCGGCAGCAGGTGAAAGCTCTGGAGGATGATGCCGATGCGCCCTCGCCTCGCCCGCGCCAGAGCGTCTTCGTCCAGCGGGCCATAGTCGACCCCGGCGACCCGCACATCGCCACCGCTTGCGCGCTCCAGGCCAGACAGGATCGCCATCAGTGAGGATTTGCCGGAGCCGGACGGCCCCAATATGGCCAAGCTCTCACCGGTGCCAATCGACAGGTCGATCCCCTTCAAAATCTCGGTCGGCGCGTCGCGAGTACCGAGCGACAGGGTGACATTATGCGCCTGGATAGCGATATGAGTGGGGTCGGACGAACCATGCATCAGCGAAGGAAACCCCAATGGCGGGAAGATGGCCAACATATGTGGGCTGGATAGGCATTGTGCAATTGCTCACGGCCTGTTCGGGCGAGCCCGCGACCGACAATGCGTCCGTCCCAGCCGCCAGCACGCATCAGAATGCCGCGCCGGCCGCCGATGCCAGGCTGGTGGTCGCATTCGGCGACAGCCTCTATGCTGGCTATGGCGTGGCGCAGAGCGAGAATTTTCCCAATGCGCTGCAGCGCGCGCTCGACTCGCGCGGCGTCGCTGCCGAAGTTCGCAATGCGGGGGTGTCGGGCGAGACGACGCTGGGCGGGCGGCAAAGGCTCGACTTCACCCTGGACGGGCTGCCGCGAAAGCCTGACCTGCTGCTGCTGGGCCTGGGCGGCAACGACATGCTCCGCGGGCTCGACCCGGCGCAAAGCGAGGCTAACTTGCGCGCGATCCTGGACCGGCTGCGCGTCCTGGGCATCCCGGTGATGCTGACCGGAATGCGCGCCGCACCGAATATGGGTGCCGACTATGCGAACAAGTTCGATGCGATTTATCCGCGCCTGGCCCGGGAATATGGCATCCCGCTCTATCCCTTCTTCCTGGACGGGACGATCGGCAATCCAAAGCTGATGCAGGCGGATTCGATCCATCCCAACCCTGCCGGTGTCGCCGGGATCGCAGGAAAGATCGCGCCCCTGGTCGCCGAAAGACTGAAGCCCCAAACCTAGTGCGTCGCAGTGCCTTGGCGGCAAAGGGCTCCATTTCGGCGTAATGCCCGGGCCGTTAGGCATTTGTCAGGGCTTGGCCGCCATGATGGGAGGCGGAGAATGCCGATGCGGTGCCCACGCGCCATCGATGATGAAGACAGCCGCCTGGCGGCATTGACCGAGCACGGGCTGAGCGCCGGCGTTGCGGTGCCCAGCCTCGACCCGATCGTGGAAATAGCCGTGCGGCTGTTCGACGTGCCCGCCGCCGCAGTCAACATGATCGGCAGCGACCATGTCTTCTTCGCTTCCAGCTACGGCATCGGCGAGTGCGACATGAGCCGAGACTCATCCTTCTGCGCCCATGCGATCACGCAGGACGCGGTGATGGTGGTCCCCGACGCACAGCTCGACCCACGCTTTCACGACAACCCGCTCGTCACCGCCGGGATGATCCGCTTCTATGCCGGCGTCCCGCTGCGCGCGCCGTCTGGCCACGCGATGGGCGCCCTGTGCATCGTCGATCCGGAGCCCCGCGCCGGGTTGGACGAGCAGGATCGCGCCCGCCTTCGCGATCTTGCACGCATGGCGTCCGACAAGCTGGAATTGCGCCGCCTTGAAGTAGCCAATGCGCACGCGCCCTCCGGCTTCGCCGCCATCGCGGCGACCTCGCCCAACGCGGTCATTTGTTTCGAGCGGAGCCGCCGCATCACCGTCTGGAACCCGGCGGCCATGACCATGTTCGGCTACAGCGCGCAGGAGGCGGTGGGGCGGGACATATTGACCATCATTCCCCCGCACCAGCACGGCATCATCCAGCGGGTGATCGACCGCGCGATCGAGGCGAAGGCGCCCCCGGTTGCCGACATCGGCCTGCTCAAGGGCGTACGCAAGGACGGGACACGCTTCCCCGTCGAACTGTCCTGGTCCTACTGGCACGATCGCGGCGAGCCCTTTTTCGGCGCGATCGTGCAGGATGTGACCGGCCGCCTGCAGCAGGAGGACGCGCTCTATCGGCTGGCCAACTTCGACAGCCTGACCCGGTTGCCCAACCGGCACCTCCTGCACACCAGGGGCGCTGCGGCACTCGCCGCCGAAGAATCCGTGGCGACAGTCCTGATAGACCTTGAGGGATTCAAGGATATCAACGACACGCTCGGCCAGTCGGTCGGCGACGCGGTGCTGTGCGAAATCGCCGCCCGGCTGGTCGAAGCCGTTCCTGAAGCTGCGATGGTGGCGCGGGTCGGCGGCGACGAATTTGCCGTGTTGCTGCCGGGCGCGGGCAATCCGTTGTCGATATCGGCAATGGCGGAAAGGCTGGTCGGCGCGATCTCGCGGCCGATCGCTGGTGACGGCCATGATATTTCCATCGCCGCCAGTTGCGGCTTCGCGATTGCGCCGCAACATGGACAGACGATCGAGGACCTGCTGGGCAGCGCCGATCTCGCCCTGTCCCACGCCCGCGCCACCGGCTATGCCGGCTCCTTCCTCTATACACCGAGCCTGCGTGCCGAAGCCGCGGCGCGGCGGATGCACGATGCGGAGTTGCGCCGCGCAGTCGAACGGGGCGAATTCCGGCTTCACTATCAACCACAGGTTCGCCTGTCCAACGGCTGCCTGGTCGGTGCGGAAGCGCTCATCCGCTGGCAGCACCCGGTCCGCCATCTCCTGCAGCCCGCCGCCTTCCTGTCGGCGCTGGAACGCGGCCCGTTGGCGGCGCAAGTCGGCAATTGGGTTCTGGATGCCGCCTGCGCGCAGGCGGCCTTATGGCGGGATAGCCAGCCCGACTTCCGTATCGGCGTGAACCTGTTCCCCGCGCAGTTCCGGGCGGGCGACCTTGCTGCCAGGGTCGCGGCGGCGCTGGACCGCCACAGCCAGCCCGCCCCCGCGCTCGAGCTGGAGATCACCGAGAATATCGTGCTGGACCAGGTAAAGCTGGTCCTGCCCCAACTGATGGCTGTGCAGGCATTGGGTGTGGCGCTCGCCTTCGACGATTTCGGTACGGGCTATGCCTCGCTCAACATGCTCAAGAAATACCCGATCACGCACATCAAGATCGACAAGAGTTTCGTGCAAACCATGCTGGATTCTCCGCCCGATCGCGCGATCGTCACCTCGCTCATCGACCTGTCGCACCAGCTCGACCTGAAGGTGATTGCCGAGGGCATCGAGACCGACGAGCAGCGTACCCTGCTGCGCGGCCACGGCTGCGAGGAAGGCCAAGGCTATTATTTCGGCCGGCCGATGACCGCCGATCTGTTCGCGGAGAAATTCGGACTGACAGGCGATGGCAGACGCGCGGTCGCCTGAGCCGCGACGGCGGCATCCGATGGAACAGAACGTCGTTCAACGTCAGCGCGCCGCCTGCTGCGCGACTTGATCCGCGGAGGCATCACCTATATCATAGAGCGAGCCGCCAGCCGTACCGAAGGCACGGACGATCAGGCGACCAGCCGCGCGACGCCTGCCGTGGCCATTTCCATTTCGTCGCGATAATAGCCGACATAGGCGCTGAACAATTCCTCCCGCCGTGCCAGTCCGTCGACGATCTTGTCGGCGATCTCGGTCGGAGATTCCGGGCGGCGGACGATCAGCGCATCGCTCAGCAGCTTGTTGCGCACGAACAAATGGCTCGACGGCCCGACCAGACAAGGCACGCCGAGCCCGAAGCTTTCGAGCGGGAGCATCGGCGAACATTCCGAGATGGTGACGTAGAGCGACAGGCCGGTCTTGCGCATCCGCGCGTGCAGCTTGGACTGCGGCAGGGGCTTTGGCGAGAGTTCGCGGAACGGCAAGCGCAGGTCCTGGACCATCCGCTGGGCCTGCGCATCGAGGCCAGACCCCATGAGCGTCACGCCGGGCACGTTGCGCAGCGCCAGCAGCATCGCGTGGGGCAGCTTGCGATAGCTGCTCGACCCCGACAGCCAAATGCCGACGACATCGTCGACGGGGGTGGGCTGAACCTTGTCGATGTCGAAGGGGACGACGTTGGGAATGAACACCGAGTCGATGCCGATGCGCTGGAACCATTGTTCCAGCCCCTCCTTCACCACGCCGATCCGCGTCACTGTGCCGTCCTGCAGCGCCGCCAGCCAGTGGCGCAGCAGGTTCCAGTCATGCGGCTCGTTCATCTGCAGAAAGTTGGAATGCCATAGCATGTCGACCCGCAGCTGTGGCGCCAGCCTGGTGGCGGCCTCTATGATCTGCAGGTTGAACAGATCGCCACCCGAAATGATGAGATGGCGGACGCCCGCCTCCACCAATATCTGTGCATATTCCTCTATATCGTCGCGCGTGATGTCGTCGGGATGGGAGTCATGCCCTTCCGGCACAGGCAGCGATTGATCGAAGAGGGCGCGGGTGGAGGCCGCCACGCCATGCCAGCGCGGGACATAGATGGCGACGGGCTTGCGCGTATCGAACCCCGCCATGAGCCTCGCGAAATGTTCGCGGCGAGTGCGGTTCTGCATCGTCTGGATGCCGGGGCCGCCATCGCCGCTCTCGTCGCCCAGGCCGATCTGTTCCAGGCTGGCGAGGTCGCGGACCTTGATCTCCAGCAGGCCGGTCGTGGGCGAGAACAGGTCGATCCGGACGCTCTGGTCGCCATAGCTGATTTCGACCTGGCCGGCATATTGGTGCCGCAGCAGGTACAGGGCGGCGCTGGGTTCGCAGCCGAGCCGGATGTCGCCCTGGTCGGCGACGATGCCGCCCACCCAGTTCACCCCGCCGATATCCACATCGGCCATGCGCTGCCACGGCCGGCCCGCGCCCGTCTGGAACGACAGGTCTGTGGGCACGCCAAAGCCCATGGGCTCCACGCGCAGGACCGACACCTGGGTGCCATGGGACCGGGGCGACCCGGCGCCGGTCGCGCGGATCAGCAGTTCACCCTCGGCGATATGCCCCGTTCCGCGCTCGACCGCCGGCGCGGAGTCGCGGTCGACCAGCAATTCGAGCCGAGCCAGCGTTTCCGCCGTCGCCGGCTCGACGGTACCCGAAGGCAAATCGACCAGCACCACGTCCTGCTCCTGGCCGAACAGGTCGATCTCAATCACGCTGTCGCCATGGCAGATTTCGACGATGCCGCTCCAGGCGTGGCGCAGCAGCGCGATCCTGCCGCGATCGCCGAACGTGAACTCCATCGCACCCGCGACGCCGCGCAATCCATATTGCTGCCGCCCCAGGTTGCCCCGGTCAACATTGGTGAAGACCTGCCAGCCCTCTGGCAGGGCGTCGGGATCGACCACCAGGCGCGGCGATGCCAGCGATCGCAGGCCAAGAAGATGCACTTCATGGTCCTTGGCCTCGGCATTGGCACGCCCCGTGACCGCAATTCTGATCGTTCCTTCGGTCATGCGACCACCTTTCGTGTTGTCGTGGCCACATCGTCGAGGGCCGGCGTGGACGGCGAACCAATACCGACGAAGCCGGCGATCGCGCCGCTGGCCTTCTCCTGCGACGAACGCGCGTGGGCGGCGAAGGCGTCGGAAAGCGTTGCGTGATCGTCCGCCACCCGCTGCAGCCTGTCGGCCAGCATGGCGCTATTTTCCCAGAAAGGTTCGGTGAGGCTTTCGACCAGCGCCGGCGGGCCCTCGTCGAAATCGCACACCGCCCCGGCGATCGGCAACCAGCCGAGCGAGGCGGCCGTGCGCAGGTCGGCCGGCATCTGCTCCTGCGGGTAGCAGGCCATCGCGACCCGCCTGCTGTCGCCGCCGACAAAGGCAAGGCCGGTCACGTCCTGGAAGAAGCCGACCGACACCGGCATCAGCAGCTCGTCGAACATGCGGGCCTCGTGCCGGAAGCGTTCGGGCAGATAGACGGTGTCGATGCCCAACCCTTTCGCGTCCGCCAGCAGCACCGCCGACATCATGTGCATCAGATTTTCCGGCTTCAACTCGCCCGTCAGCAGCGCCACGGAGACGCGCGCCGCCGGATCGGCCAGGCTGGCAGTCAGAACCGGGGGCTGCAGCATCGAGATGCGGATGGCGGACGCACCGGCATTGACGAACAGGTCGAGGAAGCCGGGCACGGCGCCGATCACGGTCAGCCGGTCGAGATACGGCGTCAGCATGTCATACCAGGCCGCGATCTGCGCCAGTTTCGACGACAGCTCGTGATTGTCCGGATTGCTGCCGCACAGGGCAAGTCCCAGTTCCAGGTCGGCGGGCAGGACGGACAGGAACTGGCTGAGCTGCCGGTTGCAGGGCAGGCGCGATGACAGCACGAGGCGGCGCGCGCCGACATGGCGCAGGAGATGGGCGAGCGAGCTTTCGGCAGCCCCGTCAGACTGGAGGATCGCCGGGTCGAAGCGCACCGTGCGGTCGGCGATCTCCCGCGCTTCGGGCCAGCCGACGAAATCGCCATTGTCGAGCGACAGGAACAGGGTGTCGCACGCACCGCTGGTCAGGAACAGCGGCGGCACCTGGACACGGTTTATCGGCGGCGGGCTGTTCTCGTTGGCGGATATCTGGCCGAAGATGTTGCGTAGCTTCACGCCGTCCTCGTCGAACAGAATGCGCACGCTCTCCGTTCGGGTGCTGTACAGGTCGATGATCGTGGACTTGCCCGCGTGGACGACCTCCAGCCCGCCGGACCAGGGGGATTTGAGGACGTCGATGGCGGCGCCTTCGGACAGATAGGTCTGGGCGCTGCCGGAATTGGTATACATCGCGCCTGCCACCGGGCCGTTGGCATCGTGGCGGATGGTCCAGTCACCCTCAAACTGGATGCTGGACCAGCCTGCGGCGCCCTTCTTGCGGCCGGGAAAAGCGCGCAGCATCAATATCTCGTTGCCGCCCTGCCCGCCCAGCTCGCTGCGGCGCAGCGCGCGGAGATAGACATAGCCCTTCTCGTTGCGGGACCGCATCAGGACGGTATGGTCGGCCTGTGCATCCTCCGTCTTGATGATGCCGCTTTCCAGGATCAGACGCGTCAAATAGTCGCGATTGAAGCGGTCGAAATCGTGGCGCAGCATCAGTTCACGCTGCAGCGTGGGCAGGCGGATCGCCTGGGTCACGTCGCAGGCCAGGCGCGGCAGCGTCAGCGTCAGCTCGCCGGCAGCGCGCCTCTCCAGCATCAGTGCGCTTTCGCTGATGCCTGGCCGGGTGATCAGCACGTCCTGCAGCAGCTGCGCACTGTCCGTGCGGATCAGTGTACGCAGGCCCGGCTCGCGATGCGCCGTGGCTTCCGGGAGCAGGCCGGTTTCGAGCATCAGCAGCTGGTTAGCCTCGCTCAGCCAACCGGAGACGGAGCCGGCGTCCGCCCTGCGCCCCATCACCTTGATCGCCTGGTCGAGCCAGCCGAGGTCAAGCTGGTCGCCCGCGCGCAGCACTAGCAGCGCGTCGGCCGCCATCACCACCAGCGGATCGAGGCGCGCGCCGTCGGGTGTTTCCAGGCGCCAGCGGAACGAGGCGAAGCGGAAGTCGCCCTGTTCGTCGAACCGGAGCACGGACGCGAGCGGCGCCATATGCTTGAGCGCGGTCAGCGTGGTGGCCAGTGCGGATGCGTTGCCGTCGGCCAGGATGACGATGCGCGGGTCGATCTTGCGCGGCGCCGCGCGGGGCGCGCGACGGAGCGCTTCCAGGTGCCGGGCATAATGATCGACCAGATAGGCGGGCGCGCGCTCCTGCCCCGCCTTGGACAGCCGTTTGCGGATATCGGGGCTTTGCGACAGCTCGATCATCCGCTTCGCCAGGCCAGGCGCAGTCGTATCAAAGAAAAGGGCCGTCTCGCCCGGCGCAAAATGATCCTCGAACGCGGCGGTTTCCGACAGGATAAGCGGGACGCCGGCGGTGTGCAGCTCGTGCGCGGCGTAGCAAAAGGATTCCATGCGGTTGGCGAAGCAGGCGAAGGCAACGGTGGGCAGCCGCTCCATCAGTTCGACATGCGTGACGCGCCCGGTGAATTCGAACCGGTCGCGCAGATGATCGGGAATGAACGCCTTTATATCGTCCAGCGTATAGCTGCTCGCGACGGTCTCTTCGGGGCCCATGATCAGGAATTTGCCGACCCAGCCGGCGAAGTCGGGATCGCGCAGCGCCGCGAGCGCCCCCTTCACGAACGTGTCGAGCCCCTTGAAGGTCGACAAGCGGCCGTAGAAAGCGACGTTGCGGGCGAAGGCATTGTAGCTGATCGTGCCGACCGGTCGGTGTATCGGCGGCGAGACATGGATGAGCGAACGATCCAGCTCGGGATAGAGCGGCCTGATCTCGCGGCTCAGAAACTTCTCGCCCGGCGACAATATCATGTCCGCGCCCAGCATGGAGAGGCGTTCGGCGGAGAACTGGACTACGCG
This sequence comes from Sphingobium sp., assembly GCA_040508785.1. GTDB lineage: Bacteria > Pseudomonadota > Alphaproteobacteria > Sphingomonadales > Sphingomonadaceae > Sphingobium. The sequence goes on from JBEVME010000063.1 coordinate 41,871, forward strand.
CTCGGCGGCGAATTCGCTCCGGATCTTGCGGGCGATCAGTTCGATCGTGTTGTGCAGCCGCACCGCGACCGGCGGAGGCTGATCGAGGTTACTACCCAGGAAATAATAGGCCGGCCCGCAATAGTCATAGAATTCGACGAGATCGATTGGGTGGCGGTGACAGATTTTTTCCAGCGCCATAGCGATCCGCGCGGAGCGCAGCATTTCGCCGTGGGGAATGGCGCCACCAGGAAAAACCATGGACTCGCACAGTTCCTCGACGCTGTAGGCCTGAAGATTTCCACCATTGTTCAGCGCCATCTGATCGACATAGCGGTACCGCTCAAATTCATGCGGCGCAATGTCGAGGAGAAGGACTATATCATATCCGGCATCCAGAAGATGACTTATAGTGTGATGAAGGAGAATTCCGACTCCACCCGCAGTCGTCGGATATATTTCCAATGATACGAAGCAAATAGTACCTTTGCTAGACTCACTTCTCACATGACACCTCCATATGATTCATTTTTTAGTCATGTCATTGTTACAGCTTGATGACGGCACGTCATTTCAAGCCTGAAACAAGGCCGCTATATCGCCACTATTCGATCCTTTTCCGCGACTTGGCGGGATCGGCGGCAGCGGCCCCGCCCTGCCCCGTTCGGCTCGGGATCGTCAGTGCGGACGGCCGAGCCAAAAAGCGTGAAATCCGGGCGCCACGCATTAACGGATCCGCAATAGTGCGCGGCCGGCCTGGCAGGAGCGTGGCGCTGACACGCAAATCCCCGTCGCGCCGCCCATCGCGCCACCGTCCACGGCCGCCAAGTCTGCCATATTCCGCGCAATTTCCGCCGGCGGCGCGCTAGCGAAATTCTATCCGTGCGGCGGCATCCTTGGCTGCATCATGCAATCGCCAACAGGTGGCGAGGCGATGTGACGGGGAAATGCCGACGATGGCTCAGCCGATATTTGCGAGGCCCAGGCGCGCGCCGACCCAGCCGGCGGACTATCCGCTGCCGGATGTGGCGCCGCGGCCGATCTGCCTTAATGCACCACCCAGGGAGTTGCGCGGCGAATTCGCCCGTGCAGCCTATCATGGCGCGATGACGGCGGCGGCCCGGCTGACGATACAGGACCGGCCCGATCCTACGCAGGTGCTGCTGACCGATCTCTACATCAACAGCGCCCACGGCATCCCCTACACCGTCGGCGACGCGGCGGCGGTCACCGGCTTCGGTCCGGGACCGATCGGGATGCTGGTGTCCGCCCTGGTCGCCGACGGCAGCCTGCGGATATATCGCCGGTTGTCGGACGGCGACCTCAGCCTGCACCACCGCATCGACCTGACGCCAGCCAGGCAGGCGGCGCTGGGCGGGATGTTCGCCCGCGAGGCGTCCATCGTGCCGCCAGCGACCATCATGATGCGCGCCGAGGGCGAAAGCCGGGAAGGCTGAGCCGCAACCGGGCGGTAGCCTTCAGCCCGCGCTGCGCCCAAGCAGCGTGACCGTGGCCTTCGATCGCCATGATCGACACGCGCATCGATGCCATAGACGACGTGCAGATTGTCGCGGGTCAGTACGGCCGCCGGGATGCCATCGGCGATGATCGGGCCATGGTCCACCAGCAACAGCCGGTCACAATAACGCGTCGCCATGGTGAAATCGTGCAGTATGGCGATCACCGTGCCGCCAGCCTGCGCCTGCTGCCGCAGCAGGATCATCACGTCGATCTGATGGCCGGGGTCCAGGCTGGCGAGCGGCTCGTCGGCGATCAATCCATGCGCCCCCACCGCGAGGGCTCGGGCCAGCAGCACCCGGCCCCGCTCGCCCCCCCCGGCAGGTCGGTCGCCTCAGACAACGAGCATGGTTTCCGTGCAGGTGGACTTTGCGCTGGCGCGGACATAGGTGCCCGCGGACATATAAGGAACCCCCGCCGTAGCGGGGGTTGCCTGTCTTATGCGTCGGTGCCGGGTTCGTTGGTCTTGGGGGCCTTGCCGTCCTCTACTCGACCTTCGTTCCGCAGATCGCGCCCTTCCTGAGCCTTTTTCTGACTCTCGGGCGACTTGCCGTGCTCGTTCAGCTCCTCCTTGATATAGCCGGCTGCTTCCTTGGCTTTGCCTTCGATACTCATGCTCATCTCCTGCGATGGAGCCACAATATAGTGACACTCATTAAGCGCTTAACGGCGCCAGAAGGTCCCAGCATGATCTCGCAAAATGATTAGGTCAGGATAATGCGCGCTTTGGGTATGGCGAACTGCAGCCCATAGGCTGACCTATGTTGATCCGATCGCGCCGCCACATGCAGGGAGGCGGACGTTGTTGCGCTCACCCCTTGGAAACCATCATGAGCGACAGCATCACCGGAAGCTTCGAGACCCGCCGCGACGCCAACATGGCGGTTAAGCGTCTCATCCAGGAGTTGGCATTGAGCGCATCGCCTATAAGCAACGCTGAGCCGTAGAAGGCGTCTTCGCGAAGCTGAAGCAATGGCTTCGCATCGCCACCCGCTAGGACAAGCTCGCCGCCAACTTCCCTGCCATGGTCGAACTTGCATCAATGCGCCTTTAGTTCCGCACTTACGCGTCGACGGCCTAACCAATTTGCCGGCCAAATATACGCCCGTCAGCTCATACACTCGTTCAGAATCATCGATAGCCTAAGTCCGGCTTGCTTCAACCTCAATCGTACTACCGGCCAATTCCGCGTAGCGTACTTCTTTGACATGGCAATACCATATTTATCAAAATCGGGCAGTATACGTGTCCGCACGATATCTCGGCTCTCAACAACCCACGTAAGTAGAGATCCACGAACTCCCACACTTGACCTTTCTACATCTTTCAAAATGGAAGCATAGGAATACCCTCTCGCGTCAATGATATTGTCGTCCCAGATGACGTGTAGTGTCGTGGCGACCCGATTAAAATAGGCGCGCCTTCCGCCATTATCGATCGAGCCATGAAAAGGCTGATGAACGTCACCGATTAAATGAACCAGAATGTTCAAAGCGACCGCGCGCTCCTCATCCGATAAAGATCTATCCTTTAAGCGCGCAATATAATAATTTATGCCGTCAATTGCGCACATCTTCTCTCCCCCACATGAGATATCACCCATATGGGCACTGTTGTTGAGCGGCAAGCGCGCTGCGTGAGAAGGCATTAATACTTCAGACGACCCGCTGCGGACTTTTGCCCGCTCATGATCGGCCCAAAACGAAATATCCGATAACTTGCGCGCGTTCTCTGAGCGGAGCAATCGCTGAACCTGTATTAAAACAGTCGGCCGAAGTCTTCTTTCAGCCACATCAGCTATGATAGCGTGTCCCGTTTTGCCCCATGCCAATGCGTTTAGCGGATAACACCAACCAATGAAAAAAAGGCCGATAGTGAAGATTCGAATGCTTATAGGTAGCATTGGTAGGTCCCGCTACGTGTTGACCTGTTACAGTGCTCAGTAATATTAAAAAGAGGACAGAAGGTCTTGAACGCCGGGAATCGATCTGATGCCCTCCCGGGAAAGGTAATTTGGCCAATCAGGCATTTCCGACCAATTTGAAACGAATAAAAAGTCTATACCGGCACGCATTGCAGCAACGTGATCATAACGACTATCGCCCAAAAAAAGAGCGGGCCTTTCTATGTTGCCAGTTTCCAGTTCGCGGGTAAGAATGATATCTTTATTGTCAGGACTACCAAAAATTCCACCATCGAAATAACTCGCGATACCTCTAGCCACAAATATATCGTTAAGTTCGCGCTGATCTCCGCCAGAAACAATTAGCCAGCGAGTGCCAGAGGTCAATATACGCAGCTGAGCAAGGCCCGGCGCTATTGCACAGCTCATCAATCCATCCCTGACTGCATCGGCGTAGTCTTTGAGTAGACCTTCAAGGCTCATGCCGGCATCACTGGCAGGAAAATTCGGAAGGATTTCATCAATAAAATAGCGAAACTTTTCGTACCTAGAGATTCCACCATTGCTTACATGGTAAGCGACTAGCGCATCTGCCGCCGCCTCGCTATAGAACCGTGCCGCCGTTCGGAACGCATCGGTTTTAACCCGATTTGAATCAAGTATAACTCCATCACAGTCAAAAACAAAAGTACTGAATTCTGAAATCATTCTCATTATAGCTTAACCATGTCATGGAGAAGCAATTGCTCAGCAAAATGAAAGTCGGCTTCCCAGTCAATGTCGATTGACTGTAGCTTATCTAACGTATACAGAATTGGTGAATTTCCGATACGATCTCTGTGAATATCATATATTTCACAAGGAGCAAGAAATGCGGCACTGTTGACCTCATGGAGCGCGGGCAATGTTTGAGTTCTTGGCCATTTTTCTACAGCTCGATCGTAGTTTATCGGCCCCTCCGCCGTCCAGAGGAAAGCATGCAAAAGCGTAGTAGTCATTAACGAGTCATATCCCTTATCTAGACCATCTAAATAAGTAGCAATAATTTGTGAATAGTGATCAGAAGTCACAAAAGGAGATGTCACATGTGTCCATAGGATATGTCCGTTGACAATAATTGATCGCGCGTGCGCTACTAATTCGTCGGTGCTTGTAAGGCTTGAGGAAAGCTCTTCCGCGCGCCGGTGAACACGAAGCCTGTCTCCCGAAAATTTCTCTGCAAATTTCAGAATTTCTTGATCATTTGTGGATAAGATAACCTCGTCGATTTCTGGGCAGGCTAATAATTGCATTAGCTTGATCTCAATGAGCCCATTTTTGACCCCCGCGAAGGGCCGAATATTTTTTTTAGGGACGCGTTCGCTTCCCTTCCGACATGGTAAAAATGCTACGATTGGATCTAGGCGTGACATATATCAAATCTCTCGCGCGTAGACGCTTGCACTGGGCAACTGATGCCGGGTATTTGTAATAGAGGTAATATCAA
>JBEVME010000098.1:0-11033 GCA_040508785.1 Sphingobium sp.
GCTCCACTGGCCTTCGGGGGGGCCCCCCCCTAAAAACTCCTCCCCCCCGGGGGGGGGGGGGGGGCCTGGGGAGGGCCTGTCCAGGGAGGCGGCACTTCTTTACAGGCCCTCCCGACCCCTCCCGCAAGCGGGAGGGGAATGATTATTGCGGCGCGTCCAGCCCGTAGGCCGTGTGCAGCACCCGCACCGCCAGTTCGGTCTCGTCCTCGTCGATCAGCACCGAAACCTTGATCTCGCTGGTGGAGATCGCTTCGATATTGATACCGCGTTCGGCCAGCGTCTTGAACATGGTCGCGGCGACGCCCGCATGGCTGCGCATCCCGACGCCGACGACGCTCACCTTGGCCACCTGGACATCGGTGATGAGACGGCGGAAGCCGATGCTGTCCTTGAGGGATTCCAGCAAATCGACGCTGCGGGCGAGGTCCGCGCGCGGCACCGTGAAGGTGACGTCCGTCTCCTCCTTCTCCTTGCTGTCGTTCTGGATGATCATGTCGACGTTGATCGCGGCATCGGCGAGCGGTCCGAAAATGCTGGCCACGGCGCCCGGCCGGTCGGGGACGCGCGTCACGATGATCTTCGCCTCATTCTTGTCGTGGGCGATACCGGTGATGAGCTGCCGTTCCATCTGGTCTTCCTTGAGCTTGGCGTCGAGTTCCTCCTCGCTGACGATCAGCGTGCCTGGGAGGTCGGTTTGCGTCGGGTCGTCGAACGAAGAAAGTACCTGCACCACCACCCGCTCCTTCATAGCGAGGCCGACCGAGCGGGTCTGCAGCACCTTGGCGCCAACGGACGCCAGCTCCAGCATCTCCTCATAGGTGACGAGGTTCAATTTGCGCGCGCGCGCCACGATGCGCGGGTCGGTGGTGTAGACGCCGTCGACGTCCGTGTAGATGTCGCAGCGGTCTGCCCTGATCGCCGCAGCCACAGCGACCGCCGACGTATCGGACCCGCCACGCCCCAGCGTCGAGACGCGGCCATCGGCCATCATCCCCTGGAAACCGGGGATCACCGCGACCTGCCCGCCTGCCATCGCGGCGAGCAGCCTTTCGGTCTCGATGCCCGATACCCGCGCCTTGGCATGGGCTTCCTCGGTATGGATCGGCAATTGCCAGCCGAGCCAGCTGCGCGCATCCACGCCGATGGCCTTGAGCGTCATCGCCAGCAGGCCGCTGGTAATCTGTTCGCCCGCCGCCACGACCACATCATATTCCGCCGGGTCGTAGAGCGGCGAGGCTTCCTTGCAGAAGCCCACCAGCCGGTCGGTCTCGCCGGCCATGGCCGATACGACGACCGCGACTTCATTGCCCTGCGCCACAACATGGCGCACACGCGCAGCGACGTTGCGAATGCGCTCCATCCCCGCCATGGAGGTGCCGCCGAACTTCATCACGATGCGCGCCATTTGCGTGGTCGACCTGCCTGGTTGTAAGGTTATGCCATAGGTGAAAAACGGCGTCCTCTTAGCAGTAGAAGCGAATATGGCAAGCAAGGCTGGAACGACGATCGACCCGCGCGAGGCTGCCCATTTCGGCGCCATGGCGGCCGACTGGTGGGACCCGAACGGGTCGAGCGCGATGCTGCACAAGCTGAACCCCGTGCGCCTGCGCTATATCCGCGCCGCGATCGACCGGCACTGGCACGGCGATGCCCACGCCTTCCGCCCACTCGCCGGCAGAACCGTACTCGACGTGGGCTGCGGTGCCGGGCTCCTCTCCGAACCGCTCGCGCGACTCGGCGGCATGGTGACCGCACTCGACGCGGCTGAAGAGAATATCGCGGTCGCCCGCGCCCATGCGCAGGGCCAGGGCCTTGCCATCGACTATCGCGCGACGCCGGTCGAAACGCTGGCCGCGGATGGCTTCGATCTCGTCACCTCGATGGAAGTGATCGAGCATGTCGCCGATCCGGTGGCGTTCGTCCGGGCACTGGCGGAGCGATTGGCGGGCGATGGCCTCCTGATCCTGTCCACCCCCAACCGCACGCCCCTCTCCCGGCTGGCGATGATCACGGTGGGCGAAAGCATCGGCGGCATTCCCAGGGGCACGCACGACTGGGACAGGTTCATCACGCCGGACGAGCTGACCGGATTGCTGGACGCGGCCGGACTGGAGGTGACGGACAGCAGCGGCATCGGCTTTTCGCCCGCCACCGGTTTCGTGCTCACCCAAAATACCGCGATCAACTATCTGCTGACGGCGCGGAAGCGCGGCTGATCTCGCCGGACGCGCAAGAAGGCTTCGCTTCTGGCGGCACGCCCCTATAGCTGCGCCTCATCTGATCGAGAGGGACGGTATGCGACGGCTTCCATCACTGGCACTGGCATTCCCGGCACTGGCACTGACGACGGCCGCCTGCACGGATACTCCTTCCGACCATGGCGCCACGAACGGCGCCGGCCTAGCATCGGCGGCATCCGCCTGCCCGGCTGGCGCGACGCACTTGCCCCTCACCGGCCTTTGCCCGGACCAGGCGGACGCGTTGCTGCATGTCGGCAAGGGCGATCGGCCGCCGCCGCCGGAAAACTGCCAGTGGACGATCGCAGAACTCGCCATGCCGCAGGATGCCGTCCTGCTCTATCGCGTGGCCCGCTGCGGCGGCAAGACCACGCGCCTCGACTACAATGCGGGAAAGCCGTTGGCGCATCTCGATTATGCCGCATCCGCCTATTATGGCGATGATGTGAAGGGGCAGAGCCTCATCCGTTTTGCGCCGGTTCGCGACGGCGATCCTACCGCGACCATCCTTGCTGAGGCTCTCGCCGCGATCGAGGACCCGGCCGAGGCGGTCGGCTGCACGGTGCGCAAAGCCGATATTCCGGGCTGGCCGACCGACGCGCTGGTGGTGGACATTCCCGCTGTCGAGGCGGCAAAATTGCCTCAGGACGAAATTCGCAGCGCCTGTGGCCCGCTCGGCCTCGATCAGGGATCGCAACATTATTGGCGCGCGTTCCAGGGCTTTGTCTGGTTGTTCGACCTGGGGCAGGAACAGCCAGACGTCGATCCGGACTCGCTGACGCTGGTACGCAATTACAAGGACGGCGGCTGGTGGCCCCTGCCATGACGTCGTCATCTTGCCTCTGCCCGCCGATGGCATAAACTGGCCCTATCGAACACGCGCGGAGGGGCAGCTGGCATGAGCGGGGACGAGGCACGGGTGGACGCCTATATCGCCAGGAAGGCCGATTTCGCGCGGCCCATCCTCGAACATCTCCGCGCCGTCTTCCACGCGGCCTCGCCCGAGATCGGCGAAGCGATCAAATGGGGAATGCCCTTCTTCACCTACAAGGGGCAGAATCTGGCGAATATGGCAGCGTTTAAAGCGCACGCGGCCTTCGGCTTCTGGCACGACAAGGTCGGGCGAGAGGATGCCAGCGCCGACGCGATGGGCCAGTTCGGCAAGATCGCCAGCCTTGCCGATCTGCCCCCGGACGCGGAGATCGCGGCCCTGATCGCGCAGGCGATCGCGCTGATCGATGCCGGCGACAAGCCGCGCGCCGGGCCGAAGCAGCCCAGGCCACCCCTGCCGGTCCACCCCGCTTTCCAGGCCGCGATCGACGCGAACCCGGCGGCTGCGACCATCTGGGCCGGCTTTACGCCCGGCAAGATTCGCGAATATTGCGAATGGATCAATGACGCGAAGTCCGACGCCACCCGCGACAGGCGCGTTACCCAGGCGGTCGAATGGATCGCCGATGGCAAGAGTCGCAACTGGAAATATCAGAACTGCTGAGCCATCGCGGTCGGCTCAGTCCTGCACCGGCGTCCGTTTCGCGACACCGATCGTCACGGCCGTATCCATCGTCACATTGCCCACGGTGCGGAACAGGTCGGGGATGGTCTCCACGGCGATCAGCAGGCCCAGCGCCTCGATCGGCACGCCCATAGCCAGCGCCACTGGCGCGACTGATGCGATGAAGCTGGCCGTGCCCGGCAGGCTGATCGATCCCATGGTGGTGATCGCCGCCGTGCAGATGCCCGCGAACAGCTGCGCCGGTCCGATCGGCACACCCATCAGGTGCGCGACATAGAGCGCCACGCCCAGGTTCATCGCCGGGCTGGTCGCACGGAAGATGGCGACCGCGATCGGCAGCACGATACCCGCCGTCGTCGGCGCCGCTCCCAGTTTCGTCGACGCCTGCAACATGGCCGGTAGCGAAGCGAGCGAGGATTGCGTGCTGATCGCGACTGCCTGCGCCGGCGCGACCGCGCGCGCGAAGCTCGTCAGCGAAACGCGTCCCGCGATCATCCCTACAGGATAGGCCGCGAGCAGCACGATGAAGCCGATCGACGAGACGATGAGTATATAGTGGATCAGCGCTCCGAAGGCGGACGCCCCCGTTCGCGCGCCGACGCCATAAGCCAGTGCGAAAACGCCGATCGGCGCGACCTTCAGCACCCAACCAATAATGACCAGCATCGCGTCGGTGAAATCCTGGAACAACGTTGTCAGCCGCTCGCGCTGCGGCGCCGGCAGGTTGACGATGGCAAAGGCCAGGGCCAGGCTGAACACGGTCAGCGGCAGAAAGGCGTCGCCCGACGCCGCAGCCAGGACATTCTGCGGCACGATGCTGTCGAAAAATGCGGCGAGCGAGGGCACATGGTCGATCGGCGCGGTGGCCCCGCTAAGGCTGAGGCGGATCGCCTGCGCCCAGGCGGCGGGCAACGGCCAGATGTCGAGCAGCAGCGGCATCAGCAGCGCAGACATCAGCGTGACGGACCACAGGATGACGACGAAGGACAGCACCGACCGCAGCGCCACCCGCCCAGCGCGCGCGGCATCGGCGGCCGCCGCAACGCCCGTGACCAGCAGGCCGATGATCAGCGGCACGATCACCATCTGCAGCCCGTGCAGCCAGGCCGAGCCGATCGGCTGTGTGATGGATGTCGCGTCGCTAGCAAGGCCGGGATCGAGAGCGCTGGCCAGGATGCCGATCAGCAGCCCCGCTACAAGCGAAAGAAGGATCCGTGTAGCCTGCGACATCATGCCCCCATCTGCGCGCCCGCCGCGATGCGGGGAACGCGCATGATGAGAGCCTGTCATCCCCGTGGCAAGCGCGCAAATCGGGGAACGAGGGCGCGACAGTGCCGACCGCCCAAGCGGCGGTCAGCCCCCCGCCTGTCCCTCCCGCAGGGCGAGCTTGCGCGCGAAATGCACTTCGATGGCCCGGGCGACGCCGCGCGCGATGCGGTTACGGCCGTCGCGCGACGACAGGAAAGCGGAGTCGTCGGCATTGCTGATATAGCCGGTTTCGAACAGGACCGACGGCGTATCGGGCGCCTTGAGCACCATCAGCGATGCAAAGCGATGATAGGCGCTGCGGAAGGGCACGAGCGGCGAGGCCTCGCGCTGCAACAGGCGCGCGAAATTGGCCGAAATGTTCATCGATTCGCGCTGGGTCAGGTCGATCAGGATCGACGATACGTCCCCATTCTGTCCCCCCAGGTTCACGCCGTTGATGATATCCGCCTTGTTTTCCCGCGCAGCGAGGCGCGCGGCCTCACGGTCTGACGCGGTTTCGGACAATGTATAGACCGTCGCCCCCCGCGCCTCGCCATTTTCCGCCGAATCCGCGTGGATGGAAATAAACAGGTCGGCATTCATCTTGCGGGCGATGCCATAGCGCTCCTGGAGAATCAGGAAGCGGTCATCGTCGCGGGTCAGGGCGACGCGGACACGGCCGGACTTGATCAGCTGGTCGCGGATCGCCTGCGCGATCGCCAGCGTAACATCCTTCTCGCGCGCGCCATTTTCCTTGTTGATCGCGCCCGGATCATGGCCGCCATGGCCGGCATCGATGACGACCAGTGGTCGCGATCCATCACGCGACCCTTCGATGGGGGGCAGCGCCACGCCCTTGGCGACCGCCGGGATCGGAACGGTAATCGAGTGTACCGATTTTTTCGGGCGCGCCGCCATGTCGGCTTCCAGATCGAACGCCGACCGCCCCTGGCCGACCGCCTTAACGAAGCCGTTTTCGGATACGCTCTTGAGCGAAAAGCTGAGCGACTTGCGATCGGCGGCGAAATGAGGGTTGCCGATGACGGCGGGACTGGTCAGGTCAAGTACGACGCGGGCCGTACCCTCGCTCAGCTGGCCCTGGCGGATCGCGCCCACGGCGCCGTTGCCGCCGGCAAAGGCGCGTCCGCCGACCTGCGCGCCGGCAATGTCCAGCGCTATGCGGCGCGGGCCGTCCAGGAGGAAGGCGGAGGCGCTATCGACCTGGTCGTCAAAACGGACGGTGACCTGGTCGGCATCGATATCGACGGCGGCGATGCCCCCGGCGGTTCCGGGCGTCGCTCCGAACAATGCACTGGCGAGAGCGAGGCCTTGCAGCATTCGCGAATAGTGCAACGAGGCCCGGTCGGCCGTCCAGCCAAATTTCATGACGCTAATCCGTCTGGAGCGTCCCCACGCTGAATCCTGAATTAAGCAAGACCCCTTCCGGCGGCGTAAAATGAGAGGGTTAACGCGCATTTCAGCACGATAATGTGACCGGCCGCAGCATCCTGGCCGGCAGGCGACACAATATTGCGCCCTGCGTCAGCCAGACATTGCCGGGACGGGGTTTGACTGCTACCCATGCGCGTTCCCGACCTGCGCCGTGCAAAAACGGCTCCAGCGGATCGGGAATTTACCGCATCGGCGGCGCCCGGCGCCGATCCCGATGATCCAACAGGTTGACGCTGCATGAGGCATATTTCCCATTCCACGCCAGGCCCGCTTCCGGGCGTAGCGGCGTGGATGGCGCGGGCCGGCACATTGCCCGGCCCTGCCCCGGCAGCAGACACGCACATCCTGCCCAATCGGACAGTGCAGCCCAGCGCGGCCATGCCGGCGCGCGCCCTGCCGTCCCATCACAATCGCGTGGCAGCCCGGCGCCAAGCCGCCGGCCGCCACCGCCGGAGAATCATAAATGACAATGCGTATGCTGATCGATGCGCGCCACCGGGAAGAGACCCGGGTCGCGGTCGTCAAGGGAAACCGGATCGAGGAATTTGATTTCGAGTCCGCCGAGCACAAGCAGCTCAAGGGCAATATCTACCTAGCCAAGGTCACCAGGGTCGAACCGTCGCTGCAGGCGGCGTTCGTGGACTATGGCGGCAATCGCCACGGCTTCCTGGCCTTTTCGGAAATCCATCCCGATTATTACCAGATCCCGCGCGAGGATCGCGAGGCGCTGCTGCGCGAAGAACGCGCCCATGCCGAGGAAGAGGCCGCGCTGCGCGCCGATTTCGACGATGACGAGGACGAGGATCAGGAAGGCGGCGAAGGCGGGGTCGAGGATGTCGATGCGCCCGATTTCGACGAAGAGGACGAGGCCGGAGAAGACGTGGAGGCCGACAGCGGCGCGGAAGGCGACGCCGAAGGCGAAAAGCGCGATGGCGGTCGGGGCCGCAAGCGCGGCAAGGGCGACGACGCGGCCGAGGAACTGCGCCGCAAGCGCATGGCGCTGCGCCGCCGCTACAAGATCCAGGACGTCATCAAGCGCCGCCAGGTGCTGCTGGTCCAGGTCGTCAAGGAGGAGCGCGGCAACAAGGGCGCTGCGCTGACCACCTATTTGTCGCTCGCCGGCCGTTATTGCGTACTGATGCCCAACACGTCGCATGGCGGCGGCATCAGCCGCAAGATTTCGAACGCGGCCGACCGCAAGCGGCTGAAGTCGATCATCGCCGAAATGGCGCTACCGTCCACCATGGGCTGCATTGTGCGCACCGCAGGGCTGCAGCGCACCAAGCCCGAGATCAAGCGCGACTTCGATTATCTCGCCCGCCTGTGGGACGAGATTCGCGAAAACACCATGAAGTCGTCCGCGCCCGCGCTCATCCATAACGACAGCGATCTCATCAAGCGCGCAATCCGCGATATCTACAACAAGGATATCGAGGAAGTGATCGTCGAGGGCGAGGAGGGCTATCGCGCCGCTCGCGACTTCATGAAGCTGCTGATGCCCAGCCATGTCCGGCGGGTGAAGCAATATGCCGACGCCGTGTCGCTCTACCAGCGCGCGGGTGTCGAGGATCAGCTCGCCGCCATGTACAACCCGGTCGTGCAGCTGAAATCGGGCGGCTATCTGGTCATCAACCCGACCGAGGCTCTGGTGTCGATCGACATCAACTCGGGCCGGTCGACGCGCGAGCATGGCATCGAGCAGACCGCCGTCGCCACCAATCTGGAGGCCGCGCGCGAGATCGCGCGTCAACTGCGCCTGCGCGACATGGCCGGCCTCGTCGTCATCGACTTCATCGACATGGAAGTGAACGGCAACGTTCGCAAGGTCGAAAAGGCGATGAAGGAGGCGCTCAAGGACGATCGCGCCCGCATCCAGGTCGGCCGCATTTCCGGCTTCGGCCTCATGGAAATGAGCCGCCAGCGGCTGCGTACCGGCGTGCTGGAAGCGTCGACCCGCGCCTGCCCGCATTGCGAGGGCACGGGTCTCGTCCGCACGGCATCGTCGGCGGGTCTCTCCGCGCTGCGTATGCTCGAAGAGGAAGCGGCGCGCGGGCGCGGCAGCCTCATCACCCTGCGGGCGAGCCAGGAAGCCGCCTTCTACGTCCTCAACAACAAGCGCCGCGAGCTGGACGAAATCGAGCAGCGCTACGGCGTGCAGATCGCCATCCTGCCCGATGGCGAGGTCGAGGGCGCGCGCATGTCGGTGGAGGCCAGCGGCCCCCGCCCCGAGCGCGTCGTCACCTATGCCCCGCTGCCGGTCGAGGAGGATGATCTCGACCTGCCCGAGGAGGAAGAGGACGAGATCGAGGAAGAAGGCGAAGCCGAGCCGGAGCGCGAGGAACGCGGCGAACGGGCGGATCGTGGCGATCGGGGCGAGGATCGCGACGGCAACCGCCGCCGCCGCCGCCGTCGTCGCCGTCGTGGCGGCCCGCGCGACGAACAGGAGGAGCGCGAGGAGCGCGCGGACGCGTCTTCGGAGGCCGGTAAGGACGATATCGGCGACGCCGATGCCGACGACGGGCAGGCCGAAGCGAACGCCGTGCAAGCGGACTCCGGGACCGATGAAGGCGAAGGCAATGGCCGCCGTCGTGGTCGTCGCGGGCGTCGCGGTGGACGTCGCCGTCGCGAGGGCGGTGACGCAGAGGGTGCTGTCGAGACGGTAAACGACGAAGCCGTAGCGGTCGAGGCGCCCGTCGCCGACGATGAGGCAAGCGTCGAAGAGCCCGCTGCCGAGGAAGCGCCCAAGACGCGCCGCCGGCCGCGCGCCCGCAAGGCGGCCGCACCGGTGGAAGCCGTCGAGGCTCCGACCGCGGTCGAGGCGCCAGCGGCCGATGCTGGGGAAGCCGATGCCGACGGTGAAAAGCCCAAGCGCAGCCGTCGTAAGAAGGCCGCCGTCGCTGCGGTCGGGCCCGAGGACGCCGCTTCCGACGTGGAACCGGCGGCCATCGTCGAAGGCGCGCCGGTGGCGGACGATGTGCCGGCAAAGCCCAAGCGCAGCCGCCGCAAGAAGGCCGACAGCGTGGAAGCCCCTGCCGACACCGCCGCGAGCGATCCGGTGGTTGCTGAAGCGCCGGCGCCCGCTACCGATGCCCTGGAAGCGGCCGAGGCCGAATCCGGCGAGGAGGACGGTACGCCGCGCCGGGGCTGGTGGCAGCGCACCTTCGGCCAGTAAGCCGGTCGACACGCCATGAACAAGCGCCGCCGCATCGCCGGTCCCAACCGGAGGCGGCGGCGCTTTTCATATGCCCTGCCGGCGCATTCACCGGTCCCTTCACCTGCGGTTCAGTCCGCCGATGGCAGCGCCATGCGCCATGCCTACGCCTTTGGTCCCATGATCAGCCGCACCCTTCGCATGATCGCGCTGCTGGTCGCGTCACTCGCCCTGCTCGCGCGTCCGGCGGCCGCGCAGTCGATTCTGCGCGACGCCGAAACCGAAGCCTTCATGAACGACATGGCCGGGCCACTGGTCAGCGCCGCCGGGCTCGATCCGCGCAACGTCCAGGTGATGGTGATCAACGATCCGGAGATCAACGCCTTCGTCGCGGGCGGCCAATATGTATGGGTGCATAGCGGTCTTATCGCGGCGGCTGACAATGTGAACCAGCTGCAGGGCGTGGTCGCGCACGAGCTTGGCCATATCGAGGGCGGCCATGTGCTGCGCACCGACGGCATGAAGGAAGCGACCGGCATCACCCTGCTCAGCCTGGTTCTGGGCGCCGCGGCGATCGCGGCGGGCGGCGCCGAAGCCGGCATGGGCATCATGGGGCTCGGCCAGCAGGCGGCGATGACCAAATATCTCGCCTTCTCCCGCGCGCAGGAAAGTTCGGCCGATCTGGCCGGCGCGCGCTATCTCAGCAAGGCCGGCGTGTCGGGAAAGGGCAGCCTGGAATTTTTCAAGAAGCTGCAAAATCAGGAATATCGCCTCGCGATACCGCAGGAGGACAGTTATGGGCGGACCCACCCGCTGTCGGGCGAGCGCATCAACGTGCTGCGCGAGGTCTATGAGGTCGACCCGGCCTGGCAAAAGCCGGTCGATCCGAAGCTGGAAGCGCGGTTCGAGCGGATCAAGGCCAAGCTTTACGGCTTCGTGTCCGAACCACCCCAGACGATGGCGAAATATCCGCCCAGCGACCTGTCGATCCCCGCGCGCTATGCCCGCGCCTATGCCTGGCACAAGGGCGCCTATCCGGAAAAGGCGGTGGAGGAAGCCGATGCCCTGCTCGCGGCGGCGCCGCACGATCCCTATTTTCTGGAACTCAAGGGCCAGATCCTGCTGGAAAGCGGCCGCCCGCGCGACGCGATCGCGCCCTTGCGCGAGGCCGTGAAAGAAACCAGCCAGCCGCTTATCTCCACCCTGCTGGGCCATGCCCTGATCGCCACCGAAGACCCGGCCAATTATGCCGAGGCCGAACAGGTGCTCCGCACCGCCGTCGCGCGCGACCGGGAAAATCCCTTCGCCTGGTATCAGCTGGGCGTCGTCTACGAAACGCGCGGCGACACGACCCGCGCCGCCCTCGCCAGCGCCGAGCGGTTCGCATTGATGGGGCAGGATGCGATGGCGCTGCGCAGCGCCGACGTCG
>JBEVME010000038.1:0-3369 GCA_040508785.1 Sphingobium sp.
GGACCGACGCCTCGCCCAGACCGCGCACACCCGCGATGCTGAGGGACACCGGCTCCTCCTGCGAGCGAAGGCGCACGGCGATGTCGCCCGCGACCTGCGACCCCACGGCATAGCGGCGGATCGCCTCGGCCACAGCCGCCTGATCCTCCGCAATCACCAGATCGCCGGGGTAGCTCGGCTTATGCTTGCCCGATACGCCCGCCGCCCGCGCGAAAGCATTGTTAAAGAACAACAGCCGCCCGTCCCTGTCCGCCATGGCAAGGCCAAAGGGCAGCAACGACAGCAATGTCTCGACATAGGCGAGGCTGGAGGGCGCATCGGCCCCGACCATATTGTCGTCCAGCATCAGCAACAGCATGGGGCCGGAGGGGTCGTTGGCGCGGATAGGCACCTGCACGATGCGGATCGGCACCGCGCGCTGTTCCTCCCGCGCGAAGAAGATGCGGCCCTTGCTGTCGACGCGCATATAGGCGGCAAGGTCGCGGCCCGCGATATTGCCGTCCAGCCGCCCGGTCGCGCGCAGCAGGAAAGCGGGGTTGGCCGCCCGCACCCGCCCTTCCGCGCCGATCATGGCGGTCATGACGCCTGCATCGGCCATATGCTCGCCCGCCTGGCCGGAGATGATCCGCATGCAGTCGTCCATCACATTGGCCTGCTGCACAGGCTGGAAGCGCCAGAGGAGATAATCGTCGGAGCGGCCCGTGCGCACGATGTCGGCATCGAGCAGCATGACGCCGCGCGCGATGCCCTCCACCCGCGCCTCCCCGTCGCGCCATGCCGCCCGACCGGCGGCGGTCAGCCGGTCGATGTCTGGCGAGGCGACCTTGATCTGAGGCGGCGTGGGATAGCCCGGAAACCATTCGCCGAACTGGTCGCTGGCACAGATCAACCGGCCGTTGCGATCCGTAATGGCGATGGCGCTGCCCGTCGCCTGCGCGGCGGCGCGTGCCACGGTCCAGTCGGTCATCGCCTGCTGGCTGGCGCTGTCGGTCGCCGGGAACAGGCGCCGGGCGTACCAGATGAGAAATGCGCCCGCGACGACCGTAGCGCCGAAACCGCCCGCCAGAGCAGGCTCGCGCACCAGTGCGTAGAGAAGCCCCGCGCTGATGAGCGCCGCAGCGCACAGCACAGGCAACAGGTGGCGCCCCGAAGGACGGCCGACAATGTCCAGAAGGTCGTCGCGATGGGACGATGCCATCTGTCAGCCACCCTTCACAGCGGCAGGGCCGGCTGCACGGCGGCGTCCCGGGCGGCAGCAGCCCGGCGCTCGGCCCGCTCATGCGTGCGTGCGCGCCACTTGGCCGCGACCCGCAGACGCCATGCGAAGGCTGCGACCAGATAGCCGACCGCAGCGGCCACGACCGATACGACAAACAGGCCCATCAGCAGCGCGGGTGCCGCGTCGGACAGCAGCCAGTGCGTCCACTCGCCCAGGCTCGCATGATTCTCGATCAAGGCATAGAGGCGCGAGATGTCCGCCGAACGTCCCAGCATGCCATTGCCGATGTAGAGCGACAGGCCGACGAGAAAGGGTGTGGTTGCCGGGTTGGACAGGAATGTCATGGCCGCCGCAATGGGGACATTCGCCCGGCAGGGCAGCGCAAGCAATGCCGCGCCTGCAATCTGTATGCCCGGAATCAGCAGGAAAATGCCGACCAGCAGGCCCAGCGCCACACCGCGTGGCACGGAGCGGCGGGTGAAGCGCCACAGTTCCGGCGCCAGCACGCGGTGCGCCACCGGCCGGATGAAGCGGTTCTGCTCCAGACTCTCCCGGCTCGGCACATTGTCGCGATAGAGGCGCGCGAGGTGACGCTTGACCATCAGCCCCCGCCTCCCATCAAGCCAAGCCCGACCATCAACCCTTGTCCCGCATCAGGCGGCTCTGCTCGCGCTTCCAGTCGCGATCCTTGATGGTCTCGCGCTTGTCCTGCACATTCTTGCCCTTGGCGATGGCCAGTTCCATCTTGGCCCGGCCCTGACTGTTGAAATAGATGGTCAGGGGAACCAGAGTCATGCCCTTGCGCGCGACCGCGCCATGCATCTTCTCGATCTCGCGATTGTGCAGCAGCAGCTTGCGCACCCGCTTCGGCTCATGATTATAGCGGTTGCCATGGCTGAATTCGGGCACATTGCTGTTCACCAGCCACACCTGACCGTCGCGCACTTCAGCATAGCTTTCCACGATGCTGCCCTGCCCGGCGCGCAGGGATTTCACCTCGGTGCCGGTCAGCGCGATGCCCGCCTCGTAGACGTCCTCGATGAAAAACTCGAAGCGCGCGCGCCGGTTCTCGGCAACGAGCTTCACTTTGTCGAATTCTGCGGGGCGTGGTCGGGCCATGGTGCCTTGATGCTGTGAGGAGGTGCAGATGTAGGCGCGACAGGGCGCCTACACCAGTCCCGCAATTTCCAGAGCGCGATCAATCGTCGCACGCGCAGGCCCGGATGGCCGCGTGATGGGCAGGCGCACCTCGTCGGGCATGTCCGGTCGCACGCGGGACAGCGCATATTTCACCGGCCCCGGCGACGTGTCGCAGAACATGGCGTCGTGCAGCGGATAGAGCCGATCCTGCAAGGCCAGCGCGCCCTCCCAGTCGCCCGCCAGACAGGCCGCCTGAAAATCCGCGACGAGCCGGGGCGCGACGTTCGCGGTAACGGAAATGCAGCCGACGCCGCCCATCGCGTTAAATCCCAGAGCCGTTTCGTCATTGCCCGACATCTGGCAGAAATCCTCGCCGCAGGCGAGGCGCTGCGCCGTTACGCGGCCAAGGTTTCCAGTCGCGTCCTTGATACCGACGATCGTGTCAAACTCCTCCGCCAGCCGCTGGATCACTGGGATGCCAATGTCCGTGATAGTTCGGCTCGGCACGTTATACAGGATGATCGGCAGGTCGCAGCGCTTCGCGAGCCAGGCGAAATGCTGATAGACACCGTCCTGATTGGGCTTGTTATAATATGGCGCGACCACCAGCGCGGCATCGGCACCGGCGGCCTGCGCAGCCACCATATGCTCCAGCGCGATCCGCGTATCGTTGGAGCCGCAGCCAGCGATCACGGGCACCCGGCCCGCCGCTTGCTCGACGCATAATTCGATGACGCGATTATGCTCCTCGATCGTCATCGTCGCGCTTTCGCCCGTCGTCCCGCATGGCACGAGACCGCTCGAACCCTCCGCGATTTGCCAGTCGACCAGCGCCCGGAATGCTTTCTCATCCACTGCGCCATCGCGAAAAGGCGTAAGCAGCGCAGGGATAGAACCGGAAAACATTCACAAACTCCTTCAAATCACACGGTTTGGGCTGCATAATGGGTGACACGCCGCCCGTTCACCGCCGGATCAGGATCGCATTGCCATAATGTCCATCATGGGAA
>JBEVME010000074.1:0-5683 GCA_040508785.1 Sphingobium sp.
GCAGCCGGGAGGGACGCTGCTGCGTCCCTCCCGCGACGTCGGCGGCTTGACGTGGCCTGTCCGATCAGGCCGGTAAGAGGCCTCGTTCGCCCAGCAGGTCGATGCAGGCGCGCTCGATCGGCTTTTCCGAAATCGTCTTGGGGATGGCATCGAGGAGCTGGAACAGTTCCGGCACGTCGTTGCGTTCCAGATGCGCGCGGCAATGGGCGAGCAGCGCGGCTTCGGAATAGTCCGCGTCCCGCGCGGCGACGACGGCCGCCACCAGCATCTTCTCTCCCGCCACCTTGCCGGGCGTTTCGACGCCATAGACGAACACGTCGTCCACCAGCGGCGACTGGCTGATGACCGATTCCACCAGAGCGGTGTTGACGAAATCGCCGTTCCGACGGACGCCACCGCCGACGCGATGGTGGAAGAAGAACCAGCCATCCTCGTCATAATGAACGATGTCGCCCGAATGGAACCAGCCATCGCGCACCTTTGCCTGGCTTGCCTCCGCATTCTTGTAATAGCTGACCCTCGGCGCCTTGCCGTCCTGCTGGCGGAACCGCAACTCGCCGGGTTCATTGGGCCCGCATCGGCGTCCGGCTTCGTCGAACACGGCCGCTTCGGTCGCGCCGAACGGCCGGCCTATACTGCCTGCCGGACCCTCGCCCGGCGGATTGACGAGGGCGCCGCCCCCTTCGGTAGAGCCATAGCCCTCGCAAATCTCCACGCCGAAACGCTCGCGATAGCGGTTCCACAGGTCGCGCGGCATGCCCGAACTGATGATGAGCCGTACCGGATTGTCGGCATCGTCCGGCTTGGGAGGAACGCTGAATATCTCGGGGATCATGCCGCCCAGCAGCGTGAAGGTGGTACAGCCATAGGCCCGGCAAATGTCCCATAGCCGGCTCTTGGTGAACTTGCGCGACATGACGACAGGCACCGAATGCGCGAGACCCGAGCGCAGCGTCCCCTGCGCGTTGATATGGGTAAGCGACAGCCCGGTGTAACAGCGGTCGTCCGGACCGGCTCCGAACCCGCGACCGCGCGCATAGGCCATATATTGGGCGTGGCTCATCACGACACCCTTGGGATTGCCGGTGGTGCCAGACGTGAACATCATGAACATCGGATCGTGCGGGTCCGCCGCGATCGGCGCGATGTCGCCGTCATTGGCGATCGCATCGGCAAAGCACAGCAGCCTTTGCCCGCCAGCGCCGATGGCAGGCGCCCCGGCGACGTGGACCATCCAGCGCAGGTCCGGCAAGGCGTCGGGCAGGCCGGCGACGGCCTCCAGGCAATCGGCAGTGCCGATCACCCCCGTGCATTCGGAAAAGCGCAACACATAATCCAGCTTCGACCCCATGGTGCGGGGGTCGATGGGGACGAAGACGGCGCCCAGCATTATCCCGGCGATCATCGCTTCGACGAACTCGGGATGATTGCGCATCATGATCGCGAAATGGCTGCCCTCGCCAACGCCCAGACCCCGCAGAGTCACCGCCAACGAAGCCGCGTTGCGCATCAGTTCAGCATAGGTGCGGCGCTCGTCGCTGAACGACCCGTCGGGGTTCACCTCAACGACGGTCAGGATGGTCAGATCGGGTTCTGCTGCGACCTTGCGCGTCAGCAGCTCGACCAGGGTCATCGGAAGGTCTTTGGTCATTGCATCCTCACCGGGGCTATGCGCCCCAATCCTTCTACTCATTACGCCTTATCAGCCCGCTCTATCGTTGCAAGTACGATAGCGGCGTCAGCGCGGCCGCATCCGCACCCGCGCGCCACTGCGCTGGACGATCATCATGCGGCGGCGCGCGAGGGCCGTGTCGCCGCTGGCAATCGCGGCGATCAGGTCCTCTACCGGCGCGGCGAGCACTTCGCGCACCGTCGCCACCTCCCCTGCCGGCTCGATGCCGCTGCCTTCGAAACGCGCAAGTATTCGCCCCAGGGTCTGCAGTGCCTGGCCGCCGCACAGGCCGGTCAGCATTTCGAAATGGGCGCGGGCAAGTTCCGACAAGGGCACGTCGCGAACCACGATCAACGACCGCAGCAACTCGCCGACCTGCGGAGCGGAGCGGCGCACCGGATCCGCCGCCAGACGCTCGACGACGATCAGGCCGAAGGCGCTGCCGAATTCATGGACATGCCGTTCCTCTATCCGCAGGTTGCGCAGCGACAAGACGCTCGCCGTGACGACGGCATCGGGCGTGGGCACATGCACGCGCAGCCCGCCATGCTTGCCCCGCGCCATACGCACCAGCGCATGGCGCTCAAGCAACCGCACCGCCTCTCGAAACACGGCGCGGCTGACCCCGTAGCGCAGCATGAGTTCCGCTTCGCTACCCAGATATGCGCCTTCGTCGAGCCGTTCGCCCGCGATACGGTTGCGGATTCGCCGGGCGACCACTTCGGCGAGCTTTTCGCACTGGCCGACTCCGAAGGGGGCAACGATCGGCCGCCCGTCGCCCGCTGCCGCTCTGTCGTCCGCAGCGGCAATCGGCGGCAGCGCGCGGTGCGCGACGTGGGTTTCATGGAGTTGCGCATTGGCGACCAGCGCGCGACCGGCATCGCCCGCCAGCACCGCGCGCAGCTGTTCAAACCGCAATTCGAGCATCCGGTCGCCCAGCGCCATCATCGCTTCGGGATCGCTACGCTGCCGGGTCAACCCGTCGATCGCGATCGACGTCAGGGCGAGCACCACCACGGCGATGAAGGGATTGCCGCACTGCTGCGCGATCAGATGGATCACGTCGGACGCCAGGGCCATGCGGGCATTGCGCCTCACCGCGCCTTCCAGCCGCGCGATCAGCGCCAGCGCATCGCCGATCCGTTCGCGTTCAAACCGGTCGACCGCCAGGATCAGCATCACATCCTCCAGCGCGTGGCGCGTCCGGTTCAGTTCGAGCGGATCGTCCGCGGCGGCGGAAAAGGATGCCTGCAGGCTGGCGGCGACCGTCGCCAGGCTAGGGGTGGACGCGAACAGCCCGCCAGAATGCCCGCGGCGGATTTCCCCCAGGCCAGTCACCGCGACAAGCATCAGCGCTTCACGCAGGATCGACCGACTGACCCCATAGCGTTCCATCAATACCGTTTCGGTGCCCAGATGATCGCCGGCGCTGTGATTACGGACGATGTCCTGCTCTATCTCCTCCGCCAGCCGCTGCGCCATCTTGGCAGATTTCATGTGCCGTCCTTTTCACTGCCGTTCCTTATTGCCGCCATTGCCGGCATAAAGGTATCAGTTGTTTGCATTCCATCGGCCCAAGGGCGATGGCGCTATATTGGTAGACGGTCGTCAACATAGGGATTCGAACGGACATGGCAAAGGCAGTGATCTTGAGCGCGGCGCGAACCGCCGTGGCCACCGCGCGCAAGGGTTCGCTGGTCAACACCACCGCCGAGACGCTGGGTTTGACCGTGTTGCAGGCTGCCATAGCGCGCGCCGGCCTCAGTCCCGACCAGGTCGGCGACATCGTGTTCGCCGAGTCGCTCTACGGCGGCGGCGCAGTCGCACGCCATGCGGCGGTCGAGGCGGGCATGTTGCAGGTGGCCGGCATGGCGCTCAACCGACATTGCGCCGGCAGCCTGACCGCGACCGGCGTCGCTGCCTCCGCCGTGCTGTCGGGCATGGAGGATGTCGTGATCGCGGGCGGCGTGCAATCCTCGTCCACCGCACCGCAGTTGCGCTGGCGTAATCCACGCACCAACGAGGTGGAGGATTTCTGGTCGCCGCCGACCCATCCGGCAAACGATCGCGCGCCCAATCGCGACATGTCGATCACGGTCGGATGGAACACGGCGCAGGCGGCCGGGATCGGCCGGGCGGAGATGGACGCCTGGGCGCTGCGCTCGCACCAACGGGCGGTGGCGGCCATCGACGGCGGTCGCTTCGTCGACGAGATCGTGCCGGTGACGGCGACCGCCGCCGACGGATCGACCTTCACCTTCCAGGTCGACGAGCATCCGCGCCGCGACAGCTCGGCGGAAAAGCTGGCGTCCCTGAAGCCGATCCATCCCGAGATTGAGGGCTTTTCCATCACGCCGGGCAATTCCAGCGGAGTCAACGACGCGGCCTCCGCGCTTGCGATCACCACCGATGCCCATGCCGGCACGCTGGGGCTGAAGCCGATCGCGACGATCCATGGCTGGGCGGCGATCGGCATCGACCCCTATTATACCGGCATGGCGGTGATCGACGTGGTGGGCAAGCTGATGGCGCGTACCGGCCGCGATGCCGGGTCGGTCGCGCTCTGGGAGATCAACGAGGCGTTCGCGTCCGTCCCTATCGCGGCGTGCAAGGCGCTGGGTCTGGACGAGGGGACGGTCAACATCTCGGGCAGCGGATGCAGCATCGGCCATCCGGTCGCGGCATCCGGCGGGCGGATGCTCGCCACCCTCATCAACGATCTGCGCCGGCGGGGCGGGGGTCTGGGCGTCGCGACCATGTGCGCCGGCGGCGGACAGGCGGGCGCCGTGCTGATCGAAGTATAAGCCGCGAGCCGACGCGTTTCGGAATTGTCCCGCGTCGCTGCTCGCACTATACGATCGTACAGAATGATAAAATGAGGAGAGTTGAAATGGCTACGAAGGTGCGAGTCGAGATCGAACCGATCACGCCGGTGTTGGGTGCCATCGTCGGCGGTATCGATCTGAGGGAACAGCTGGATCAGGATACGGCTGAGCAGTTGAAAGCCGCTCTGCTCAAGCATGGCGCGCTGTTCTTTCGCGGCCAGGACCTTACCAAGGCGCAATCGACCGCCTTCCTCAAGAATTTCGGGCGCCTGACGCTCGATCCCTATTCGGCGAACCTTGAGAAGGGCGTGTCCGAGGATGAGGCCGTCCGCGATTACGAGACCTTCAACGACAATGCCAAGGCCACCCAGTTCTGGCACGTCGATTCATCGCATGGCACGGCACCGGCCAGCTTCCTCAGCCTGCGGGCGCTGATCCTGCCCGAATCGGGCGGCGGCGACACCTGCTGGGGCAGTATGCAGGCGGCCTATGACGCGCTGTCCGAGCCGATCCGCGACATGATCGACGGTATGGAGGCGCTTCACTCCGACTGGCGGACCTACCCGCTGATGGACAAATCCTATCTCGACATGCTCAACAAGGGCCTGTGCAACGTCCACCCGATCGTCCGGGTCCATCCCCAGACCGGGCGCAAGGCGCTGCTCGTCAATCCGCTCTGGACCGAGAAGATCGTCGGCGTCTCCGAGATCGAGAGCAGCAACATCCTGAACATGCTGTACACGCACGCCAGCCAGCCCGAATTCACGATGCGCTGGCGGTGGCGCCTGAACGATCTGGTCTTCTGGGACAACCGCGCCTTTCAGCATTATGCCGTGCGGGATTATCATGGGCGCCGCACCCTTGAGAAAGGCATCCTCGAGGGCGAGCGGCCTTACGGCCCTCATACCTGACCGTTGCCGACGAAAGCGTCCGGACAGGCGCGCCGGCTCTGCTCGAGAACGAGCCGGCACATTGGCGTCGGCGTCGAGCAGGCATTGAGACGTGATTGCCGCGAAGAGCGTAGACCCGGCGACCCGGCGGGCCGGGTTCGCGACAAAACCGCGGCGACGTTCAGGCGGGGCTGCTGCCGTCCTGCCGCGCGCATTCGAGCCCCTGAAGCAGTGCGTCCAGCGCCTGTCCCGCCTCCGCCCGCATCGCCTTCGGGTCCTTCGCATGCGCAATCAAC
>JBEVME010000079.1:0-116449 GCA_040508785.1 Sphingobium sp.
GCCCGTGTCCGCGCGAAAGCGGCGGTCGGCCCGGCGGCCAGACGCTGCGCGATAGCTAGCGCATGGTCCTGCAGCCGATCGTCCGGCACGACTTCCGTGACCAGGCCAGCCGCAAGCGCCGCCTGCGCATCCAGCTTCGTGTTGAGCAGCATCATCTGCTGAGCCCGGCGCAGCCCCACCAGGCGCGGCAGCAACCAGGTCGCGCCCGCATCGGGACTAAGTCCGATTCCCGCATAAGCCGGCGTGAAGGCGGCCGCCTCGCCGGCGATCACGATATCGCCCATGATCGCAAGACCGAGGCCCGCACCGGCCGCGAAGCCCTGCACCGCCGTGACCAGGGGCTTGTTCATGCGGGCAAAGCGCGCCGTGGCCGAATGCAGCAGTGCAGTCAGCTCCAGCAATTGACCGGGCAGCGCATCGCCGGCTTGCCCGAACTGGCCGATGTCGCCGCCCGCGCAGAAGAAGCGGCCGTTCGATCGCAGTAGCACGGCGCGCACGTCGTCGTCGCGATCACATGCTATCGCCGCCAGCATGAGCGCGCGCGACAGGGGAAGGTCGACGGTGTTGCCGGCTGCCGGGCGGTCGAGAGTGATGACTTGAACCGCGCCGTCCCGCTCGACGATGAGACCACCCTGAGACTGAAAATCGCTCATCCCTTCTGCCTCCATCACATCCTGAACAGGCCGAACTGGGCCCGCTCGGGGATCGGCGCGTTGAGGGTCGCTGCGAAGGCCAGGCCGAGGACGTCGCGGGTCTGGGCCGGGTCGATGATGCCGTCGTCCCACAAGCGCGCGGTGGCGAAATAGGGGTTGCCTTCGTCCTCGTACATCTTGCGGACGGGGGCCTTGAAGGCTTCGGCTTCTTCCGCCGTCCAGCTCTCCGCGTCCTTGTGGACCGTCGCCAGCACGCTCGCCGCCTGCTCGCCGCCCATCACGCTGATCCGCGAGTTCGGCCAGGTGAACAGGAAGCGTGGGGAATAGGCCCGCCCGCACATGCCGTAATTGCCCGCGCCGAAGCTGCCGCCGATCAGCACTGTGATCTTGGGCACCGTGGCGGTGGCGACGGCGGTGACGAGCTTCGCCCCGTGCTTGGCGATGCCCTCCGCCTCATATTTGCCGCCGACCATGAATCCGCTGATGTTCTGGAGGAAGAGCAAGGGCGTGCGCCGCTGGCAGGCCAGTTCGATGAAATGCGCGCCCTTCTGCGCGCTTTCCGAAAACAGCACGCCATTGTTCGCCAGGATCGCCACCGGCATCCCCCAGATATGCGCGAAGCCACACACCAGCGTCGTGCCATACAGCGCCTTGAACTCGTGGAGTTCGGACGCATCGACGATCCGTGCGATCACCTCGCGCACGTCATAGGGCGCGCGCACGTCCTGCGGCACGATGCCGTACAGTTCGTCCGCATCGAATTTCGGCGGACGCGGCTCGCGCAGGTTCAGGTCGATGGCGGGCGCCGGCGCGAGCGTCGAGACGATGTCGCGCACGATCGTCAGCGCATGCTCGTCATTCTCCGCAACATGATCGACCACGCCCGACTTGCGCCCATGCACGTCGGCCCCGCCCAGCTCTTCGGCACTGATGACCTCCCCGGTCGCCGCCTGCACCAGCGGCGGGCCTGCAAGGAAGATCGTGCCCTGGCCCCGCACGATCACCGTCTCTTCGCTCATCGCCGGCACATAGGCGCCGCCCGCCGTGCAGCTGCCCATGACGCAGGCGATCTGCGGGATGCCCCGCGCCGACATCTGCGCCTGATTGTAGAAGATGCGGCCGAAATGCTCGCGGTCCGGGAAGACCTCCGCCTGGTTGGGCAGGTTCGCGCCGCCGCTGTCGACCAGATAGATGCAGGGCAACCGGTTCTCGAGCGCGATCTCCTGCGCACGCAGATGCTTCTTCACCGTCATCGGGAAGTAGGTGCCGCCTTTTACCGTGGCGTCGTTGCACGCGATCATGACCTGCCGCCCCGACACCCGGCCAATCCCGGCGATGATGCCCGCACCCGGCACTTCGTCACCATAGAGGCCGCCCGCTGCGAGCTGGCCGATCTCAAGCAAGGGCGCACCCGGATCGAGCAGCCGCTCCACCCGGTCGCGCGGCAACAGCTTGCCCCGCGCCTCATGCCGCTCGCGCGCACTTTCCGTGCCGCCGAGCGCCGCGGTGGAGACCTTTTCCCACAGCGCATCCCTCAGTGCCCGGTTATGCGCGCTGTTCGCCCGGAAGGTCTCGCTGTCGTAGGACAGGTTGGTGGAAAGGACGGGCGCGGTCACAAATTCGCCCCCGGCACGGGGAGAGGAACCGCCCGAAGGGGGGTGGAGGGGGGATGCCTCAAGCGCCGCCCCATGAGGCACACCCCCTCCGTCACCGCTTGGCGGCGCCGCCTCCCCATCCCGTGGAGGATAGCCATCGCCGCGCGCGCGTGCCAAACATCGCCCATGCCGACCATCCTGCTGCTCACCCTGTCCAACCTGTTCATGACAGTCGCCTGGTACTGGCACCTGAAGGGCGGCATGGCCAAGCCGCTGCTCGCCGTCATCCTCATCAGCTGGGGCATCGCCTTCTTCGAATATTGCCTCGCCGTGCCCGCGAACCGCATCGGCTTCGCAAGCGGATGGAGCGCGGGGCAGCTCAAGATCGTGCAGGAAGCGATCGCGCTGATCATATTCGGCGGGTTCATGGTGACGGTGCTCGGCGAACCGCTCCACTGGCGCCACGCAGCAGCGTTCCTGTGCATCATGGGCGCCGTCGCCTTCCTGTTCGTGGGCCGCACCTAGAGCGTCCCGATCAGTTCGCGGCCGATCAGCATCCGCCTGATCTCATTGGTGCCCGCGCCGATATCCAGCAGCTTGGCGTCGCGCATATAGCGTTCGACCGGCCAGTCCTTCGTATAGCCCGCGCCGCCCAGCGCCTGCACAGCTTCGAGCGCGACCTTCACTGCATTCTCGCTCGCGAGCAGGATCGCGCCCGCCGCGTCGAAGCGCGTCGTCCTGCCGGCATCGCAGGCCCGCGCCACCGCATAGACATAGGCGCGAGCACTGTTGAGCGCGACATACATGTCGGCGATCTTGGCCTGCATCAGCTGGAACGCGCCGATCGGCCGGCCGAACTGGCTGCGCTCGCGCACATAGGGCAGCACCACGTCCAGGCACGCCTGCATGATGCCGAGCTGGATCCCCGACAGCACGGTCCGCTCATAATCGAGCCCGGACATCAGCACCCCCGCACCGCCGCCGACCGTGCCCATGACATTCTCTTGCGGAACCTCGCAATCGTTGAACACCAGCTCGGCGGTGGGCGATCCGCGCATCCCGACCTTGTCGATCTTCTGGCCGATGGCGAAGCCCTTGAAGGGCTTTTCGATCAGGAAGGTGGTGATGCCGCGCGACCCCTCGCCGGTCCGGGCATAGACGACCAGCGTGTCGGCATAGGTGGCGTTGGTGATCCAATATTTGGTGCCGTTGAGGACATAGCGATCGCCGCGCTTCTCGGCCTTGAGCTTCATCGACATGACGTCTGAACCCGCTCCCGCCTCCGACATGGCCAGCGAACCAACATGCTCGCCGGATATCAGCTTGGGCAGATAGCGCGCCTTCTGCTCGGGGGTCGCCCAACGGCGGATCTGGTTGACGCAGAGATTGGAGTGCGCGCCATAGCTCAGGCCGATCGAGGCCGACGCCCGCGCCACCTCCTCCTGCGCGACGACATGCTCCAGATAGCCGAGGCCAAGGCCGCCATCCGCTTCATCCACTGTAATGCCATGCAGCCCCAGCGCACCCATTTCGGGCCAGAGTTCACGCGGAAACCAGTCCCTCGCGTCAATCTCGACGGCCAGCGGCGCAATCCGGTCCGCCGCGAAGCGCGCAGTGCTCTCACGGATCATGTCCGCATTTTCGCCCAGCGCGAAATCGAAATCGGTCATGGGGCTCTCCTTGGCTACGGCAATAGCAGCGAGGAGTCCCCATAGGAATAGAAGCGGTATCCCCGCGCAATCGCCTGCGCATAGACGGCCTGCATCCGCTCCCTGCCCATCAGCGCACTGACCAGCATGAAAAGCGTCGATTTCGGCAGGTGGAAGTTCGTCATCAGTCCGTCCACGGCGCGGAACCGGTAACCCGGCGTGATGAAGATGCGCGTTTCATCGGCGAAGGCGCGGATCGTGCCGTCCTCGTCAGCGGCGCTCTCGATCAGGCGCAGGCTGGTCGTGCCCACGGCGATCAGCCTCCCGCCTGCAGCACGCGCCGCATTCAGGCGATCGGCCGTCGCGCTGTCTATCCGGCCCCATTCCGCGTGCATCCGATGCGCGTCGGTATCGTCTGCCTTGACCGGCAGGAAGGTGCCCGCACCTACATGCAGCGTCAGCGTTGCCGTGCCGATGCCCGCCGCCGCCAGCGCGTCCATCAGGCCGGGAGTGAAGTGCAGCGCCGCCGTGGGGGCCGCGACCGCCCCGTCCTCGCGCGCGAAGATCGTCTGATAGTCGCTGCGGTCCCGCGCGTCGGTTGGGCGTTTGCTGGCGATATAGGGCGGCAGCGGCATCCGGCCCGCCCGCTCCAGCAGCACTTCCACCGGCTCCTCGCCCTCGAAAGTCAGCGTCACGCCACCATCCTCGTCACGCGGCCCCGCGATTGCGGTGACGCCAGCGCCGAAATCGATCCGGTCGCCGTCGCGCGCCCGCTTGGCGTTGCGCAGGAAAGCCTGCCACTGGCGCAGGCCCAGCCGCTTGTGCAGCGTCGCGCCGATCCGCGCCTCGCCGCGCCGCCCCTCCAGCTGCGCGGGGATCACCCGCGTGTCGTTGAACACCAGCACGTCGCCGGCGCGCAGCAGGTCGGGCAGGTCGCGCACGATCCTGTCCTGCGGCGGCGCATCGCCCGCCACCAGCAGCATCCGCGCCGAATCGCGCGGCGAAGCGGGCCGCAGCGCGATCCGCTCGGGCGGCAGGTCGAAATCGAAAAGATCGACGCGCATCGCCGTTACGCGACTTCGGCCCGCTTATTGTTCCGGCGGTGGCAGGGTCAGGGACAGGCCCGTCGCGGGCGCGGCGCCATCGCTCTCGATCGACGCCTTCACGATCTTGCTCGGCGCTTCGGGCGGCTCGCCCGGCGCGATCGCGTCGACATATTGCATCCCGCCGATCACCCGGCCGAACACGGTATATTTCTTGTCGAGCTGCATACGCGGCAGCAGCACGATGAAGAACTGGCTGTTGGCGCTATTGTCGTCCTGCGCGCGCGCCATCGACACGGTGCCGCGCAGATGCGGCATCAGGTTGAATTCGGCCTTCAGGTCCGGCAGCGTCGACCCGCCCGTCCCATCGCCCTTGGGGTCCCCTCCCTGCGCCATGAAGCCGGGGATCACGCGATGGAAGCTGAGCCCGTTATAGAAGCCCTGCCGGGTCAGCGCCTTGATGCGCTCGACATGGGCGGGCGCCAGGTCGGGCCGCAGCTGAATACGCACGCGGCCGCCGGTGGACAGGTCCAGGTCCCAGACATTCTGCGGATCGACCGGAACGGTCGCCGGCGGAATGACGAGCGCGGTGGCGGTGCCCAGCGCCTTGGCCGTTTCCTCGGCACGCGCAGCGGCTTCTTCCTTCTTCGTCTCCTGCGCGTTGCGCCCGCCGCCCTGCGCAAGGGCGGAGCCGGAGGCGCAAAGGGCGAAGGCGATCGCGGCGGTCCTGATCACCGAAGTCAAACGCATGTAAAAGGCTTCCTCGAATGGCGGTCTGCTCTGATAGCGCGCTCTTTGCGATTGGCAACTGAACGCAGGCTGAGCGGGCGATCAGCCCCCGCCCTTGCGTCCTACCTTCAGCACCCGCGCCTCCACTTCCTCCCGCACCTGCGGGCTGACGAATTTGTGGATCGGGCCGCCGTAGAGCGCGATTTCCTTGACCAGGCGTGACGCGATCGGCTGCAATGATACGTCCGCCATCAGGAAAACGGTCTCCACCCGGCTGTTGATCTGCTGGTTCATGCCCGCCATCTGATATTCATATTCGAAGTCGGCGACCGCGCGCAGGCCGCGGATGATGACGCTGGCATCCTGCGATTCGGCAAAGTCCATCAGCAGCGAGTTGAAGCCGGTGACGACGATTTCCGTGTCGATCCCCGCACATTCGCGCCGTACCATCTCCAGCCGCTCCTCGTCCGAGAACATCGGCGACTTGGTGATGTTGGTAGTGACGCCGATCACCAGCCGGTCGACCAGCTTCGCGCCGCGCCGGATGATGTCCATATGACCCAGGGTGATTGGATCGAACGTGCCGGGATAGACCCCGATCCTGTGCTTGCCTCCCGACATTGTCAGCGATCCCTCTCTATTATATAATCCGCAATAGCGCGCAGCAGGTCCGCCTCGGCGCCATAGCCGTGCAGATGCGCCTTTGCCTGGGTAACGAGCAACCCTGCCTGTTCCCGCGCCCTGTCGGCCCCCAAAAGTGACACGAATGTCTGTTTGCCCGCCGCGGCATCCTTGCCCAGAGCCTTGCCGGCGAGCACCGCATCGCCCTCGACGTCCATCAGGTCGTCCACGATCTGGAAGGCCAGGCCGATATCGCGCGCATAGCCCCGCAGGCCGGTGCGCCCTTCGGGCAACACCCGGCCCAATATCGCGCCCGCCTCCACGCAAAAGGCGATCAGCGCGCCGGTCTTGAGCTGCTGCAGCCGCGTAATGGTGGCCAGGTCGAAGCTCTGCGTTTCGGCGACCAGATCCATCATCTGCCCCCCCGCCATCCCGGCCGGCCCGCTGGCCGTGGCGAGCGCCCGCACCAGCTCTATGCGCACGAACGGATCGGGCGAGGTCGCCTCGTCGCTCAGCAGCTCGAACGCCAGATCGTGCAGGCAGTCCCCGGCCAATATCGCCGCCGCCTCGTCGAATGCGCGGTGCACGGTCGGCTTGCCGCGCCGCAGGTCGTCATCGTCCATCGCCGGCAGGTCGTCGTGGATCAGCGAATAGACATGAATGCATTCGATCGCGAGGCCGACGCGCACCGCGGCATCCGGCGCGACGTTGAACAGGTCGCACGTCGCCTGCACGATGAGGGGCCGCAGCCGCTTGCCGCCACCGATCGCGGCGTGCCGCATCGCCTGGTATAACCGCGCTCGCGGATCGTCCGGCACGCGCAGCAAGGTGTCGAACGCATGGTCGATTGCGGAGGCGACCTCCGCCGCGCGGGCGGCGACCAGCGTTGCCGGCGATCCGTCGCGGCCTGCCGCGGCCGTCACGACCTCAGTCCGCGCCGAAGGGGGTGGCGCCGGTGACCGCGCCGCCGGCATCGATGCCCAGCTTCTGGATGCGCGCCTCGGCCGCCTGCAACCGGTCGAGACAGCGCGTCCGCAGCGCCTCACCCTGCGCATAGAGGGCGATCGATTCGTCGAGCGGCACGTCGCCGCTCTCCAGCCGCCGGACAATGGTTTCCAGCGCGCGCAGCGCCTCCTCGAAGGACAGTTGCGACGGATCGGCGGTGGTGCTGGTGCTTTCCTCGGCCATCGCCCATGCATTGGCGGCCCCGGTTCGCGCGGTCAAGGGGCTGATCGGGGCAGCGCAATGCCGGGCTGTCATCATGACGTCATGCCGCTTCCTGACGATGATGGCGGAATTGCCGCAGTTTTGCGTTGACGCATCATGTTGCAAGCGCACATACAAGGATCGCTATGAAACCTTATATCCCCCTTATCGCCGCCGCTGGCTTCGCCCTGCTGTCAGCCTGCAACAACAATGACCAGCCCGAAGTCGTCGGCGGTCCCGCCGATCCGATGGCGGCCGAGCTGGCCAACGCCGCGCCGGTCGAGCTGCCGCCGTCGGTGAAGAACAGCTATCAATATCGCTGCAAGGACAACAGCCTGCTGTTCGTCGACTTCATGTCGGACGACAAGACCGCGATCCTGCGCACCGAAAAGGCGGGCAGCCCTACCAAGCTGACCGCCGCCGAGCCGGGCAAGCCATTCACAGCCGACGGCGGCTATGAGGTGACGGGCACCGGCAAGGAGATCACCGCCAAGGTCGCCGGCGCCGGCGCGAAGAGCTGCAAGGCTTAAAACTCCGCCCGTTTTCCCGCGCCATGGGCCGGTCTCGCAAGGGGCCGGCCTTTTTCTTGGCGGCAAAGGGCGGTCCCGACGTTCGCCCATCCTTGCCCATCCCCCGCCCCGCCGCTAAAGGCGCGGGCATGTCCAGCGCACCCACCCAGATCACCCCGGAAATCGTCGCCGAACACGGCCTGTCCCCGGAAGAATATGACCGCGTACTCAAGGCCATCGGCCGCGAGCCGAACCTGACCGAACTGGGCATCTTCTCGGTCATGTGGTCGGAGCATTGCTCCTACAAATCCTCCAAGATCCACCTGATGAAGCTGCCCACCACCGGCCCGCAGGTCATTTGCGGTCCCGGCGAGAATGCCGGCGTCGTCGACATTGGCGACGGCCAGGCGGCGATCTTCAAGATGGAAAGCCACAACCACCCGAGCTACATCGAACCCTATCAGGGCGCGGCGACGGGCGTGGGCGGCATTTTGCGCGACGTCTTCACCATGGGCGCGCGCCCGATCGCGAACATGAACGCGCTCCGCTTCGGACGGCCCGATCATCCCAAGATGAAGCATCTCATCAGCGGCGTGGTGCGCGGCATCGGAGGCTACGGCAATTGCGTCGGCGTGCCCACCGTAGGGGGAGAGGTGAATTTCCACCCCGCCTATGACGGCAATATCCTGGTCAACGCCATGACCGTGGGCATCGCCGACCAGGACAAGATATTCTACAGCGCCGCGTCGGGCGTCGGCAACTCCATCGTCTATGTCGGCTCCAAGACCGGCCGCGACGGCATCCACGGCGCCACCATGGCGAGCGCGGATTTCGGCGACGACGCCGACGCCAAGCGCCCCACCGTGCAGGTCGGCGATCCCTTCACGGAGAAGCTGCTGATCGAGGCGTGCCTCGAACTCATGGCCTCCGACGCCATCGTCGCGATTCAGGACATGGGCACAGCGGGCCTCACCTCCTCTTCGGTCGAGATGGCGTCCAAAGGCGGTGTCGGGCTCCTCCTCAACATGGACGCCGTGCCCCAGCGCGAAACCGGCATGACCGCCTATGAAATGATGCTCTCCGAATCGCAGGAGCGCATGTTGATGGTGCTGAAGCCCGGCCGCGAAGCCTTTGCCGAAGCCATCTTCCACAAATGGGAACTGGACTTCGCGATCATCGGCGAAGTCACCGACAGCGGCCGTATGGTCCTCGTCCATCATGGCGAGACGGTATGCGACATCCCTCTCGCCCCGCTCGCCGACGACGCGCCGCTCTACGACCGCCCGTCGATGCCCAAGGAAGACTATAATGTCTGGGCCGGGGTGAAGCCGCTGGGCGACATCCCCGAAAGCACCGACATCGGCGCGGACCTCTTGAAGCTCATGGCCTCGCCCGACATCGCGTCGCGCCGCTGGATCTGGGAACAATATGACCACATGGTCGGCGCCGACACCGTCCAGCGCCCCGGCGGCGACGCCGCGGTAGTCCGCGTCCACGGCTCGAACAAGGGCATCGCGATCAGCACCGACTGCACCCCGCGCTATTGCTATGCCGACCCCTATGAGGGCGGCAAGCAGGCGATCGCCGAATGCTACCGCAACTTGAGCGCCGTCGGCGCGACGCCGCTGGCCGTCACCAACTGCCTCAACTTCGCCAACCCCCAGCGCCCCGAGATCATGGCGCAGTTCACCGGCTGTCTGGAAGGCATGGCCGACGCCTGCCGCGCGCTCGATTTCCCGATCGTGAGCGGCAACGTATCGCTCTACAACGAAAGCAAGGCGACCGGCGGCGGCAGCGCGATCCTGCCGACGCCCGCGATTGGCGGGATCGGTCTGCTGGCGGATGTCGACAAGATGGTGACCGTGGCATTCAAGGCGGAGGGGGACGCGATCTGGTTGCTCGGCAAGGATGGTACCCACCTTGGCCAATCGGTCTGGCTGCGGGAAATACACGGGCGCGAGGACGGTGAAGCGCCCAAAGTAAATCTCGACCAGGAGAAAGAGCGCGGAAAAGACGTTCGCTGGTTCATCGATATGGGCAAGGCCAATGCCGTCCACGACATCAGCGATGGCGGATTGATCATAGCCCTTACCGAAATGGCGCTTGCTGGTAAGATCGGCTGCGACCTCTCCATCGCGCTGGATGCGGCTAAAGCGTTTGGCGAAGATCAGGGCCGTTACATTCTGACGGCTCCGGCTGATGAATTCCTCGAGAATGCCGTTCAAATCGGCACGGTAGGCGGCGATAGCGTTGCAGGCATCCCCCTCGCCGACCTGCGCGCCGCACATGAAGGCTTCTTCCCCAAGCTGATGGACGCCGAAATATAACCGCCTCCCCATAACCCCAACGTCCCCGCAGAGGCGAGATAAGGCCGTCAACTATTACCCTCGGATCAGATCGATCCAGGCCGGCAGCTCCGCCAGCCGCTCGATCTGCGTGAAATGTGGATGGTCTTCCGGGGGCTCCGCGACCTCATGGACCCATCCGCCCTCCTGCGGGATGAAGGCCGCCCAGGCACCGGCCTCGAGCGCCGGGCGAATATCTGACCGCATCGAATCCCCGGCCATCACCGCTTCGTGCGGTGCGACGTCATACTGCGCGAAAATCCGCCGGAACGTATCGGCATTCTTGTCGCTGACGATCTCGATCCCGCTGAACAGGTCGCCCAGGCCCGACGCGGCCAGCTTGCTTTCCTGATGCAACAGGTCGCCCTTGGTCACCAGCACCAGCTGCCCCCGGTCACGCAGCGCCTCCAGCGTCTGCTCCACCCCGTCGAACAGATCCACGGGATGCGCCAGCAAATCGCGGCCCGCCGCCAAGATATCGACGATCATTTGTCGATCGACCGCATCGCCGGCAAGCTCCGTAGCCGCCTCGATCATCGACAAGGTGAAGCCCTTGGCGCCATAGCCATAGAGTTTCAGGTTCCGCCCCTCGCAGGCGTTGAGCGCATCGCGCGCGACATGCGCCTCGGCAAAGGGCGCAAGCATTGCCACCAGCGCCTCCTCGGTCGCGTTGAAATGGCGCATATTGTGCCAGAGCGTATCGTCGGCATCGAGGCAGATGAGCTTGATCGTCATGGGGCCTTCCTAGCGGCTGAACTGCATGAGGACGAGACCCGCCGCCAGCATGATCGCCGATATCAACCTGCGCCGCCCGAACCCTTCGCCCAGCAGCCAGCTGCCCATGGCCGCAGCGAACACCACCGACGTCTCGCGCAGCGCAGACACCTTTGCGGTCTCCATCAGCCGGTAGGCGTAGAGGGTTGCCCCAAAAGACACGATTGAAAGGGCGCCCGCGGCGACTCCATAGCGCCATTTCATCGCGATCGCCTTTCGCAGCGCATCGCGGCGAAACAGCAGCGCTGTCAGGGTGATGAGGATGAAGTCCTGGAGAAACAGCCAGACGATGAAGGTGAACGGATCGGGGGAGATGCGAATGCCTCGCGCGTCCGCGACATTGTAGAGCGAGATGAACACCGCCGTGGCCAGCGCCCACAAGAGCGCGACGCCATCGGGATGATCGCGAAGGCGGCTGCCCCTTGGCGGCAGGGCGAAGGCGATCACCGCGCCGGTCGCCAGCAGCAAACCGATCCAGGAGACCGGCGAGAGATGCTCTCGCAGCAGGATCATCGCCGAACAGGCGGTGAGCAGCGGGGCCGCGCCGCGCATCACTGGAAAGACGAGTGACAGGTCTGCCCTGCTCATCGCCTGGACCAGGCAGAGCTGGTAGATAAAGTGCGCGGGCAGCGCCACCATCAGCGCAACGCGGGTCGGCCCGTCGGGCATCGGCACGACGAACGCGAAGGGCAGGACCAGCAACGCAGCGCTGGTCGACAGGATGGCGCGGCCGACAAGGATGTCCGTGCCCATCTTGACCGACATGTTCGCCGCCGCCAGCGTAACCGCCGACATGAGGCCAAGGCCGATGGCCAGAGCCTGATCGGTCAATTTCTGATCCCCTTTTCGCTGACCGGTCGCATAATCATGTCCCGGCAAAGCGCAACGCCGGCATTGCGACGACTGCTCGCCAGACAATGTCCTTGCACTTTACGTTAACGTAAACATATAAGCGTCCAGGCAGATCTCCGTTCGCGGCCTTCTGCGCAGAGGATGGGAACGCGATGGAAGCCTTTATCTACGACGCCGTCCGAACCCCGCGCGGGCGGGGCAAGGCGGACGGTTCGCTGCATGAGATCACCCCGATCCAGCTGGCAACGCAGATGCTGGAGGCGGTGCGGGATCGCAGCGCGATCGACACTGCGGATATCGACGACGTCATATTGGGCTGCGTGACCCCCATCGGCGAGCAGGGCGCCGATATCGCGCGTGCCGCGGTGCTGAACGCCGGTTACGCAATCACCACGGCAGGCGTGCAGGTGAACCGCTTCTGCGCCTCCGCTCTGGAAGCGGTCAATATGGCCGCAGCCAAGGTCATGGTGGGCGAAGCCGACTTCGCCATCGCCGGCGGCGTCGAATCGATGAGCCGCGTGCCCATGTCATCGGACGGTGGCGCGCTCGCCATGGACCCTTCGGTCGCATTCAGATCCTATTTCGCGCCGCAGGGCATCGGTGCCGACGTCATCGCCACCCGGTTCGGCATCAGCCGCGCCGATGTGGACGCCTATGCCGTTGAGAGCCAGCGGCGCGCCAAGGCCGCCTGGGACGCGGGCCGTTTTGCCAAGTCGATCATCCCGGTGAAGGACGTGATGGGCGCGGTCGTGCTCGATCATGACGAACATATGCGTCCTGACGCGACGATGCAGTCGCTGGGCGCGCTGAAACCCAGCTTCCTGGGATTGGGCGAGGAACTGCCGGGCTTTGATACGGTAGCCTTGCTCACCTATCCCGAGCTGGAGCGGGTCAACCATGTCCACCATGCCGGCAACAGTTCCGGCATCGTCGATGGCGCATCGGCCGTGCTGATCGGCAGCAAGGCGATGGGGGAGAAATATGGGCTGAAACCCCGCGCCCGCATCCGTGCCATGGCGTCGATCGGATCTGAGCCGATGATCATGCTGACCGGCCCGGAATTCGTCGCTGGCAAGCTTTTGAAGAAAGCCGGCATGAGCAAGGCCGATATCGACCTGTGGGAACTCAACGAAGCCTTCGCCAGCGTCGTGCTGCGTTACATGCAGGCGATGGATCTCGATCACAGCCAGATCAACGTCAATGGCGGCGCGATCGCCATGGGCCATCCGCTGGGCGCAACCGGCGCGATGGTGCTGGGCATCGCGCTCGACGAACTGGAACGCTCCGGCAAGGGCACAGCGCTCGTCAACCTGTGCGTCGGCGCCGGCATGGGGACCGGGACGATCATCGGGCGGATTTAATCATTCTCCCCTCCCCTTCAGGGGAGGGGCCGGGGGTGGGGCTTGCCGGGATGGCGCAGCGCTTGATCGACAGCCCCCGCCCCAACCCCCTCCCCTGAAAGAGGATGGGTTCCAGGATCGGAGAAGACCATGCAGACCATCACCTTCGACATCGACGCCGACGGCATCGCCACCCTCACCATCGATGTGCCCGACCAGACGATGAACGTCATCGGCCCGGACTTCCTGGCCGATCTGGACGCCGCGATCACGCGCCTGTCGTCGGAAGAGGCGATCAAGGGTGCCGCCATTGCGTCCGGCAAGGACAGCGGCTTCATGGCCGGCATGGACCTGAAGTTCTTTGGCGCCATGCTGGCCAAGGCCGGGCCGAACCCCGCGCCGGCCGCGCTGTTCGATGATCTGTTCAGCCTCAACGCCCTGTTTCGCCGCCTCGAAACCTGCGGCAAGCCCGTCGCCGTCGCGATCGAGGGCACCTGCGTCGGCGGCGGGTTCGAGCTGGCGCTTGCCTGCCATCACCGGGTCGTCGGCGACAATCCCAAGACCCAGCTCGGCCTCCCCGAAATCCTGATCGGCCTGTTCCCCGGCGGCGGCGGATCGCAGCGCCTGCCGCGCCTGATCGGCGTGCAGACCGCGCTCATATACATGCTCCAGGGCAAGCTGTTCCGCCCCGCCGAAGCCGCGATGCTGAAGGCCGTGGACGAGGTGGTACCCGCCGGCGCCGCGCTGGAGGCCGCCAAGGCGTGGGTCAAGGCCAATCCCAGGGCCTTCGTCCAGCCATGGGACCGCAAGGACTTCAAATTCCCCGGCGGCGTCGGCCAGTTCAACCCCGGCTTCATCCAGACCATGGTCGCCGCCACGCCGATGACGCTCAAGACCACGCAGGGCAATATGGTCGCGCCGCCCGCTTTGCTCTCCGCCGTCTATGAGGGCGTTCAACTGCTGTTCGACCGGGCCATCCGGATCGAGAGCAAATATTTCGCCAAGGTGGCGGCCGATCCGCAGGCGGGCAACATGATACGCACGCTCTTCGTCAACAAGAATGCCGCCGAGCGCGGCGCGCGGCGGCCCAAGGGCGAACCGAAGGCGCCGACCAAGAAGCTCGCCATGCTGGGCGCGGGCATGATGGGCGCGGGCATCGCCACCGTCGCCGCTCAGGCGGGGGTCGAGGTCGTGCTGTTCGACCGCGACCTCGCCTTCGCCGAGAAGGGCAAGGCGCATGTCGAGGCGGAGCTGAAGAAGCGCCTGGGCAAAGGCATGACGCCAGAGAAGATGGCCGCGACGCTCGCGCTCGTCACGCCGACTGCCGACTATGCCGCGCTCGCAGGTGCCGACTTCGTGATCGAGGCGGTGTTCGAGGATGTGAGCATCAAGGCGGAAGTCACGAAAAAGGTTGAGGAAGTGCTGGGCGCTGGAACCATTTTCGGTTCCAACACGTCCACCCTGCCGATCACCAGGTTGGCAAAAGCGTGGGGCAACCCGGCCAACTTCATCGGCGTCCATTTCTTCTCGCCGGTCGAGAAGATGCCGCTGGTGGAGATCATCCTCTGCAAGGAAACCGGCCCGGCCGCCATCGCCAAGGCGCTCGATTTCGTCGCCCAGATCAGGAAGACGCCCATCGTCGTCCATGACAGCCGCGGCTTCTACACCTCGCGCAGTTTCGGCACCTATGTGCAGGAGGGCGTCGAGATGGTGGCCGAGGGGATCAACCCCGCGCTGATCGAGAATGCCGGCCGCCAGATCGGTATGCCGACCGGCCCGCTGGCTGTGGGTGACGAAGTCTCGATCGAGCTGGGCGCGAGGATCGTGGCGGCGACCAGGGCGGCACTTGGCGACGCCTATGTACCGCAGCGGTCGGATGCGCTGATGGAGGAGATGGTCGCGCTCGGCCGCCTCGGCCGCAAGAGTGCCAAGGGCTGGTATGATTATCCCGAGGGCGCCCCCAAGCGTCTGTGGCAGGGTCTGGGCGATCTCCATCGGCGCGCCGCGCAGCAGCCCGACGTCGGATCGGTCAAGGAGCGGCTGCTCTACCGCCAGCTCGTCGAATGCGCCCGCTGCTTCGCAGAAGGGGTGCTGGAAACGCCCGAGGACGGCGATCTGGGCGCGATCTTCGGCTGGGGCTTCGCGCCCTGGACCGGCGGGCCGTTCAGCCATATGGACACGCTTGGCATCGCGCAGGTGGTCGCCGTGCTTGACCGACTGGCGGCGAGGCATGGCGAGCGCTTCGCCGCGCCGGCGCAGCTGCGCGATATGGCGGCAATGGGTGCGACCTATTATGGGATAGCGGCGGCGAAGGCGGCTTGAGATCGGGTGACGTCCTATTCCCCACATCCGTTGGAGGCTGATCTCGTCAAAGCCCCGCTCTTCTTTTCAGGAAGGGCCCGCGGATCGCAGCGTCTAAAATGCGCTACAAATCGTAACTTTCCTGGGCTAGGTCTCGCGGCATCCAAAGGGAGACCCGCCGCGCATGACCGACAAACCTACCGTCCTCGTCACCGGCGGCGCCGGCTATATCGGCAGCCATGCGGTGCTGGCGCTGCGCGACGCGGGCTATCCGGTGGCGGTCATCGACAATCTCACCACCGGCTTTCGCTGGGCCATCCCTGAAGGCGTACATTTCACGCAAGGCGACATCGCCGATCAGCCGCTCGTCGAAGCGTTGCTGCGCGACCAGAAGATCGGCGCGATCATGCACTTCGCGGGGTCGATCATCGTGCCCGAGTCGGTCGAGAACCCTCTCAAATATTATCATAACAACAGCGCCAAGAGCCGTAGCCTGATCGAAAGCGCGGTGCGGTGCGGAGTGCCGCATTTCATCTTCTCCTCCACTGCCGCGACCTATGGCATTCCCAAGGAAAGCCCCGTCCGGGAGGACAGCCCGAAGCTGCCGATCAATCCCTACGGCATGTCGAAGCTGATGACGGAGATCATGCTGGCCGACATCGCCGCCGCACATCCGCTCAACTTCTGCGTTTTGCGCTATTTCAACGTCGCGGGCGCTGACCCTCAGGGCCGCACGGGCCAGTCGACCGAGGGTGCCACCCATCTTATCAAGGTCGCGGTCGAGGCAGCGTTGGGAAAGCGCAGCCATGTCGGCGTGTTCGGTACCGACTTCGATACGCCGGATGGCACGGGCGTGCGCGACTATATCCATGTCTCCGATCTTGCCGCCGCGCACGTGCTGGCGCTCGACGCGCTCCGGGCGGACCCGGAGAAAAACCACACGCTCAATTGCGGCTATGGCCGGGGCTTCTCTGTACTGGAGGTGCTGGACGCGGTCGATCGGGTCACCAACATGACGATCGACCGCCGGATGGAGGG
Source organism: Sphingobium sp. (assembly GCA_040508785.1). GTDB lineage: Bacteria > Pseudomonadota > Alphaproteobacteria > Sphingomonadales > Sphingomonadaceae > Sphingobium. Next base: position 16,656 of record JBEVME010000079.1, read on the forward strand.
CCGCCGCGCCGGCGATCCTGATGCGCTGATATCGGACAACCGGGCGATCATGGCGCAGTTTCCCTGGCAACCGCGACATGCCGATCTCGACCAGATCGTGACCCATGCGCTCGCCTGGGAGCGCAAGCTTACCGAGATTCGCGGGGAGTGAGCGCCCGATGAGCGCCGAATCGGTCCGCGCCTTCTTTGCCGCCAGCGCGCCCGATATCGCCGTCATCGATCAGGGCGCCAGCACGGCCACCGTTCTGGAGGCAGCAGCCGCGATTGGCGTGGAGCCCGCGCGCATCGCCAAAACCCTATCGCTGCGCGTCGGCGACCGGACCATCCTGCTTGTCACGCGGGGCGACGCGCGCCTCCACAACGGCAAGGCGAAGGCTGCCTTGGGAGGCAAGCCTCGCATGCTGGGTGCCGACGAGGTGGAGGCCATCACCGGCCATCCGGTCGGTGGCGTCTGCCCCTTCGGTCTCGCGACAGCCCTGCCCGTCTATTGCGACATCTCGCTCAAGGCCTTTGCGACGGTTTTCCCTGCGGCCGGCTCGCGCACGTCATCGGTCGAGTTGACGCCCGATCGGCTGGCGGAACTCGCCGGCGCGTCGTGGGTCGATGCTAGCGCCTTGCCGGAGGATAGCGCGTAATGCCGACCGAACATCTGTTTGCCAATCCCGCGGACGCGGCCGCCGACCTCGCGCGATATATAGCCGCGCGGCTCTGTACCGCGATCGACGACAGGGGCGTGGCGACGTTTGCCGTTTCGGGCGGTCGCTCGCCGCGTCCCGTTCTTGACGCCCTGTCCGCCGCGCCGATCGACTGGGCAAAGGTCACGGTTTTGCTGGTCGACGAACGCTGGGTCGATCCCGCCAGCGAAGATAGCAACGAGCGGCTGGTGCGCGAAACGCTGCTGAGAGGGCCGGCGCAGGCCGCGACGTTCCTGCCGATGAAGAATGACGCTGCCGACCCCTATGCAGGCCAGCGTGCCTGCGAAATCGCCTATGCCGCCCTGCCCTGGCCGCTCGATATCGTGATGCTCGGCATGGGCGAAGACGGTCATACCGCATCGCTCTTCCCTGGCGCGCACGAGCTTGCGCAGGGTCTGGCGACTGAAGCTCGCACCGTGGCGCTCACTCCGCCGACCGCGCCTCACCCTCGCCTGTCGTTGAGTGCGAATGCGATCCTCGATTGCCGCGCGATCCTGTTGCAGATCGGCGGGGCTGAAAAACGGATCGTCTATAAGCGCGCGTTGGCGGGCGGACCGCTGGACGAGCTGCCGGTCCGGGCCGCGCTGTGCCAGAACAGAGTGCCGGTGGACGTGTGGATCAGCGATTGATCGCCTTTCCCGAGCGGCGCTTCAGTTTCGCGGCTTGTGCTTGGAAATCAGGTAGCGCCACACGCCGACCGCGTTGATCGCCAGCAGCGCGACATTTTGCCACCCGATCCCTTCGCTGTCTTCGGCCAGAAAGCCCCAGAGGACCAGCGCGATCGAGCTTGTCACGAACAGCACGAAGGCCCAGCCGGTTATCCGGCGCCCCAGATTCAAGGATACGATCAGCGCGGCCAGCGTGGCGACGGCCGCGCCGTAATATTGCAGCGCGGTCAGGATCGTTTCGCTCATCCCGTCATAACGTGGTCCGTCGGCGATGGTTGCGACGATGCGCGCCTGGCTCTAGCAAAGGACGATGATTGCCGAGATCGCACCCTTCCACGCTATCGCCATCAGCCGTGAGGCGCACAGACTGGCGGCGCAGGGACGGTCGATCCTGCATATGGAATTCGGCCAGCCTTCCACCGGAGCGCCGTCAGCGGCCATCGCGACCGCCCATGCCGTTCTCGACCGGGATCCGATGGGCTATTGGGAAAGCCCGGCGCTAAAGGAACGGATTTCCGGCCTCTATGCCGATCGTCACGCCCTGACAATCGACCCCGAGCGCATCTTTCTGACCTGCGGCGCGTCTCCGGCCCTGGTACTCGCGCTATCGTGCCTGTTCGCGCCTGGAGCACGGGTGGTGACGGCGCGACCCGGCTATGTCGCTTATCGCAACGTGCTGAAGGCTCTCTATATGGAGCCGCTGGAAATTGGCTGCGGCCCGGCCGAACGCTATCAGTTGACGGCCGATGCGCTGGCCGAGATCGATCCGGCGCCGGAAGGCTTGATCATCGCCAGTCCCGCCAATCCCACCGGCACCATCATCGCCCCGGACGAACTGGCGCGGGTGGCGAACCTCTGCGCCGAACGGGCAATCCGCATCGTGTCGGACGAAATATATCATGGTCTGTCCTTCGGGGAGCCCGCACGGTCGATGCTGGAATTCGCGCCCGACGCCATCGTCATCAACAGCTTCTCCAAATATTTCAGCATGGCGGGGTGGCGGCTGGGCTGGCTGGTCGTGCCCGACGATCTGATCGACGCCGCCCGCGCCCGCATGGGAAACCTGTTCCTGACCCCGCCGTCGCTGGCGCAACATGCCGGCCTCGCTGCCTTCGATTGCGGCGACGAGTTGGAGGCACATGTCGAAACCTACCGCCGCAATCGGGCGCGGCTGCTCGACGCCTTGCCAAGCCTGGGGCTGGCGACGATCGCCCCGCCGGACGGCGCCTTCTACATCTATGCCGATGTCGGACATCTGACCGACGACAGCCTGGACTTCTGCCAGCGGCTCCTGCGGGAGACAGGCGTGGCGACCGCGCCGGGGATCGACTTCGATCCGATCGACGGCCGGCGGCATATCCGTTTGAGCTTCGCGGTATCGACCGAGAGGATCGAGGACGCGATCGCGCGGATGGTGCCGTGGTTTGCGGCACAGCGGCGCGGGTAACTGCATGTTAACCTCGAATTGCGACCAAGCGGGCCAGCACTACCCCCAGTTCGAGATGGATATGACCGACCTCAATGCCCTCCAAGGCGTTGCCGCACAGGTGGAGGCGGCGACGCTGGACACCGAAGTCGCCGGCGTCGCGCTCCATCTCGAACTCGACAATATCGGCCGGCTGAGCGACACGATCCGCGTCTTCGCCCGGCGCACCAATCTGCTCGCGCTCAACGCCCGGATCGAAGCCACGCGCGCGGGTGAGGCCGGCCTGGGCTTCAATGTGGTCGCGCAGGAAGTGAAGGCGATGTCCGAATATGCGATGAGCGCCCTCGCCGACATCGAGACGCGCCTGACTGCCGCCCGCGCGGCAGCCGACAACAATCGCATCGCCGTGGACAACCTGAAAGCCGCTGTATCTGTAGGTGTCGGCATCGTCGCCGGCCTGGTGGCAAATGCCGAGCCGGCCAGGGCTGCCTGAAGGCCGTCGCCAGGGCGGCTGGTACGGGCGGTCGGACTCGAACCGACATGTTGTCACCAACGGCGGATTTTGAGTCCGCTGCGTCTACCATTCCGCCACGCCCGCACGAAGCATTCCCATCGGGGACCGGAAAAACCGCCACTTCCCGGTCGAGAAGCGGCCGGACAACCGGCAGGTCGGGAGCCTATAGAGTCAAGTTGCGCCGATTGCCAGCCCGGACGCGACGGACGGATGGATACCAGGACAGCGCTTGTTCGTTGCGCTCCCGATCCCACGCGGTATAGTCAGCCAAATCTCGCGCAGGGGATGCTTTAAGAAACGGCTGAAGGGAGCCCCTTTTGACCGATCCATCGTCCACGCTCATCCTGTTCGGCGGCACCGGCGACCTCGCCCGCCGCATGTTGTTTCCTTCGCTCTACAACCTGCTGGCAGACGGCCTGCTGCCGGACGACTTCCTCGTGATCGCCTCCGGGCGCAAGGAGATGGACGAAGAACAGTTCCGGGCCGATGTCGATGCCGGACTGAAGGAGTTCCTGGCGGCGGACCGCTATGACGCGGACAGCGCGCAGACGCTGCTTGCCATGATCTGCTACCAGCCTATCGATGCTGGAAATGCCGACCAGTTCAAGGCGCTGGGCGAGCGGCTGGACGGGCGGCTGGACCGCAGCGTATCGGTCTATCTGTCGACGCCTCCGTCGCTCTTCGCGCCCACCGCGCAGGGTTTGGCCGACGCGGGGCTGGTGACCGAACAAACGCGGATCGCGATGGAAAAGCCCATCGGCAAGGATCTCGCATCGTCCAGACAGGTGAATGACGCCATCGGTGCCCTGTTCGACGAAAGCCGCATCTTCCGGGTGGACCATTATCTGGGCAAGGAAACCGTCCAGAATCTGCTGGCCCTGCGCTTCGGCAATGTCATGTTCGAACCGCTATGGAATGCCAGCGCAATCGACCATGTGCAGATCACCGTCGGCGAGACCGTAGGGCTGGAGGGCCGCGTATCCTATTATGACGGCGTCGGCGCGCTGCGGGACATGGTGCAGAACCACATGCTCCAGATCCTCTCGATCATCGCGATGGAGCCGCCTGCCCGCATGGACCCGACCAGCGTGCGCGATGAAAAGGTGAAGGCGCTGCGCTCGCTCCGCCCGATGACGGCGGAGACCGTCAAGGCCAACAGCGTGCGCGGCCAATATGGGCCGGGTGCGGTGGGGGGCAAGATCGTCACCGGCTATGCCGACGAACTGGGCGCGGCGTCCGACACCGAAACATTCGTCGCCCTGCGCGCCTATGTCGATAACTGGCGCTGGCAGGGTGTGCCATTTTACCTGCGCACCGGCAAACGGATGCCAGCGCGCCAGTCGGAAATCATGATCCGGTTCAAGCCAGTGCGCCATTCCATTTTCGGCCGCAATGGCGGGCTTGACCCCAACAGCCTGATCATCCGCCTGCAGCCGGAGGAATTCATCCGCCTGACCATCATGAGCAAGCGTCCCGGGCTGGAGCGCGAAGTGCATCTGGAGGAAGTGACGCTCGACGTGTCGCTGACGGCCGCCTTCGCCGGGCAGCGCCGCCGTATCGCCTATGAACGGCTACTCCTCGACCTGATCCATGGCGACCCGACCCTGTTCGTCCGCCGCGACGAGGTGGAGGCGCAATGGACCTGGATCGATTCGATCATCAACAGCTGGAAGGAGGCAAGCGTGAAGCCGGTTTCCTATCCTTCGGGGAACTGGGGACCGTCCTCGGCCATTGCCCTCATCGAACGCGATGGAGCCAGCTGGCATGACTGATCTGCACCCGGCGATCGCCAGGGTCACCGACCGCATCGTCCAGCGCAGCGCCATGCGACGGCGGCAATATCTGGACCTTATCGAGCGCGGCCGGGACGCTGGCACCAACCGCGACCAGCTTTCCTGCGGCAATCTGGCCCATGGCTTTGCCGCCAGCGGCGAGGACAAGCCTGTCATCCGCACCGGCAATGCCATGAACATCGGCATCGTCACCGCCTATAACGACATGCTGTCTGCGCATCAGCCCTATGGCCGCTACCCCGAAACGATCAAGATCGCCGCGCGCGAAGTAGGCGCGACCGCGCAGGTCGCAGGCGGCGTTCCGGCGATGTGCGACGGCGTGACCCAGGGCCAGGCCGGTATGGACCTGTCGCTTTTCTCACGCGACACGATCGCGCTGTCGACAGCCATCGCTTTGTCCCACGCCATGTTCGAAGGCGCGCTGCTGCTGGGAATCTGCGACAAGATCGTGCCCGGCTTGCTGATCGGCGCGCTGCGCTTCGGTCATCTGCCGACCATCCTCGTGCCCGCAGGGCCGATGCCGTCTGGCCTCGCCAACAAGGAAAAGGTGCGCATCCGCCAGCTCTTCGCCGAAGGGAAGGTCGGCAAAGAGGAATTGCTCGAGTCGGAAAGCGCCAGCTATCACGGCGCGGGCACCTGCACCTTTTATGGCACGGCGAACAGCAACCAGATGATGATGGAGGTGATGGGCCTGCACATGCCCGGCGCCGCCTTCGTCAATCCGGGTACCAAGCTGCGGAGCGAACTGACGCGCGCCGCGACGCATCGGGTAGCCAGCATAGGCTGGGACGGCGACGACTATCGCCCGCTCGGCCATTGCATCGACGAGAAGGCGATCGTCAACGCGATCATCGGCCTGATGGCAACGGGCGGCTCAACCAACCATGCGATCCACATCCCTGCGATCGCCCGAGCGGCCGGGATCAGCGTCGACTGGACCGATTTCGCCGAACTGTCGGACGTGGTGCCGCTGCTCGCGCGGGTCTACCCCAATGGGTCGGGCGACGTGAACCATTTTCATGCTGCTGGCGGCATGGCGGTCGTCATCCGGGAACTGCTGGATAATGGCCTGCTCCACCGGGACATATTGACGGTCGGGCGGCAGGACCTGACCGGCTATGGCGAGGAACCGGTGATCGAGGACGAAGCGCTGCAATGGCGCGAAGTGCCCGCCACCCGCGACGAGAGCATCCTGCGGCCCGCGTCCGCTCCGTTCAATCCGGACGGCGGGATGAAGCTGCTTTCGGGTAATCTCGGGCGTTGCGTCATGAAGGTGAGCGCTGTGGACCGGGAACGCTGGACGATCGAAGCGCCCGTCGCGGTCTTCGACGACCAGGATGACGTGCTGCACGCGTTCAAGGCAGGCGTGCTCGAACGCGATGTGGTCGTCGTTGTGCGCTTCCAGGGGCCCCGCGCCAACGGGATGCCGGAGTTGCACAAGCTGACCCCGGCGCTCGGCGTGTTGCAGGACCGCGGCTTCAAGGTCGCGCTGGTGACCGACGGCCGCATGTCCGGCGCGTCGGGCAAGGTGCCCGCCGCGATCCATCTCTCGCCCGAGGCGCTGGGCGGCGGCCCCATCGGCAAGCTGCGCGACGGCGACATTGTACGGGTCTGCGCGCAGACCTGCTCCATCGAGGCGTTGGTTGACGGTGTCGAATGGGAAGCGCGCGATCACGCCGCCGCGCCACCCCCGCCCTATGATACCGGCCGTGAACTCTTTGCCATGTTCCGCCAGCACAGCGACCTGGCCGAAGCCGGCGCGTCGGCGATGCTCGCGGCGATGGAGAGCGAGCTGTGACAGAGAATGAAGCGCGCCCCTCTCCCCAGTCAGTCCTGAGCCTATTGAAGGCTCGTCCCTCTTTCTCCGTCAGTTGCGGAGAAGGACAAGGCTTCGACAAGCTCAGCCCGAACGGAAGAGAGATGCGATGACCGACATCGTCGCAGCCGACATTGGCGGCACCAACGCCCGCTTCGCCCGCGCGAAGATCGACCGGCGTGGCATTCCGACGCTGGGTATTGTGCGCAAATATAAGGTTGCCGATCATGCGAGCCTGCAGGCTTGCTGGGCCGCTTTCGCCAAGGACGAAGGTGAAGCGCTGCCCAAGGCCGCCTCGATCGCCTTCGCCACGGCCATCGGCCGCGACGTGATCAAGCTCACCAACTCCAGCTGGATGATCCGGCCCGAAACGCTGGACGAGGAGCTGGGCCTCAAGACCCTGCGGCTGGTCAATGATTTCGAAGCGGTGGCCCATGCCGTGTCCCGCCTACCGCCGGAAAATCTCCCTTTGCTATTCGGCGAGGATCGACCCTTCCCGCGCGACGGCGGCGTCACTGTGATGGGGCCGGGGACAGGCCTCGGCGTCGCGCTTATCGCGTTCGACGACGGCGATCCTCATGTGATCGCCACCGAAGGCGGGCATGTCGACTTCGCGCCGCTCGACGGCAGCGAGGAAGCGATCCTCGCCTATCTGCGCGACAAGTTCCTGCGCGTGTCGACCGAGCGGGTCGTGTCGGGGCCGGGCCTCAACAATATATACAAGGCGCTGGCCACCGTCGGACATGAGCGCGTTCTGCTGATGGACGATGCCGATCTGTGGGCGGCGGCGCTGGACGGCACAGACGATTTCGCGCGCACGGCCTTCGATCGCTTCTGCCTCTGCTATGGCTCGGTGGCGGGTGACCTTGCCTTGGCGCATGGGCCGCATGGTGTCGTCCTGGCGGGCGGCCTGACCCAAAGGATGCGCGAGCATCTACCCCGCAGCGGTTTCCATGGCCGTTTTACGGCCAAAGGTCGGTTCGAAAGCCTGATGAAGTCCGTTCCGGTCCGCCTGGCCGTGCACGAGGAGATTGGCCTGTTCGGCGCCGCCGCCGCTTACCGGGAGAAGAAATAGCCATGTCGCTGACCGTGCAACAGGTGATGGCACTCGCCCCGGTGATCCCGGTGCTGGTCGTGGAGCGGGTCGAGGACGCCGTTCCGATCGCCCGCGCGCTGGTCGCGGGCGGCTTACCGGCGCTGGAGGTGACGCTGCGCACACCAGTTGCGCTCGACGTGATCCGCGCCATGGCGAAGGTCGAAGGTGCGGTCGTGGGCGCGGGCACCGTGCTGAACCCCGCCCAGCTCGACGCCGCGCTGGAGGCCGGCGCCCGCTTCATCGTCAGCCCCGGCCTTACCGAGCCGCTCGGCAGGGCGGCGATCGCCAGCGGAGTACCGTTCCTGCCCGGCACCGCTACCGCTGGCGACATCATGCGCGGCATGGACATGGGCCTTTCCCACTTCAAATTCTTTCCGGCCGAGACTTCGGGCGGGTTACCCGCGCTGAAGGCGCTCGCCGCGCCGCTCCACACCGCTTGTTTCTGTCCCACCGGCGGCATCACGGCGGAAAGCGGGCCGCGCTGGCTCGCTGAGCCTTTTGTCAAATGCGTCGGCGGCAGCTGGGTCGTGCCCAAGGGGCCGGTCGATCCAGCGAAGATAGAGGCGCTGGCGCGGGAGGCGGCGGGGCTGGGACGCTGATCTCCCCACTGATGGGAGGTACGCATCCGCCCCATTGCGCCAAACCCGTCCCCATCCTAGATGCTTGCCCATGCGTACGCCCCGCCTCCTGTCATCGCTCGTCCTGCTGCTGACCGGCTGCGCGGGTCCGCAGCAAAATTATCCCTCGCTCGCCAAGCGCGCCGCCGAGAGCGCGCCGATCGCCGCGCCGGCAGCGCCCGTTGCTCCGGCCGCGCCCGATCCTGCTCTTGATGCGCAACTGGCCAAGCTGACGGCGCAGGTCGATGCCGGCACAGCAGCCTTCGACAACGCCTATGCCCGCGCCGACCGCGCCAGCCGCGCGGCGTCGGGCGCTGCGGTTTCCAGCGAAGCCTGGGTGACGGCGCAGCTCAGCGTCAGCGCGCTGGAGTCGGCGCGCAACGACAGCGTGTCGGCGCTGGCCAGCCTCGACACGCTCTATGTCGAGCGCGAGAACGCGGTCGCGGACGGCAGGGCGCGGGGCGGGACCGATGCCATCGATGCGGTCAGGGTTCGGGCGCTGGCGGCAGTCGATTCGCAGAACGACCGGATCGACGCGCTGAAGGGGCGCCTCGCGCAGCCCTGAGGATTACCCGTCGGACGCGGCCTTGACCGCGCCCTTATGCCCCTTTGCATTGTGGACGTAATGCCCGACCCCCTCGCGCATGGTCAGCAGCGCGGCGTCGGGCAGATCGCGCATGTACTTGGCTGGCCGCCCGGCCCAGAGCTGGCGGTGCGGCACGGTCTTGTTCGCCGACAGCAGCGCCCCGGCCGCCAGCATCGCGTCGCTTTCCACCACCGCGCCGCTCATGACGATCGCGCCTAAGCCGACGAAGGCCCGGTCCTGCAGGATGCAGCCATGAACCATCGCCATATGGCCGATCAGCACATCCTCTCCGATGATCGTCGGCCAGCCGTCGATGGGCGATCCGGGGCCGGGGCTGTCGCAATGGACGACGCTGCCGTCCTGGATGTTCGTGCGGGCGCCGATGCGGATGTGATTCACGTCCGCCCGGATCACGCAATTATACCAGATGCTGGCATCCGCGCCGATCTCCACGTCGCCGATGATGCGGCATCCCGGCGCGACGAAGGCGCTCGGGTGGATGACGGGGCTCTTGCCGTTCAGGGGCAGAATGGTGGCGCCGGGATGGTCTGGATGGTCGATCATCCCACCCCTTTCGATCAGAATTTCAGGACAGGCAAGATGCTGCCATAATCGTCCGACCAGGGGCGAAAACCCTGCGGCGCATCGATCGGCTCCCACGCGGCATTGCGCTCGCTCGCGACCAGCCGCTGGAGCTGGGCCGGATCGGGCGAAAGCGCCACCCACATCGACGCGGCATAATTGCGGTCGGCATCCCTGCGGTCCGGCCGGTAGTGGCGCAGCGCGGCCGCCAGACCGTCCGCCTTGGCCGCCGACGCCAGCACCGGCCGCAGGTCGATGAAGCGATTTGAAATGTGGATCAGCAGCAGCCCGCGCGGCGACAGCTTCCGCCGGTAAAGCGCCAGCGCCTCCCGCGTCAGCAGGTGCATGGGAATGGAATCCGACGAGAAGGCGTCGATCACCAGCAGGTCCATGGCGTGCGCCGGTTCCCGCGCCAGCTTGATGCGGGCGTCGCCGATGGCGATGTCGGCATCCGGCTGGCAGCGCGCCAGGAACTGGAACGCCTTGGGATCGCGCGCGATCCGCGCCATCGCCGGATCGATCTCGTAGAAGCGCCAGCGCTGGCCCGCCGCCTTGTAGCAGGCGAGCGTGCCCGCCCCTAGCCCGACCACACCGATCCGGGCGCCCGGCCCGAACAGCGCCGGGGCGTGGCGCATGGCGATGCCCACGCCCGACAGCGGCGCATAATAGCTGGTCGGGTCGGTCTCCCGCCCTTTGGCGCGGTTCTGGATGCCGTGCACGGTGGTGCCATGGACCAGCACATGCTGGCTGGGGCCATTGTCGCGCACCATGTAGACGCCGAAATAGCTACGCGTCATCGCGCCTGGCACGGTCGACAGCGCCAGCCGGCTCCAGCCGCCCAGGCACAGCATCAGATAGGCCAGCATCGCGGCGAACAGGAACCGCCGGCCGATCGTCAGCACCGCCATGCCGATGATGGCCACGAAGCAGGCCGCCTTGACGCCATTCGATTTCCCCGCCGGCACCAGCACGCCCTCGCCCAGCAGTGACAGCAGCAGGCCGGCGACCAGCAGCACGGCCGCGATCCACGGCCCCCGGTCGAGCCACCGTGCCGCCCGCCCGAACAGCGGCGCGCGCGTCAGCAGCAGCGCGGCGGCGACCAGCAGCAACGGATGCTCGTAGGTCCAGTCGAAGACCAGTGGTGCCAGCAGGGCGCAGAATAGCCCGCCCAGCATCCCGCCGACCGACATGATGAGGTAGAACAGGGTCAGATGCGCCGGCGCCGGCCGCAGATCGTACAGCCGTCCATGCAGCGCCACCGCGACCACGAACAGCACCAGCAGTGTGACGACCGCGACGATCATCGGGAAATCGGTCGCGTCGATGAAGGCCGTCGCCCCCGCCATCAGGAGCAGCAGCGGCGCGACTGCAGCCAGCGCCGCGGGCAGCGCGCGCTTTTCCGAAAAAGCGAAGGTGAAGCTCAGCAGATAGATGCCGAGCGGAAGCACCCACAGCAGCGGCATCGCGACGATATCGGTGGTCAGGTGGAGGCTGGTCGACAGCAGCAGGCCCGACGGCACCGCTGACAGGGCCAGCCAGTGCAGCTTCGTCCGGGCGGCGGGCCTGGGCGTATCGAGAGATGCGCGCGCTGCGGGCGCGGCCTCGTGCCGGGGCAGCCTGATCGCGCACCAGCCAACGAGCAGGAACAACAGCGCATAGCCTGCCGACCACAGCAGGCTCTGCGCCCGGATCGGCATGAAGGGTTCGACCAGCAGCGGATAGGCTAGCAGCCCGGCAAAGCTGCCGAGGTTGGATGGGGCATAGAGCGGATAGGGATCGCGGTCGCTGGTCAGGGTGAACCAGCGCTGGAGCAACGGCGCCTGCGCGGCGACAACGAAGAAGAGCGACCCGATCGACCCGCCGATCAGCCAGAGCACCCACAAGGCGGGACTGATTACGGCGGGTGGATCGCCCGCGAACAGTCCGATCGGCAACGCCAGCGCGGCGAGCAGGAACAACAGCGCGTGGACGGTGGCCTGTCGCCGGGGCGCGAGGCGGCCCAGCGCATGGGCATAGCCATAGCCGGCCAGGAGCAGCGCCTGATAGACAAGCATCGCCGAATTCCACACCGACGGCGCGCCACCGAGCCGGGGCAGCGCCATGCGCGCGACCATGGGCTGGACCAGGAAAAGCAGGAAGGACCCCGCACAGATGGCGAGGACAAAGCGGCGGGCGGAGCCGCCTTCAGCCAAGCAGGCGCGCCGCATGCAGGGCGTGATAGGTGAGGATGCCGGTGCATCCCGCCCGCTTGAACGCCATCAATGTTTCCAGCACGAGCCCGTCGCGGTCCCCCGCACCGGCGGCGGCGGCAGCCTCGATCATCGCATATTCGCCAGATACCTGATAAGCGAAAACAGGGACTTCGAAGCGTTCCTTCACACGGCGGACGATATCCAGATAAGGCAGGCCGGGCTTCACCATGACGCTGTCCGCGCCCTCCGCCAGGTCGAGCGCGACCTCGCGCAGCGCCTCCTCGGCATTGGCGGGGTCCATCTGGTAATTTTTCTTGTCGCCCTTCAGCAGCCCGCGCGATCCCACCGCGTCGCGGAATGGGCCGTAGAAGGCGCTCGCATATTTGGCGGCATAGGCCATGATCTGGACATTGGCGTGGCCGTCCGCCTCCAGCGCGCCCCGGATGGCGCCGACGCGGCCGTCCATCATGTCGCTCGGCGCGATGATGTCCGCCCCCGCCGCCGCCTGGTTGAGCGACTGGCCGATCAGCACCTCCACGGTGGCGTCGTTCACGACATAGCCGGCATCGTCCAGCAACCCATCCTGCCCATGAACGGTATAGGGATCGAGCGCCACATCGGTAAGGATGCCGATATCGGGCACCGCATCCTTGATTGCCCTTATGGCGCGGCACATCAGGTTGTCGGGATTCAGCGCCTCCGCCCCGTCGTCACTGCGGCGGTCGGCCTGGGTGTTGGGAAACAGCGCGAGGCAGGGAATGCCGGCATGGCGGGCTTCCCGCGCCCGCTCGACAATCCCGTCCACCGACCAGCGCGACACGCCGGGCAGCGACGCGATCGGCTCCTCGACCCCCTGCCCCTCCGTCACGAACAGCGGCCACAGGAAATCCGCCGCGCTCAGGCGATGCTCGGCGTACATCGCTCGGCTCCAGGCGGTTGCACGTGTGCGGCGGAGGCGGAGGGCGGGGTAAGCGGAGGTCATGCGTGAGGCTGTAAGGGTCGCGGGGTGGCGGATCAAGCGGGGTCGATCTCCCCTCCCGCAAGCGGAAGCCGAACCTACTGGGCAAACCGGTTGAAGAAGCTGTCCGCATTCCACGCCGGCCGCTCCGTCGCGTTGGCGACGCGCAGGGTGACGGCGGTGACGTAGGCGTTCAGTTTCGCTGTTTCGGCCGGCATGACGGGCTGCTGGGCGTCGTCGAACGGGGAATGATAGATGTTGGCGCGCCAGGCCTTTTCCACCTCGGCCTCGGGCGTACCCGCCTTGAAGCCATATTTGAAGAACAGCGCGGGAATGCCTTCGCGGATGAAGGCATATTGGTCCGACCGGATGAAGACGTTGCGTTCCGGGAAGGGATCGGGCCAGATCGGCAAGCCCATCGCGGCGCTCACCGCCTGCGAATCCTTGCCGAGCGAACTCTGATCATAGCCGATCGGCGTCACGGCCACGAGCGGAAAGATGGGGAGCGCCATGTCGAAATTGAGGTCAGCGACCAAACTTTGTTTGGGCACGCTGGGCCGCCGCGCGAAATAGCGGGCGCCGAGCAACCCCTTTTCTTCCGCGCAGACGATCGCGAACAGGATGGAGCGTTTGGGCTTCACCGGGCCTGCCTTCAGCGCATGTGCGATCTCGATCAAGCTGGCGACGCCGGAGGCATTGTCCATCGCGCCATTGTAGATTGCGTCGCCCTTCATCGGCGTGCCGATCCCGTAACCGTCCAGATGCGCCGACAGGACGACATGCTCCGCCTTCAACGTCGGGTCGGTGCCGGGCAGGACAGCGATGATGTTCGTGCCCAAGACCGGTGCCCGCTTCGCCTCGACGGTCGCCTTCAGCCGCAGCGGGAGGTCGAAGGACGGCACTGGCTGCGATGCGTCGGCAGCGGCGGCGACGTCGGCGAAGTCCTTGCCCGATCCCGCGAAGAGAAGCGCAGACTTCGCAGGATCGAGCGACGCGGCAAGAAAGGGCGTTGCCGTGTCGCGCAACGCAATGTCCTCAAAATAGAGCGCCGGCGCGCTCGCCAGCGCGATGCGGCGGGTCCAGGGGATCTCGACCTGCTTGGGCGTCACGAGCGTAATCAGCCCGACCGCACCCTGACCGGCCAGCCAGGTTGCCCGTTCCGAACGGGCATGGGACTTGAGCGCACCGGAAAGGCCGGTCGGCCCGCCCGAGACCACGACGACGATCTTGCCCTTGAGGTCCAGCCCGGCGAAATCATCATGCCCGGCCTCCGGCAAATGAAGCCCATAGCCGGCGAACACGAGCGGCGCGTCGGTCACGGTCGGCACCGGCCCGCCGCCACCCGAAAATATGAGATCGCCCGGCACGGCGAGCGGCGTTTCGCCTTGTGGCCCGATCAGCGTCGCGCGGCTCCGTTCCGACAGAATGATCTGTTCGACGAAGGCGACCGGCTGCTTGAAGCCGTCCGTTCCCGCAGGCTGGAGGCCGATTGATCGCAACTGCCCGATCACATAGTCCGCCGCCCTGTCATACCCCACCGTGCCGGTGCCGCGACCTTCGAAGCCGTCGTCGGCCAATATCTGCACATGCCGCCACCATTGCGCCCCACTGTCCGCAGGCGGGGCGGCGGCGGCGGCGGCCGCCACTCCCAGGAAGGGCAATAGGACAAAGGCTGTGCGCATCGTGACTCATCCCGTCGATTGTATCGGACCATCATGCCCGATAGCGTAGAACGAACAAGGCACTTGGAACTGCCAGCATTTACTGTATTATTTCGGCAATACAGCTACGGAGAGTATGATGGCCACCATTCGCACGATCGCCCTGATGAGCGGCGCGACCACCCTCCTCGCCCTGGCGGCCTGTTCGCGCCAAGGTGAAGGGACGCCTGCCGGCGGCGGTCAGCCGCAAAGGCAGGACTGGTCGGCGCTCAAGGACTTCACCGCAATCGACGCCACGGGGCCGGACGATGTGGTGGTAACGACCGGCAGCGCCTGGTCAGTCACCGCCCAAGGGGACGCCAAGATCATCGACCGGCTGGACATCCATCTGGAGGGCGAAAAGCTGTCCATCGGGCGCAGGTCGGGCGGTGGCAGCTTCTGGGGCGACAGCGGCGACGTGACCGTCCGGGTCACGATGCCGGCGGTCTCGGCCGTCGATGTCACCGGATCGGGCGACTTCACGCTCGACAAGGCGGAAGGCAAGACGCTCGATCTGGCACTGACCGGGTCGGGCGACATGGTCATCCGATCGGTCAAAACACAAGCGCTGACCGCCGAAATCACCGGATCGGGCAGCATCTCGCTCGCGGGGGCCGCCCGCGAGAGCCGGTTTTCGGTAACGGGATCGGGCGACATAGAAGCTGACGGACTGCGCAGCGACAAGGCCAGCGTGCGGATCCTGGGCAGCGGCAATGCCGGCTTGGCCTCCGATGGCGTCGTCGATATCAATCTGATGGGATCGGGCGACGTCACGGTGAAGGGCAAGGCCAAGTGCAACATCAACCGGATGGGGTCGGGCGAAGCGCAGTGCGGCTGATCCGGGCAGCGACCGCTATCGCTGGCCTGCTAACCTTGCCCGCGCAGGCCGCCACGCGCGGCTATACCATCTCCAGTTTCGACGTAGTCCGGCTCGAAGCCCCCGTGCAGGTGATCCTGACCACCGGCATCGGTCCATCGGCACGGGCCGAGGGCGACGCCGCGCTGCTCGATCGGCTGCGGGTGGACGTGTCGGGACGGATGCTCACCATCGGCCTCGACGGGAGCGGCGGATCGGGCAAGGGCGGCGCGGCGACGCTGCGCCTGTCGACGGGCGATCTGCGCCGCGCGGTGCTGACCGGCGGCGGATCGCTGACGATCAACCGGCTGAGAGGGCAGAGCGGCGAGATCGTGATGGGCGGCAATGGCGACGTGACGATCGCCGCAGTCGAGGTGGATCGCCTCGCCCTGTCGGTGTCGGGC
The DNA here is from genome assembly GCA_040508785.1 of Sphingobium sp. Lineage (GTDB taxonomy): Bacteria > Pseudomonadota > Alphaproteobacteria > Sphingomonadales > Sphingomonadaceae > Sphingobium. Next base: position 32,559 of record JBEVME010000079.1, read on the forward strand.
AGCGGAAGGGCGACGCTGGCCGGTCGTGCGGGCGATGCGGCGATCCGCGTCGACGGGCCGGGCGCGGTGGACGCCGCCGGGCTGCGTACGCGGCAGGTCGCGATCAGCAATCAGGGGCCGGGCAATATCAGCGTGGCAGCGGAGGTCACGGCCAGCGTCAGCGCGTCGGGATCGGGCAACATCACCGTCACCGGACCCGCCGCCTGCACGGTTGCGAACAGCGGGACGGGACGGGTCCTGTGCGGCGGCGAGGAGCGGTAGGACATCGCCATGCCAGGCTCCAACTGGCGCTCGGGGCGGACGTGTGTGCAATGAGCGTCGCAGGCGCCATGCTTATCGAAATATTCACCGGCTCCACGCTAGGCAGAATACCAAATCGATAAGAACCGGACACACCGATGCGCCTGTTGCCCGCCGTCATTCTCTCCACCGCCTTCATCGCGGCGCCCGATCCCGCCATTGCGCAGGTCGCGGTGGCCGACAGCGGCGACACCGGATGGATGATGCTGTGCGCCCTGCTGGTGCTGTTCGCGGCGCTGCCGGGGCTGCTGATGCGCCATGCCGGCATGGTCAATGTCCGCAACGCACTGTCGGTCGGATCGCAGGGACTGATTGTGGCCGCGGGCACGGCGCTCGCCTGGGGGATCGTCGGCTATAGCCTGGCCTATGCGCCGGGCGGCGGCTGGCTGGGCGGCGGGGCGAACCTTTTGCTCGCCAATCTGGGCCAGCTGCGCGAAGGGCTGACCGTCCCCGAATCCGCTTTCGCGCTGTTCCAGATGACGCTCGGCATCTTCGCCGCCTGCCTGCTGGCGGGCGCCGTAGCGGAGCGCGCGCGCTTCGGCTGGATCGCGCTGTTCGCGCCACTCTGGTGCCTGCTGGTCTACGCCCCGATCGCCCATTGGGTCTGGGGCGGCGGATTTCTGGCGGACATGGGTGTCATGGATTTTGCGGGCGGCCTCGTGATGCAGGTGACGGCGGGCTTCGCCGCGCTTGTCCTGGCACTGATCGCCGGGCGACGGACGGACCCCTCCCACCCCGGCCATGGGCCTGTCCTCAGCCTGGCGGGCGGCGCGCTGGTCTGGGTGGGCTGGTCGGGCATTGTCGGCGGATGGGCGCTGGGCGCGACCGACGATGCGGCCACCGCCATCCTCAACCTCCATTTCGCGGCCTGCGCCGGGCTGTTCGGCTGGGCGATCATCGACAAGGTCCTGACCGGCCGGGTATCGGCGACCGGCCTGCTCTCCGGCGCCATCGCCGCGCTGGCCGCCATATCGGCCGCAGCCGGTCTGGTCGGGACCGAGGGCGCAATGCTGATCGGCCTGATCGCAGCCATCGTCTGTCGCACAGGCGCCACCATCGCCGACGCGCTGGTCGACGATCCGGCGCACGTCTTTGCCGTTCATGGATTGGGCGGCCTGACCGGCATCCTGCTATTGCCACTCTTCACCCTGCCGCTGATGGGGGGCGTCGGGTTCGAGGCGGGGGTCGGCGCCTGGGCGGTCCTGGTCGCGCAAGTGACAGGATTGGCCGTGGTCGGCGGCTGGGCGTTGCTCGGCACCGCGATCATCGCGCTCACCGTCTCCTTCATCGTGCCGCTGCGGGTCGGAGAGGCCGAGGAGGCCGAAGGACTGGACGCCAGCCATCATGACCAGCAGGCCTGGGACTTTCGCTGAAGCCGATGTCAGTAGCCGTCGGAATCTTCGCCCATCAGGAGGAGCGCCGGATCGGCCTGTGCCTCGCGTCGCTGCCGCTCGATCGGCCCGACACGATATTCCATGTGCTGGTGAACGGCACCACCGACGCCACAGTCGCGCGCGCGCGCGCGGGCGCCGGAGGGCGGTCCAACGTGATCGTCCACGACATCGCGCACGGCGGCAAGTCCCGCACCTGGAATCATTTCGTGCACGATCTTCTGCCGGGCGGTGAAGATGTCGTCATCTTCATGGATGGCGATGCACAGATCGCGCCCGGATCCATCGACGCGCTGGTGGCCGATCTCGCCGCCAACCCGGGCGCCAACGCTGCAGCCGGAATGCCGGTGAACGGCCGCCAGGCACAATTGTACCGTCGCAACCTCAGGATCGAGGGCGGCCTGTTCGGCGATCTTTACGCGCTGCCGGGCCATTTCCTTGGGGCGATTCGGGCGCGCGGACTACGCCTGCCGGACGATCTGATCGGCGACGACGGGCTGGTCGCTGCCTGGGCCCATACCGATTTGCGCCGCGACGATGCGTGGGCGATCGAACGGGTGCTCGCCTGCGAAGGCGCGGGCTTCGCCTGCGAACCGGTCGGACTGCTGCGACCCAGGACGTGGCGGATGCACTACAGGCGCATGATCAACTATTCGGTGCGCTTCTTCCAGAACCGGATCGTGTCGGACATCATGAACCGCCAGGGTCCCGAGGGGCTGCCCCCGCGCCTTTCGCTGCTCTATGCGGCCTGGCTCCCGCGCTGGCGCCCCCGGCCCTATCCCGCCGGCTGGTTCGACAGGAAGGCCCTGGCGAGGATGCGGACGGCGGCGGACCATTGACCGCACGCATGGCGCTGTGCCATGGCTTCGGGGCTTCGACACGCACCGAGCGGGTGTAGCTCAATGGTAGAGCAGAAGCTTCCCAAGCTTACGACGAGGGTTCGATTCCCTTCACCCGCTCCAAACCGAAACGTGCCGACATCCACAATGGAACGAAAGCCGTGACGCCAGCGTTTTGCCATATTGGCAAGGGCGGGGAGTTTTGGGGCAATGACCGTGATCGGGGACGCGGGCCAGATCGGCAACCGATTCGAGCTGCTCGTCCAAAGCGTCGCCGACTATGCGATCTACATGCTCGACCCGACCGGCATCGTGGTCAGCTGGAACACCGGTGCGCGACGCTTCAAGGGGTATGATGCCGACGAGATCATCGGCCAGCATTTCTCGCGCTTCTACACGCCGGAAGACCAGTCGTCGGGCCTTCCGGCGCGGGCGCTGATGATCGCGGAGACGCAAGGCAGCTTCGAAGCGGAGGGGTGGCGCGTCCGCAAGGACGGTACATATTTCTGGGCCAATGTCGTCATAGATCCGATACGCGCGCCCGATGGTGCGCTGCTAGGCTTTGCGAAAGTCACGCGCGACCTGTCAGAACGCCGTGCCGCGCAGGAGGCACTGCGCAGCAGCGAGGAACGCTTCCGCCTGCTTGTCGAGAGCGTCACCGACTATGCCATCTACATGCTCGACCCGGTCGGCACCGTCACCAGCTGGAACGCGGGTGCAGAGCGGTTCAAGGGATATAAGGCGGACGAGATCGTCGGCCAGAATTTCTCGCGCTTCTATTCGGACGAGGACCGGCTCGCCGGTACGCCCTCGCGGGCGCTGGCGACATCCGAGCGAGAGGGGCGGTTCGAGGCCGAAGGATGGCGCATCCGCAAGGACGGGACGCGCTTTTGGGCCAATGTCGTCATTGATCCCATCCGCGATCCGCAGGGCGAACTGATCGGCTTTGCCAAGGTGACGCGAGACCTCACCGAAAGGCGAGAGAATCAGATGGCGCTGGAGCAGGCGCGCGAGGCCGTATTCCAGTCGCAGAAGATGGACGCGATCGGCAAGCTGACCGGCGGCGTCGCCCATGATTTCAACAATCTTCTCGCGGTGATCGTGGGCAGCCTGGATCTGGCGCGCCAGCGCTTGGCTACCGGTGCCGATGTCGGACGCTATATCGACAATGCGCTGACGGCGGCCGATCGCGGTGCCATCCTGACGCAGCGGATGCTCGCCTTCGCCCGAAAGCAGGAATTGAAGCTCCAAAGCGTAGACTGCTTCGCGCTGGTGCGCGATATGGCCGAACTGCTCGGCACCACGCTCGGTCGGACGATCGAGATCGAGACTCGTTTCCCCTTGAGCCTGGGCCTTGCGCGGGCAGATCCAGCGCAGTTGGAGTTGGCGCTCCTGAACTTGGCGGTCAACGCGCGCGATGCCATGGCCGAGGGCGGCCGGATCGTCATAGAAGCGACCGAGCTTGGCCTGACGAGCGGCGAACGCCACGATTTGGCGGCAGGCCGCTATATCCGGCTGACGGTGACGGACCAGGGCATGGGCATGGACGCGGAAACATTGTCGCGCGCTACCGAACCCTTCTTCACGACCAAGGGTACCGGCAAAGGAACTGGTCTTGGCCTGTCCATGGTGCATGGTTTTGCGCAGCAATGCGGTGGCGGCATCACCATCAAAAGCGCGGTAGGCGAAGGTACGAGCGTGTCTCTATGGCTGCCGCTCGCGACGGCGCCAGCCGCGGCGACCGTCGGCGATCAGGGCGATGCCGTAGGCGTGACGGTCGACCCACTGGTCATCCTGGCGGTGGACGACGACGAGTTGGTGCTGACCAACACGGCCGGGATGCTGGAGGCGCTCGGGCATACAGTGTTCCAGGCCGTTTCTGCCGCCGACGCGCTGCGGATTTTAGCCCAGGGCTCGGTCGATCTTGTCATCACCGATCATGCGATGCCGGGCATGACCGGTGCTCAGCTGGCCGATGCGATCGATCAGGACCATCCGGGCCTGCCCGTGTTGATCGCCACGGGCTTTGCCGAACTGCCCCTCCACGCCATTAACCGGCCGAGACTGGACAAGCCCTTCCGCCAGGCGCAGCTGGCGAGCGCCATCGCGAGGCTGGGCAAGGTTCGCGGTGTTGCCGATCGTCCGGCGCCCATCGTGCTGCTGGACGAGCAATGAGCGGAACAGTCACTATCCTCCATGGCGATCCCGATCCAGCCGAACGATAAATTCACGGTGGACGCTTGCCATGTCCCTGCGCATCGTAAAAGGGAAAGCGGCATCGCCCCGAACCAGCCGACAGGCCAGCATACAGGATCGCATGGACACGCCCCCAGCGCCCACGCCGACTTCGCATTTCTTCACCTCGCTGCGCACAAGGCTGCATTATGTGGACTGGGGCAACCCGTCCGCGCCGCCGCTCATCCTGATTCATGGCGGCTTCGATCATGCGCGCAGCTGGGACTGGACGGCGCGCGCGTTGGCGCGGGACTATCATGTCATCGTGCCGGACCTGCGCGGCCATGGCGACAGCGGCTGGGCCAATGACGGCGGCTATCCGACCAACAAGTTCGTTTACGATCTGACCCAGCTGGTCGAGTTGACGGGGCGCCCCCAGGTCGCGCTTGTTGGCCATTCGCTCGGGGGATCGATCGCGCTGCGCTATGCCGGTCTCTTCCCCGGTCGCGTGTCAAAACTGGTGGCGATCGAAGGACTTGGCCTGTCACCCCCCGCCATTCTCCAGCGCGACGAGCAGCCCTTGCTGGACCAGTGGCGCGACTTCATCGCGGATCGGCAAAAGGGCGCGCGCCGCTCGACCCGCCGCTATCCGACGATCGAAGCGGCGATCGACAGGATGCGCGAGCGGAACGAGCAATTGTCCGCCGAGCAGGCGCTGCACCTCACCCATCATGGCGTGAACCGCAATGAGGATGGCAGCTACACCTGGAAGTTCGACCCCTATCTCCATTATCAGCCGCCGGGCCGGTCACCGGATGCAGAGCTGCCCGAATTCTGGCAGGCGATCGCCTGTCCGGTTCTGCTGTGCCTGGGCCTCGAGAGCTGGGCGTCCAATCCCGTGAAGGATGGGCGCGCTGCACATTTCAACGATGCCCGCCTTGTCGAGTTCGCCGACGCTGGCCATTGGCTCCATCACGACCAGTTCGATCGCTTCCTGGCCGAGGTCCGCGCCTTCCTCGCCGCCTGACTGTATTGACCATATAATACACTAGTGCTAGGCCTGCGATCCCAGACAGGGAGAGCAGGCATGTACAGCGAAGGCGATCTCCAGGACGCGGTCGTGGCGGGCGCGATCTCGGCCGAGGCGGCGGAGGCATTGCGCAATCATGTTGCCACCTTGCGATCCACGCCCGTGGTCGATGAGGAGCATTTCCGGCTGCTGACCGGCTTCAACGACATATTCGTGTCGCTGGCCTGCGTCATTCTGCTGGTCGCGGTTGGCTGGCTCGGGGACAGTGTGCGCCTGGGCGCGCAGGCGCGTCACCCCTCCGTCCTGTCGGGCCTGCTGGTCGCGGCGGTCAGTTGGGGCCTGGCGGAGTATTTCACCCGCCAGCGCCGCATGGCCCTGCCCTCCATCCTGCTGCTCGGCGGCTTTGTTGGCGGTGTCGGCTTCGCGCTGGTAGCGCTGGGAATGCAGCTTGTGCCCGAAGCGGACGACCAGACAGGGTCGCTCATCCTGGCGGGCGCCGCTGCCGTAAGCGCGCTGGCGGCATGGGCGCATTGGCATCGCTTCATGGTGCCGATCACAGTGGCGGCCGGCGCGGCAGCCGCGGGCGCGGTCGTGGCCGGGCTCGTGCTGTCGGTGCTCCACAACAGCGAGCCGCTGCGGTTCGGCTTGCTTCTCGCCACCGGGCTCGCGATCTTCGCGCTCGCGATGCGCTGGGACATGTCGGACCGGGCGCGCACGACTCGCCGCGCCGACGTCGCCTTCTGGCTCCACCTGACGGCGGCGCCGATGATCGCCCATGCCCTGTTCCACCTGATGGGCGTGTTCGAAGGGTCGGACATTCCCATCGGCAAGGCGGTGATCGTGATCGCGTTCTATATCGGCTTCGGGCTGATCGCGCTCGCAATCGACCGCCGCGCGCTGCTGGTGTCGGGCCTCGCCTATGTCCTCTACGCCATCTACGCCCTGTTTCAGAAGGTGGGCGCGGTGGAGCTGTCCTTTGCGCTCACCGCTCTGGTCATAGGTACATCGCTGCTCCTGCTGTCCGCCTGGTGGCATCTTGCCCGCGCGAATATCGTGGGTGGCCTGCCGCCGGCGTTGGTCGCCAGGTTGCCCTATGTGGAGAGCGTACCGGCCTGAGGGCCGTCGGGAGCACCCCTACCGGCGTTCCCGTCAGTCCTCCACTAGCTTCAGCAGCTTGCGTTCTACCGGAGCGAGAATCCCGGGCAGTTCCTGACCGCGCTTCAATATGTGCCCCGCTTCACCGACCAGCGCCCACATGCCCTGCCGCTGGCGCAGCGAAGGGCGCTTTTCGATCCGATATTCCGGGCGTTCCGCCGACCGGCGAAAGGCGGAAAAAATGGCGGCCTCCGGCCCCAGATCGATGGCGTAGTCCCGCCAGTGACCTGCCGACACCATGCGGCCGTAAAGGTCCATGATCTGCTGCAATTCCGGCCGCTCGAACCCGATCTGGGCCGGAATTTGGCGCGGGAACGGCGTCACATTGGACATCAGGCCCGGCCGCGCTCCTGAAACAGTGGGCGATCAACAGCGGCGGCGGCGGCGGCCTCCGCATCACGCCGGCGCTCCTCGATCAACTCTGCCAGCACCTTCTGCAACCTTTCGATCTCGCACTGTAGCAATTCCAGCTTCTGCTTTTCCGGGTCGAAACAGTCCGAACATGGGGTGCCATAGGGCAGGAAATCGCGTTGATAGGCGGTGGCATCGACCAGCATCGGCCGGGCGGGGATGCCGACCATGGTCGCCCCGTCCGCCACATTCTTGGTCACCACGGCGTTGGCGCCTATCCGCGCCCGCGCTCCGACATGGACCGGACCAAGCACCTGCGCGCCCGATCCTACAATAACCCCATCCGCCAGCGTCGGGTGACGCTTGCCTGCGATGCCGTTGGCGGGATCGGTCCCGCCCAGCGTGACATTCTGATAGAGGGTGACATCGTCACCGATCTGCGCAGTCTCGCCGATCACGGTAAACCCATGATCGATGAAGAAATGCTTGCCGATCTGGGCGCCCGGATGAATATCGTTTCCGGTCAGGAACCGCGACAGATGATTGACCAGCCGCGCGACGAAATACAGTCTGGCGCGGTAAAGGCGGTGTGCCACACGATGGAAGGCGACCGACCATACACCGGGATATAGCAGGATCTCCGCGCGGGACCGGGGCGCCGGGTCGCGCGACTTGATCGAATCCAGATAGGCAATGAGACTTCGCACCGGGGCGCCCCCTAAACGTCTGAACCTTCTATCACGCCGGCATATAAGCATAGATTGATGATTTTTCCAGTCGGCGTGGTAATCCGCGCTTCGCCGGCACGAAGAGAAACTTGCTTGGAGGAACCGAATTTGCCTATCACAGAACTAGACAAAGCAATTCGGGGCGTTGGATGATCCACAATTTTTTCGCGAATTTCGGCGAATATCTGCCTTTCATCCTCATCGGCTTCGGTGCGCAGATCATCGACGGCGCGCTTGGCATGGCCTATGGCGTCATATCCAGTACGTTGCTGCTGGCCCTCGGCGTACCGCCCAGCCGCGCCTCGGCAAGCGTCCATCTCGCCGAAACCTTCACCACCGGCGTGTCGGCGATCAGCCATATCCTGCACCGCAATGTCGACTGGAAGCTGTTCGGAAAGCTCATCATTCCAGGCGTCATAGGCGGTGTTGCCGGCGCCTATCTGCTTTCCAACATCGATGGCGCGGTTATAAAGCCGTTCATTCAGATCTACCTGGCCAGCATGGGGATCTACCTCATCTGGCGGGGCCTGCAATATCCACCCCAGCGGCGAGACCCGAAATGGGTGGCGCCGCTCGGCCTGGTCGGCGGCTTCATGGATGCGTCGGGCGGCGGCGGGTGGGGACCCATCGTGACGTCCAACCTGCTGATCCAGGGCTCCAGCCCTCGCCACACCATCGGCACGGTCAACACGGTCGAATTCGGCCTGACATTGGCGATCAGCATCACCTTCCTCGCGCATCTGGGCTGGGAAACCTTTACAAATTACACGCTGGGCCTGCTGATCGGCGGCGTGATCGCCGCCCCACTCGGGGCGATGCTCGCGCGTCATGTGTCGCCCAAGATATTGATGACGTCGGTGGGCGTGGTCCTGAGCCTCACCTCGGCATTCGGCGTCGCCAAATGGCTTGGATTCATCGGCTGAGACAATTATATCAGGCATATTGATCGCAAGGGTCGATTATTATGTCGAGCTATCTCCCCAGCCTCAAGCAGCTGCAATATCTGGTCGCGTTGAAGCAGCACGGCCATTTCGGCAAGGCGGCCGATAGCTGCTACGTTACCCAATCCACCCTGTCCGCCGGCATTCGCGAGCTGGAATCGCTCGTCGGCATCACGCTGGTTGAGCGGACCCGCCGGGTCGTTCGCTTCACCGCGATCGGCGACCGCATCGTGGAAAAGGCCCATCGCGTTCTGCGGGAGGCGGAGGAGCTGGCCGCGATCGCCGAGGCTGCTGGCAATCCGCTCACGGGCGAGCTGCGGATGAGCGTCATCCCTACCATCGCGCCTTTCCTGCTGCCACGCCTGTTGCCCCGGTTGCGCGCCGACCGGCCGGAGCTGAAGCTTTATCTCCGCGAGGAAACGACCCAGGCGTCGATCGAATCGCTCCGCCACGGTCAGGTCGATTGCGCACTGATCGCCCTGCCCTTCCCGATCGGCGAGCTAGACAGCGAAACCCTGTTCCAGGACCCGCTTTATGTCGCCTTCCCGCGAGATGACCCGCGCGATCCGCCGGCACAGATCAGCCCGGAGACGATCGACGAGAGCAAGCTGCTGCTGCTCGAGGACGGCCACTGCCTGAAAGACCATGCGCTGGCGGCCTGCAACCGGCCGGAACTGCGCGCCAGCGCGACGATGATGGGCACGTCGCTCCATACGCTGGTCCAAATGGTGGACAACGGGCTAGGTCTGACCATTATTCCGGAAATGGCGATATCCTGCGGGATCCTTGAACATACCAGGATCGTTGCCAGGCCGCTCCGGTCCGCGCACGCCTATCGTGACGTGGCGCTGGTGTGGCGCCGGAATTCGCCGCGCGAAAAAGAATTTCATCTGCTGTGTGCGCTGCTGCGCGATGCCTGGGTGCCGACGGCCCAGGCGGCCTGAGGAAAACGGGTCAGATGCCGTCTGGCGCGCCCCAGGCGGCGGCGCGCGCATCATCGTCCGCCATGGCTTCCACCCATTCCGATCCGCCACTGGCCAGATGCGTCTTCTTCCAGAAGGGCGCGCTGGTCTTGAGCCAGTCGATCAGGAAAGCGCAGCTTTCCAGCGCTGCTGCCCGGCGTGCCGAGGCGGTTCCGACGAACACGATGCGGGCGCCCGGCTCGAGCCTGCCGAAGCGATGGATCACGCTGACGCCCAACAGCGGCCAACGCGCCATCGCCTCGTCGACGATCGCCTCCAGCCGCGCCTGCGTCATCGCGGGATAATGTTCCAGCTCCAGCGCGACCAGCCCCGGCTCCCCGCGCACGATGCCGGTGAAGCTCGCGATCCCGCCGCCGCCCAGCGCTTCCAGCGCGGCAAGTTCGTCCGCCGTGTCGATATCGCGGGGCTGGACGCTGACGCGCTTCATCCGCCCGTCACCGGCGGGAACAGCGCCAGTTCGCCTGCCTCACCGATCGGCGTGTCCAGCGATACGAAACGCTGGTCCAGCGCCGCGCGCAACCGCTCCGGATCGGCAAGCGCCAGCGCATATCCACCGCCTCGCGTTCCGAGAAGCGCGATCAGGTCGGCAACGCTGCTGCCGGGCGCAGGTCGGTCCACATTCTCTCCGTCGCGGCCGATCATCTCGCGGACCCAGGCGAAGTAAAGGATAGTCAGGCGTGCCATGGCCTCAATCCATATGTCCGATACCGACCCGCAGATAATCCCACCCCGTTATCACGGTCAGGATCGCGGCCGCCCATAATGTCGCGATGCCCACGTTGAGCACGAACGCGTAATGGGGCACCGCGCCAGCCAGGATCAGCGCGCCGAACGCGACCAGCTGGAGCGCCGTCTTCCACTTGGCGAGGCGCGACACCGGTACCGACACCTGCAGGCTGGCCAGAAATTCACGCAGGCCCGACACCGCGATCTCGCGAATCAGGATGATCATCGCAGCGATGATATGGACCCCGGCGATGTCGCGCGTTGCCGCCAGCATCAGGATGACCGCACCGACCATGATCTTGTCGGCAATCGGGTCCAGGAATATTCCGAGTTTGGACACCGTGCCGCGCGCCCGTGCCAGATAACCGTCGAAATAATCGGTGACCCCCATCAGGCAATAGAGCGCGAAGGCGAGCGCGTAGCCGGTCGTCCAGCGCGCACCAAGCTCCCCCGGCCAGAGCAGTGCCACCAGCAACGGCACCGTGATGATGCGCGAAAGCGTCAGCAGGTTGGGCAGGGTCAGCATGGGATGGCGACTGCCATAGTCAGGCAGGGCGCACAAGCGGGACCGGCACGGGCAACGGAGCGAACCGCCTTCAGCCGTTCGACGCGGAATGTTTGGACAGGGCCCCCGTCGCCCGCTAGACCGCCACCCGTCGATCACAGCGGAGAGACATTCGCGCTCATGCAAGCCTCTCTCAGGCTCCTTACCAAGCGGCGGTTCCTGCCGTTGTTCGTGACCCAGCTCCTCGGCGCCTTCAACGACAATCTGTTCAAGAACGCGATGGTTCTGTTCGTCGTCTACTCGGTCTATAATGACGAGCGGTCGGAAACCTGGTTCAGCGCGCTCGCGACGGCGATCTTCATCCTGCCCTTCTTCCTGCTGTCGGCGCTGTCGGGCCAGCTGGCGGATCAGCGCGACAAGGCCCGGATCATCCGCATCGTCAAGGCCGCGGAAATCGTCATCATGTCGGTCGGCGCGGTGGGGCTCGCGTTGATCTGGAGCGGAATCGCCGTCCACAGCATCGCAATTCCGCTGCTGCTGGTCGCGCTGTTCGCCATGGGTGTGCACTCGACCTTCTTCGGCCCGATCAAATATGCCATCCTGCCGCAGCATCTGCGCGACGAGGAAGTGCTGGGCGGGACGGGGCTGGTAGAGGCGGGCACCTATATCGCCATTCTTGCGGGCACGATCATCGCAGGCGTCATTCCGATCGAAGCGGCCGCCGTTGCCATCATCCTCACAGCGATCATCGGCTATCTGTCCGGGCGCGGCGTACCCTCCGCCCCCTCGCTGCTGGAGCGCCAGCCCATCGACTATCATGTGGTCCGATCGTCGATCGCGCTGGTGCGTGGCACCATGCATATCCGCCGGCTGTATCTGGCGATCATGTCGATCAGCTTCTTCTGGGCGGTAGGGTCAGTGCTGTTCATCCATTTCCCGCCGCTGGTGAAGAATGTGCTGACCGCCGACAAGGCCGTGGCCAGCCTGTTCCTCGGGATCTTCTCCGTGGGCATCGCGATCGGATCGATCGCGATCAACCGGCTGCTTGGCGGGCATGTCTCGGCCAAATATGCGCCGGCATCGGTGATCGGCATGGGGGCCGCGATCGTCGCTTTCCATGTCGTCTGTGCCCTGTGGACCCCTGCCCCGTCCGGACAGATGTTTTCGCTGGTCGATTTCCTGGCTCATCCGGGCGCGATCTGGCTGTCCGCCTGCCTGCTCGGAGTCGCGACATTCGGCGGCATGTTCGTCGTGCCGCTTTATGCCTTCCTGACGACTACCGTGGAGAAATGCGAAGCCGCGCGCACCGTGGCCGCCAACAATATCGTCAATTCGGGCGCGATGGTGATCGGATCGCTTGTGGCGCTGGGCCTTAGTACAATGGGCATGTCGGTTATCGACCAGTTGCTGATTGTCGCGGCGCTTTGCCTGCCCTGCGCCTGGCTGGCGTGGAAGCTGCACAAGGCCTGCGATTGAACGCCCGCCCCGCCGGCATGGCCTGGGTCAGAATATGAAGCTGTAGAAGGCCGTGAAAAAGGCGCAGAAGCTCAGCATGAACAGCTTCCAGTCGCTGTCGTCGGCTGCGACCGATCCCAGCTTCATGTTTTTCTCCGCGGTGGCCGTCGGCGCTGTCGCGAACACATGTGGCGGCAACGTCTGCCGGAAGGGATGACGGGCCGATTCCGTCGTGAGGACCAGGGTGCGCTTGAGCATGATGCATGGGTTAACGCATTCTTTACCATTTCGGCCATGGCGATTGATGGTTAACCTGCAACCGCGATAGCAATGTCCCGCACCGGGACAGGCTTGACTGTATCACTGATATAATACAGCTTGGCAGGGTGATGCACGAACCGATCTCAGTGACCGAACCGGAAAGCGCGGCATCCCGCCCGTTCGGCGCAGGGCCGCCGAGCGCGTTCGCCTCGCCGCCCGCGTGGAAGGTCGCGCTGCGCATAACCGGTTGGCTCATCGCAGGGCTGCTAGCCCTGCTCGCGATCATGATCGCCTGGCTCGCGGTGACCGCGCCGCTGTCGCGATCGCTCCAGCCGATCGCGCCGCCCAGCATCAGCCTGATGTCCTCTGACGGGCGTCTGATCGCGCGGCGCGGAGCGGTAATCGACAAGCCGGTCGCGGTCGCCGAATTGCCGGCTCATGTCCCACAGGCCTTCCTGGCGATCGAAGACCGGCGCTTCCGCAGCCATTGGGGCATCGATCCGCGCGGGATCGCACGAGCCATGTGGCACAATATCTGGTCCGACGGCCCATCCCAGGGCGGAAGCACCATCACGCAGCAGCTCGCCAAGGGCGTGTTCCTGTCTTCCGACCGGACGATGGGCCGCAAGGCACGGGAGGCGATGATCGCCTTCTGGCTGGAGGCCTGGCTGACCAAGGACCAGATACTGGAGCGCTACCTGTCCAACGTCTATTTCGGCGACAATGTGTACGGGCTGCGCGCCGCTTCGCTCCACTATTTCAACCGCCGGCCAGAACGGCTGACAATAGCGCAGGCGGCGATGCTCGCAGGGCTGCTCAAGGCGCCATCGCGCCTAGCCCCCACCACCAACCTGTCGGGAGCCCGTGCCCGCGCCGCGCTCGTGACACAGGCGATGGTGGATGCGGGCTATATCAGCCAGGCGCAGCGCAATGCGTTGCGACCCGCGAGCCTGAACGTGCGCCAGGAGCCTGACGCGACCAGCGGCACCTATTTCGCCGACTGGGTGCTGCCCCAGGCGCGCGACCGGGCCGGCGCCGTCTATGGCGCGCAGGAGGTCATGACCACGCTCGACCGCCGCATCCAGCGCCTGGCCGAGGGCGCCATCCGCCGCGCCCCGCTGGGGGGCGCCCAAGCGGCCCTCGTTGCAATGAAGCCCGACGGCACGGTGGTCGCGCTGGTCGGTGGCCGGAATTACGAGAAAAGCCACTTCAACCGCGCGGTCCAGGCGAAGCGCCAGCCTGGCTCGACCTTCAAGCTGTTCGTTTACCTCGCGGCCTTCCGGGCCGGTATGAAGCCCGAGGACCTGATCGATGACAGGCCGATCACTACCGGCAGCTATCGCCCGTCCAACCATGGCGGCAAATATCGCGGCACGATCACTTTGCGCCAGGCTTTTGCCGTGTCCAGCAATGTCGCGGCCGTACGGCTGACCCAAAGGGTGGGTGTCGACGCGGTCATCAAGGTCGCGCGCGACCTGGGCGTCACGGCGCCCTTGACCGAAGATCTCAGCCTTGCGCTCGGTACGTCGGAAATCCCGCTGGTGGAACTGGCGCAGGCCTATGCGGCGATCGCGGCGGGCGCCTACCCCGTCCGTGCCCATGGTTTGCCGCCAGAGGAGCTTGGCTGGTTCGACAAGTTGCTGAACCGCCGGCGTCATTTCAGCAACGATGAGCTTGAGATGATACGCGACCTACTTTCATCCGCCGCCAATCGCGGCACCGGCAGCGCGGCGGCGCTTCGCACCAGCACCTTCGGCAAGACCGGCACGACGCAGGACAGCCGCGACGCGATCTTCGTGGGTTATGCTGGCGGGCTGGTCACGGCCGTCTGGATGGGCAATGACGACAATAGCCCCTTGCCGGGCGGCGCGGCAGGAGGCGGCGTGCCAGCGCGTATATGGCGTAATTTCATGGCCGGCGCGATCAACGAGCCGGTCGAGGATGCGCCGGAGGAGACCAGGGACGCCGACCTGGTCAACGCTATCGCCAATGTCGCGGTGGAAGGGTCGCTGGGCAATGTCAGCGTGAACATCGATCCAGACGGAACGACGTTCAACATCGGCCCCGCGCGGATCAGGTTGCCGGCGGACGGCGCGCCTGGCGAAGCCGCGCTGCCGCCTCCCGTAGTACCAACAAGACCCGAAGAGGAAGCGGAGCGGTAGCTCGTGTTCCTGCCTCGCGCATACGCGCGACTATCGTCCGATCATGTCCATCATCGCCTCGGGATAGCGCGCGCCTTCCACCGGTATCGCGGCCAGCGCCTCATCGATCGCTGCCAGGTCCTTGCTGCCAAGTGCGACATCCGCCGACGCCAGATTCTCCTCCAGCCGATGCAGCTTCGTGGTACCCGGAATCGGAACGACCCAGGGCGCCCGCGCCAGCACCCAGGCGAGTGCGATCTGTGCAGGCGTGACGCCCTTCGCCGCTGCCAGCGCCTTTACCGCCTCTACGAGCGCGGCATTTTGCGCCATTGCGTCGGGCGTGAAGCGCGGCAAGCCGGCCCGCATGTCGCCCGGCCCGAATTGCGTATCGGCCGTTATCGCCCCTGTCAGGAACCCACGGCCGAGCGGGCTGAACGGCACAAAGCCGATGCCCAGCTCGTCGCAGACGTCCAATATGCCATTCTGTTCGACATCACGCGTCCAGAGCGAATATTCGTTCTGGATCGCCGCCACCGGCTGCACCGCATGAGCGCGCCGCACGGTTTCGACACCGGGTTCTGACAGGCCGAAATGGCGGACTTTACCCTCCGCGATCAGGTCGCGCACGGTGCCCGCAACCTCTTCGATCGGCACGTCGGGATCGACCCGGTGCTGGTAGAGCAGATCGATCGTCTCGATCCCAAGCCGTTTCAGCGACGCATCGCACACGGCGCGGATATGTTCGGGCCGGCTGTCGGGGCGTTGTGCCCCGCCTTCGATGTTGAAGCCGAACTTGGTGGCGATGACGACCCGGTCCCGCACCGGCGCCAGTGCTTCCCCGAGCAATTCCTCCTTGAGAAACGGGCCGTATACCTCGGCGGTGTCGAAAAAAGTGACCCCGCGCTCGACGGCTGCGCGGATCAGGCTGATGCCGTCCGCCGTCTCGACGCGGCTGTTATAGGCGTACGAAAGGCCCATGCAGCCCAGCCCGATCGCGGACACCGACAGGCCGTCCCCCAAAAGTCTCGTCTGCATATCAGGCCCTCCACTCGTATCGGGGCGAAGATAGGAAGCACAGCGCGCGAGCGCCAGCCCAACTGCGCTCCGGGAGCGGCATGCGGCCCACGGACGCGTTTGCCCCCCTTCCCGCCCCCGCCATCCTGCCCTACATGGCTGTCATGAGCGCCCCCCTCTACAATCAGGATATTCTCCGGCTCGCCGCCAGCATTCCGCACCATGCCCGTCTCTCCTCCCCGCAGGCCAGCGTCGAACGGCGATCGCCGACCTGCGGATCGCGCATTACCGCGGACGTGCGCATGGCCGACGGCCGCCTTGCCGAAATGGGGCTGGACGTGAAGGCCTGCGCGCTGGGACAGGCGTCGGCCGCGCTGATGGCATCGCAGGCGATCGGGATGAGCGCGGAGGAATTGGCAGAGGCGCGGGACAAGCTCACCGCCTACCTCTCCGGCGCCAGCGACGATCTCGACTTCTGGCCGGGCCTCGCTGTTCTGGCCCCGGCCCGCGGATATCCGGCGCGCCACGCGTCCATCCGGCTCGGCTTCGAGGCGATCGCCGAAGCCGCGCGGATGGCAGACGCCTGATGGCACCCGCACAGGCCGCCAGCGCCACCGACATATTGCTGTCCGAAGGCGTCATACTTCTTGGCGCGGCGGTCGTTTTCGTCATGATATTCCGCCGCTTCGGGCTGGGCGCCGTGCTCGGCTATCTCGTCGCGGGCGCATTGGTGGGGCCGCAGGGGCTGGGCCTTGTCGGCGGCGCCGAGTCTAAGCTCGCGATTGCCGAGATCGGCATCGTCCTGCTGCTGTTCCTCGTCGGACTGGAACTGCATCCCGCGCGCCTCTGGCGGCTGAAGCGCGACATTTTCGTGCTGGGCGGGGCACAGGTGGTGATGTGCGGGCTGGTGCTGGTCGGAATCATCTTCCTGTGGACCGGCTTCACCCTCGGCGCCGCGCTGGCGCTCGGACTGCCGCTTGCCCTGTCGTCTACCGCGCAGGTGCTGCCTAGCCTGAAATCGAGCGGACGGATCAATTCGCCCTTCGGCGAGAAGATATTTTCGATCCTGCTGTTCCAGGACCTTTCAATCGTTCCGCTGATCACCATCATCGCAGCCCTGTCACGCAATCCGGCCGACGCGCTGGGGCCGCCGGGCTGGCAACTGGCGCTCTGCACCGTAGCGGCCATCGCCGGGCTGGTCCTCGCCGGCCGTTTCCTCCTGCGTCCGCTGCTCCAGTTGGTCGGCCGCATGGGCGAGCGCGAGCTGTTCGTCGTGGTCGGGCTGTTCACGGTCCTTGCCGCCGCCGCGCTGATGCACAGCCTCCACCTGTCGACCGCCCTCGGCGCCTTCGTGGCAGGCGTGATGCTGGCCGATTCGCCCTATCGCCACGAAATCGAATCCGATGTCGAGCCGTTCCGCTCGATCCTGCTCGGCCTGTTCTTCCTGGCGGTCGGCATGGTGCTGGATCTCCACGCCGTAGCCCAAAATCCACTGTTCGTCCTCGGCATGGCGGCGATCCTAGTTGCCACCAAGGCTGCGCTTATCACTGGCCTGGCCAGGCTTTTCGGCCTCGAATGGCCGCAGGCCGTAGGTACTGGGTTACTGCTGAGCCAAGGCGGCGAATTCGGCTTCGTCCTGTTCGCCCAGGCGCAAAATGCCTATCTGGTGGCACCCGAGGCGGCGAGCCTGTTCAGCGCGATCGTCACCTTCTCCATGGCCACGACGCCCTTCCTGATGCTGTTCGCCCGCCGCCTGGAATTCGCCAAGCCCAAACCCACCGCTGGCCTGCCCAATGTGGAGGATGCGCCCCGCGGCACCGCGATCATCATCGGCTATGGTCGCTTCGGCCAGACCGTGGCGCAGATGCTCATGGGCCATGGCTTCGCGGTGGTGCTGATCGACAAGAAGCCGGCCCAGATCGAGGTGTCGAGCCAATTCGACATGCAGGTCTGGTATGGCGACGGCCTGCGCATTGACCTGCTGCGCCGGGCGGGCGCGGAGGACGCGCAGCTGATCTGCTTCTGTATCGACGACCCGGCCTTGGATGCCAGGGCACTCGAACCGATCGCTGAAGCCTTCCCGCAAGCTGCCATCCTGGTCCGGGCGTTCGACCGGCGCCAGTTGCTGGCGCTACGCGACATCGACCTCGCAGGCGTCGTGCGCGAAGTGTACGAATCGGCTATCTGCATGGGTATCCAGGCAATGCAAGTACTCGACGTGCCCGATGCCCAGATCGAGGAGGTCGAGCGGCAATATCGCGAGAATGACGAGCAGCGTCTTGCCGTGCAAACCGAACATGGCACATTGCTGGCGGCGAAGGACCTTATGTACAGGCCCGGTCAGCGTATGCTGCTGCGCTCGCGCGGCGACCGGAAGGAGGAAGCATGATCCCTACGCTCGCTGCGCTTTCCGCGGCCCTCGCCATAGCGGCAGGTGCCTTTGGCGCCCATGGGGCTTCCAGCCCGCAGGCGGCGGACTGGCTGCGGACTGGCGGGCTTTACCAGTTGGTCCATGCCGTCGCCGCACTCGTGCTGACGAGCCAGGCAAAGGCGCCAGGGGCGCTGCTGCTGGCGGGCGCCGCATTGTTCGCCGGGACCCTGTACCTCATGGCGCTCGGCGGCCCACGCTGGCTGGGCGCGGTGACGCCGATCGGCGGGCTGCTGATGATCGGCGGCTGGCTCTGGGCCGCAGCCAGCCTGTGGCCGCGATGAAGCGCGCTCTTGCCGCCGCGCCCGCTGAGACATAGGTTAGAGTCATGGCCGGCAATCATCATCACCATCACGAACCGACCGGCGCGAAGCTGGCCGACGAGGCCCGCGCGACTCTGGAGGCGAAGGCGGAACAGTGGACGCCGATGCGCGCCGCCATTTTCGATGCGCTCGCCGCGGAGGACAAGCCGGCATCGGCCTATGACATCGCCGATACCGTGTCGAAGGCGCGGGGCAAGCGCGTGGCGCCCAACAGCGTCTACCGCATCCTCGACCTGTTCGTGTCGAACAATATCGCGATGCGGGTCGAAAGCGCAAACGCTTACATCGCCAACGCCCATCCCGGCTGCATGCACGACTGCATCTTCCTGGTGTGCGACAGCTGCAAGCAGGTCCGGCACATAGATGACGACCCGATTAGCAAGTCGATCCGTGCGGCCGCGCAACATGCTGGCTTTTCCCCGGAACGCCCGGTGATCGAGGTACGCGGCAAGTGCGCCGACTGCGCCTGACGCCAGCGCGCCGTTGAACCCCCTAGAGATCACCGCCGCCGGCCTGGGCCTCGTCAACGTCGCGCTCGTCGCGCGCAGATCGCTGTGGAACTATCCATTCGGTCTCGCGATGGTCGCGCTCTACTTCTTTGTTTTCTTGGAGGCGAAGCTTTATAGCGACGCCCTGTTGCAGATTTTCTTCGTTGTTATCAACCTGTATGGCTGGTGGAACTGGGTGCGGAGCGAGAAGGCATCCGACGGACATATCGCGGTGGGCAACCTCGGTTCGCGCGCGCGCCTGGCCTGGATCGTCGGAACCGCCGGCGCCATCCTGATCTGGGGCAGCGGCATGGCTAGCTTCACCGATGCAGCCGCTCCGTTCACCGATGCAACCGTCGCCGGCATCAGCGTTGCCGCGCAGATCCTGCAGTCGCAGCGCAAATTCGAAAGCTGGATATTGTGGATCGTCGTCGATGCGATCGCCATCGGCCTGTTCCAGAGTCGCGGCCTGCAGGCGACCGCGATCCTCTACCTCGTCTTCTTCGCGATGGCAGTGGGCGGCCTGGTCGCCTGGCACCGGACGATGCGCAAGGGCGCCGCGTGACCCGCAGGCTGCGGGTCATCGTGCTACACGGGGTAGAAAGCACGGGGAAATCGGGCCTCGCCGATAGCCTGGCCGCGCATTATGCTACCATTGCAGTCCCCGAATATGGCCGCGTCCATGCCGAAATGCACGGAGTGGACATGGACGAGGCCGATCTGCTGCACATCGGCGCCGTGCAGACCGGAGCGATAGAGGCAGCGAAGCGGATCACCAGGGATCTGGTCATCGCCGACACCGATGCGCTGATGACGGCAGCTTGGGCGCAGATGATGATCGGCTATATGCCCGACCCGCTGCTGACGGGGCCCAAGGCCGATCTGTATCTTCTCATGGCACCGGACATGCCATGGGTGCCCGACAATGTCCGTATCTATGGCGATCCGGCCGTTCGTCGACGCTTCGCCGACATATGTCGGGCCGTCCTGGATCGGGCGGGCGTTGCCTACAAGGACATTGGTGGCGGATGGGACGCGCGTTTCGCCAGTGCCGTGGCGGCTATCGACGCATTGATGGCGCACCCTGCGTCGCAACCGTTCGACTTGGACGCCCAAAGCGAGTAATCAGTCCTCATGTCTACGCCTCCCGCCACGCCGCTCCTCGATACCGTTCACGTCCCCCAGGATCTGCGCCGCCTCAAGCCCGGCCAGCTCAGTCAGCTGGCCGACGAGCTTCGCGCGGAAACCATCTCGGCGGTCGGGACCACGGGCGGCCATCTGGGATCGGGCCTCGGTGTAGTCGAGCTGACTACGGCGATCCATTATGTTTTCGACACGCCGCGCGACAAGCTGGTGTGGGATGTGGGCCACCAATGCTATCCCCACAAGATACTGACCGGCCGGCGCGACCGCATCCGTACGCTGCGGCAGGGCGGTGGGCTCAGCGGCTTCACCAAGCGGTCCGAAAGCGAATATGACCCGTTCGGCGCCGCGCACAGCTCCACCTCGATCAGCGCTGCGCTGGGCTTCGCCATCGCCAACAAGCTTACCGACCAGCCGGGCAAGGGTATCGCTGTCATCGGCGACGGCGCGATGTCCGCCGGCATGGCCTATGAGGCGATGAACAATGCCCGTGACGCCGGCAACCGGCTGGTCGTCATCCTGAACGACAATGACATGTCGATCGCGCCGCCGGTGGGCGGCCTTTCCGCCTATCTCGCCCGGCTGGTGTCCAGCCGCGAATTTCTGGGGCTGCGTGATCTGGCCAAGCGGCTCGCCCGCAAGCTGCCCCGCCCGCTCCACAATGCGGCGCGCAAGACCGACGAGTTTGCCCGTGGGATGGCGATGGGCGGCACGTTGTTCGAGGAATTGGGCTTCTACTATGTCGGCCCGGTCGACGGCCATAATCTGGACCAGCTGATCCCGGTGCTGGAAAATGTCCGCGATGCGGCCGAGGGGCCGTGCCTGATCCATGTCGTCACGCAAAAGGGCAAGGGCTATGCCCCTGCCGAAAACGCGGCCGACAAATATCATGGCGTCCAGAAGTTCGACGTTATCACCGGAGCGCAGGCGAAGGCCCCGCCAGGACCGCCCAGCTATACCAACGTCTTTGCACAGGCGCTGATCGCCGAGGCGACGCGCGATCCACGCGTCTGCGCCATCACCGCCGCCATGCCGTCGGGCACCGGCCTCGACAAGTTCGAGGCCGCGTTCCCGGAACGCAGCTTCGACGTCGGCATCGCCGAACAACATGCCGTGACCTTCGCTGCGGGCCTGGCCGCACAGGGTATGCGCCCCTTCTGCGCCATTTATTCGACGTTCCTGCAGCGAGCATACGACCAGGTCGTGCACGACGTTGCGATCCAGAACCTGCCCGTCCGCTTCGCCATGGACCGCGCCGGCCTGGTCGGCGCCGACGGCGCAACCCACGCCGGCAGCTTCGATATCACCTATCTGGCGACGCTGCCCAATTTCGTGGTGATGGCGGCCGCTGATGAGGCAGAGCTGGTCCATATGGTCCACACCTGCGCGCTGCATGACAACGGACCGATCGCGGTTCGCTACCCGCGCGGCAACGGCACGGGCATTGCGATGCCGGAAATTCCGGAGAATCTGCCGATCGGCAAGGGCCGCGTGGTCCGCGAAGGGCGACAGGTCGCGATCCTTTCGCTCGGCACAAGGCTGGAGGAAGCGCTGAAAGCCGCCGAGGCGCTGGAGGCGAAGGGGCTTTCCACCACGGTCGCGGACCTTCGCTTCGCCAAGCCGCTGGACGAGGCGCTTATCCGCAAGCTGCTGACCACGCATGAAGTCGCCGTGACGATCGAGGAAGGCGCGATCGGGGGCCTCGGCGCGCATGTGCTGACGCTGGCGAGCGACCTTGGCCTTATCGATAACGGCCTGAAGCTGCGCACCCTACGCCTGCCGGACGTGTTCCAGGATCAGGACAAGCCGGAAGTGCAATATGCCAATGCCGGGCTGGACGCGGCTGGCATCGTGAACTCGGTACTGACGGCACTAAGGCACAATAGTGCCGGCGTAAGCGAAGCGCGGGCGTAGCAGGCGCTTTATAGGCAACCATTAGGTTGCATATGCCGCAACATAGGGCATATAAGCAACCAGGAGGTTGCCCATATGTCCAATTCCATCATCAAGACCATCGACATCGATGCGCCACTCGCCAAAGTCTGGGACGCGCTGACCGATCATGAAAAGTTCGGCGCCTGGTTTCGGGTAGCGATCGACCAACCCTTCGCCGTCGGCCAGCCGTCCACCGGCCACATGACCTATCCGGGCTATGAGCAATATCCGTGGGTCGCGCGGATCGTCGCGATCGAGCCCATGAAGCGATTCGCCTATGAATGGCCCGCGACCGGCGGTGACAAGGACGCAATGGCAGCCGGCGTGGCGGAGTGGACGCTGGTTGAATTCCTGCTGGAGCCCGTCGCCGGTGGTACACGCGTAACGGTCACTGAAAGCGGTTTCGACAGGGTCCCCGAACCGCGCCGCACCGATGTCATGCGGTCGAACGACGGCGGCTGGGCCGAACAGGTGAAAAACATCCGCGACTATGTCCGGGGCTGACCCGGCGCGTATGTTTGCCGCTATCGGCGATCCGACCCGGCTGGACCTGATCACCCGTCTGGCTGATGGCGGTGCGCGATCGATCACCACGCTGGGCGAAGGACTGCCGATCAGCCGGCAGGCGGTCGCCAAGCATCTGGACGTGCTGCTCAACGCCGGGCTGGTCCAGAGAAGCCATACCGGGCGTGAGGCGCGTTTTGCACTGCAGCGGCAGGCTATCGAGGAGGCGCGCCTGTGGTTAGACGAGGTCGGCGCGCAATGGGACGAAGCCCTCCGCCGCATGAAGGCATTTGTCGAGGATGGTGACTGAAAACCGCTATCCGGGCATGTCCGGGCGACGTGCTTACTGTGCCGAAGCGCGAGCGTCCTGGCCGTCGCCCTCTGGCGCGGCGATGATGTCGCGGGTGGTGGAGCCCTTTTCGACGACCTCTGTGCCCGGATCGCCCGCAGCCGAGCGGATGCCTGGAGCGGCGCCGGTACGTCCGGCGGCGTTGAGCGCAGCCGTCTCGGCGGCGCTGCGCGTCGCGGGTCCGCCGAACATCGCCTCCATCGCGGCACGGCTCGAATCGACGCTATTGGCCGACGGGGAGCCCGGCGCGGGCGGAGTCAGCGCGAAATCGGGCGGAATGACCAACGGTGCCTGACGCGACACGGCGAATTCGTCAGGCCGGTCGCGATTGAACAGACCGGAAGAACCGCAGGCGGACAGGGTCGACACGAGGGCCGCGGCGATGATGAATTTACGCATTACGTCAAAGTCTCCGTCTTTGAGCTCTTCTCGCGCAGCAACAGCGCCCGCGCAAGCAGGATCAGCACACCGAAGGTGATGGCGGCGTCCGCGAGGTTGAAGATGAGGAACGGCCGCCACTCGCCAAAATGCAGATCGGCATAATCGACGACATAGCCCAGTCGCACCCGATCGGCGATGTTGCCGATCGCGCCGCCCAGCACCAGGCCGAGCGCGACCACATCCTGCCGCGCCTTTTCGCGCCACATCCATATGCCGACGAACAGCGCGATCAGCATGGTCATCGCGACCAGAAGCCAGCGCATCATGTCGGTTTCAGCATGGAAGAAGCCCATGGAGACACCGCGATTTTCCAGCCAGCGCAGGCGAAAGAAAGGCACGATGTCAATTCCCGCGTCCGCGCGTTCGCGCAGGGCGAGCGGGACGGTGACGGCATATTTGATGAGCTGGTCGAGCGCGAGCGTCACGATCGCGACGATCAGGCCAAGGGGGCGGTGGTTGGTCCTGGTAGGCATGGGTGCGCCTTATCGGCTTAAAATACTGACGTCATGCTGAACTTGCTTCAGCGACCATTCCGCCGGGCAGGTCGAAGCCAGCGCGAACGTGAAAGGTTGCCGGTCGCGCTTATCCGCCAGGTCGTGCCTTGGCGAATAAGCCTGAACCACCCGGCCCGATGGATCCTGAAACGAGTTCAGGATGACGGTGGGAGAATGCCTGGCGCTCACGCCCCCAATACCTCTTCGCACCGATCGCAGAGCGTGCCGTCTTCGGTGACTTCGGGCAGCAGGCGCCAGCAGCGGCCGCATTTGTGCCATTCGCTGGGTTTGACGATGATGCCGTCGCCGACGCCTGTTTCGATACGGGCGACGATGGCGATTTCGGCGAAGTTCACACCGTCGCTGGGGACCAATTTTCCCATGGTTACATCGGCTTCCAGGCTGGAACGGACGATCTTTTCGCGACGGAGCGGCTCGATAGCCTGGGTGACCTGGTCGCGCTCATCGCGCAGCATCGTCCATTTGGCAGCGAGACCGGCATCGAGCCAGCGCGCATCGACCGCCGGCCATTCGAGGAAATGCACGCTATCCTCGTCACTTGGAAAGCGGCTTTGCCATACTTCCTCAGCGGTGAACGGGATGATGGGCGCCGCGTAGCGGACCAGCGCGTGGAACAGCGTGTCGAGGACGGTGCGGTACGCACGGCGCTTGGGGTCGCCCTGCGCGTCGCAATAGAGGCAGTCCTTGCGGATATCGAAGAAGAAGGCCGACAGGTCGCTATTGGCGAAGTCGAACAGCGCGCGGGTGTAGCGGGAAAATTCCAGCCAGTTCTGGCTGTCGCCCGCCTTGTCTACGACCGATCGCAGCTCCGCGTCCAGCTCTGCGAAACGATGAAGCATATAGCGTTCAAGCTCGGGCATATCGGCGTAGGCGACCGCCTCCGCCTCTTCCGAATAATCGGAAAGAGCGCCCAGCATATAGCGGAATGTATTGCGCAATTTGCGATAGGCGTCCGACGATCCGGCCAGCACTTCCTTGCCGATGCGGACATCGTCGAAATAGTCGGTGCTGGCGACCCAGACGCGCAAAATGTCCGCGCCGCTTTCGGCCATGATCTTGAGCGGATCGACGACATTGCCGAGGCTCTTGGACATTTTCTTGCCCGATCCGTCGAGCGCGAAGCCGTGGGTCAGTACCGCCTTGAACGGGGCATGGCCGCGGGTGCCGCTCGATTCGAGCAGCGAGGACTGGAACCAGCCGCGATGCTGGTCGGACCCTTCGATATAGAGGTCGGCGCGGGCGTCGGGGCCGTAGCGGGCCTCGACCACGAAACTGTGGGTGGAGCCGCTGTCGAACCAGACGTCGAGAATGTCGTTCACCACCTCATAGTCGGCAAGGTCGTAATCCGGGCCGAGCAGCGCCTGATGGTCAGCGCCGAACCAGGCGTCCGCGCCCGCTTGCCTGAAGGCGGCGATGATGCGGGCGTTGACAGCCTCGTCGACCAGATACTGGCCGGACTTGCGGTGGACGTAGAGGGCGATGGGGACGCCCCAGGCGCGCTGGCGGGAGATGACCCAGTCGGGGCGGCCCTCCACCATCGCGCGGATGCGGTTGGTGGAGCGCTCGGGCACCCAGCGGGTGTGGGCGATGGCGTCGAGGGCGACTTCGCGCAGGGTTGCGCCATTGCCTTTAAGCCCCTCTCCACTTGGGGAGGGGTTTGGGGTGGGGGCCATGACGACCGAGGTGGGTTCCTGCCCCACCCCAACCCCTCCCCTGGAGGGGAGGGGCTTGTCGGTTGACGGCCTGTCCATCGGAATGAACCATTGCGGGGTGCAGCGGTAGATGATGCGCGCCTTCGACCGCCAGCTGTGGGGATAGCTGTGGCGGAAGTCGCTGGCGCTCAGCAGAGCGCCCGCTTCGCGCAGATCGTTGCAGATCGGGCCGTCCGCGCCGTTGAGTTTCGTGTTGATGACGCTGCCCTGCCCCGGCAGCCATTCCCAGTCGTCGCGATAGAAGCCTGCGTCATTGACCGCGAAGACAGGGTCGATGCCCAGCGCCTTGCAGGCGATGAAATCCTCCTCGCCATGGTCGGGCGCCATGTGGACGAGGCCGGTGCCCGCGTCGGTGGTGACATGGTCGGCGGGGAGGAAGGGGCGCGGCTTCGCGAAGAAGCCGCCGAGCGCGTGCATCGGGTGACGCGCGATGGCGCCGGCGAGTTGAGCGCCCTTGTAGATCGTGGTTGTTCGGTCGAAACCAAACTCACGAGGTAGAAAATCCCCACGCACATTTCGCTCATCGACAACATCGATGCCCTGTGCCGTATCGTTGGGGTTCATACGTGCCAGTTCAACAGCCGCATGATACCCCTCTGAACGAGGCAATTTTTTTAGTTCGGCTTGCAGGCGCGCTCTGAACTGAGGGAGCAACTCCCGAGCCACAACAAAGCGCTGACCTGCCCAGGAAGGAAAACTGAACTCATTGCTCACATCGCTCGCCTCTTTGTAGACGTCGGCGATGACGAGCCAATACTCAACCTCTTCCCCAAACGCGATCGCCTGGTTCACCGGGATCGTCCAGGGCGTCGTTGTCCAGATCACCGCGAACGCCCCGACCAGCTCGGGCGCGTTCGGCGCTTCCATGATCTCGAACGCCACGTCGATCTGGGTGCTCGTCACATCCTCATATTCGACCTCCGCCTCGGCCAGCGCGGTCTTTTCGACCGGCGACCACATGACGGGCTTGGCGCCGCGATAGAGCTGGCCGCTTTCCGCGAACTTGAGCAACTCGCCCACGATTGTCGCCTCGGCATCGAACTTCATCGTAAGGTACGGATCGGCCCAGTCGCCCATGACGCCCAGCCGCTTGAACTGCTCCTTCTGCACGCCCACCCACTTGTCGGCATAGGCGCGGCATTGGGCACGGAATTCCTGCGGCGGAACCTCGTCCTTGTTCAGCTTCTTCTTGCGATATTCCTCCTCGATCTTCCATTCGATGGGGAGGCCGTGGCAGTCCCAGCCGGGCACGTAAGGCGCATCCTTGCCGAGCAGCGATTGCGAACGGACGATGATGTCCTTGAGCACCTTGTTCATCGCATGGCCCATGTGGATGTCGCCATTGGCGTAGGGCGGGCCGTCGTGGAGGATGAAGCGTTCGCGCCCTGCCCGCTTCTCGCGCAGCTTGCCATAGAGGTCCATCGCCTCCCACTTCGCCGCGATGGCGGGTTCCTTGGCGGCCAGGCCAGCCTTCATCGGGAAGTCGGTGACGGGCAGGAAGACGGTGGCTTTATAGTCAGGAGCGTCGGTCATCTGTGATCCAGAAATTACCCTGTTCCGTTCGCCCTGAGCCTGTCGAAGGGCTATCCCATTCTTGTGAAGGCAGTGCAGGGTTTCGACAGGCTCAGCCCGAACGGGTGAGGAAAAACGTGCTCGCCGCCCTACGCGACGTAAGGCGTGCCCGCAAGGATTTGGCGCGCATCGTCGCAATCCTTCGCGATCTGGGCGGTCAGCGCATCGAGACCGTCATATTTCGCTTCCGGCCGCAGGAAGTGGATCAGCTGCACCTCTATGACCTCATCGTACAGATTCTCCGCGAAGTCGAAGAAATGCGGTTCCAGCAGTTCCTTTGGTGGGTCGAAGCTGGGGCGGATACCTAGGTTGGCGGCACCATCCAGCACGCGGCCGTCTGGCAGCAGGCCACGCACCGCATAGATGCCGTAGCGCGGGCGCAGATAGGTGCCGAGGTCGATATTCGCGGTCGGGAAACCGATGGTGCGGCCCAGCTTTGCTCCATGCCCGACCACGCCCTGAACCGCGAAGGGACGGGTCAGCAGGCGTGTGGCCGTGGCACAATCCCCTGCCCTCAGCGCGTCGCGGATACGGCTGGAGGAGATGACCGCCCCGTCCCCGTCCACCACCGCAGGGACGGCCTCCGCGATCATGCCCAGCGCCCTGCCCAGATCAGACAGGGTGGCAATAGTGCCGCTCTTTCCCCGGCCGAAGGTAAAGTCCTGGCCGGTGACGACGCCAGCCACGCCAAGATGATCGACCAGATAGGCCGCAAATTCGGGCGCGCCCATTGCCGCAATGGCAGGCGTGAAGCCGATGACCAGCATCGCGTCCGCCCCGGCCCGTTCGAAAAGCGCCTGCCGCTGATCCAGCGTCGTCAGGCGAAAGGGAGGCGCTTCGGGACGAAACAGTTGCACGGGATGCGGATCGAACGTGGCGACGATCGCCGGGCGACCCTCCGCATGCGCGCGCGCGATGGCGCGGCCGATGACAGCCTGATGCCCGGCATTAAATCCATCGAAATTGCCGAGCGCCAGGTTGCCCCCGCGCACGGACGCGGGCTGCGGGGCGCCGCTGTGCAGCCGCTCCATGGGGCGCGCTATAGGGGCGCGCCCCGCCTCACGCAATCAGCCGCGCAGGAAGTCGATCAGGTCGGTGTTGAGCCGGTCGGGCGCCGTCGCGAACAGCCCATGGGGCTCGCCGTCATATTCGATCAGCTGAGCGCCCGCTATGCCTGACGCCGCCGCGCGACCGGCCGGATCGATCGGCACCGTCGCGTCGGCAGTGCCGTGGATCACCAGCGTGGGGATCGTGAAGCTGGGCAGGTCCGGCCGGAAATCTGTGTAGCCAAAGGCATCGACGCAGGCGGTCGTCGCGATCGGGCTGGCCATGACGGCCAGTTGGAAGCTCCAGTCGAGTACGCCTTGGCTGACCGGCCTTGAGATGATGCCGACACCGTAGAAGGCCTTGGCGAAGCTTTGGAGAAAGGCGAACCGGTCCTTGCGGATATCGGCCTTCATCCCTTCGAACACCTCAAGCGGAGCGCCGTCCGGATTATCATCGGTCTTGAGCAAATAGGGCACGACCGACGCCACCAGTGCCGCGCGCGACACCTTCGCCGCCCCGTGGCGGGTTAGATAGCGCGCAATTTCTCCCCCGCCCATGGAGAAGCCGACGAGCGCGACCTGCGGCACGTCGAGCTTTTCGATGAGGTCGGCCAGATCGTCAGCGAATCTGTCATAATCATAGCCGGTCGCCGGGTGGCTGCTCTGCCCGAAGCCCCGGCGGTCATAGGTGATGACCTGGAAGCCCGCCTCCACCAGCGCGACGGTCTGATATTCCCACATGTCGCCGGTCAGGGGCCAGCCGTGGATCAGCACGACCGACGGGCCGGAGCCGACGACCTTGTAGTGGATATGGGCGCCTTCGCGGGTATCGAGGATGGGCATGGACAGTCCTTCTTTGAGAGGACTGGTCTAACCGACCGTCGGCAGCGCAGTTCCCCCATAGCCAGAATCTGGCGTTGGGTCAGCGGCGCTTCAGGGTGACGAAGCTGTAGGCGGGACGCTCTCCGTCCGGCGCATGATCGTCCCGAGCCGCGTCCTTCCACTCGGCGCGATCGGGATAGGCGATGACGGCGTCGCCTTCGGGCTGGATATGCACCTCGGTCAGTTCGATCCGGTCGGCCAGCGGCAGGAACAGGCGGTAGATTTCGGCGCCGCCGATCACCGACAGGTCCTGCGCGTTCGCCAGCGCGATTGCCGCATCGACATCGTGGACGACTTCGGCGCCGTCAGCCTGCCACGAGCGATCGCGTGTCAGCACGATATGGCGTCGGCCCGGCAGCAAGCCCGGCAGACTATCGAAAGTCTTGCGCCCCATGACCATCGCCGTGCCCAGCGTCAGCGCCTTGAACCGCTTGAGATCGGCCGGAAGATGCCACGGAATCGCCCCCTCGGCCCCGATCACGCCATTGTCGGCACGGGCGAGAACCAGGGTGATCCGCGGGCGAACGCTCACGGCAGCAGCCGCGTCACATGCCCCATCTTGCGGCCGGGGCGCGCTTCATGCTTGCCGTACAGGTGGAGGTGATTGGCGGGGTCGGCCAGGATCGCCTGCCAGTCGGCCGCGCCTTCGGCGATGAGATTGCGCATCTCGACGCCAGCCGCGGATAATCCGGTGTCGCCCAGCGGCAGGCCGCAAATGGCGCGGACATGGTTTTCGAACTGGCTGGTGACTGCCCCCTCGATCGTCCAGTGGCCGCTATTGTGGACGCGGGGCGCCATCTCGTTGAAGACCGGGCCGTCGGCGCTGGCAAAGAATTCGCAGGTCAGGACGCCGACATAGTCGAGCGCACCGGCAACCTGCTTCGCCAGCGCGCGGGCCGCGTCGACCTGCGCGCCGATCACCGGCCCGGCCGGCACGACGGAGGTCGCCAATATTCCGGCTTGATGGACATTGGCGGGCGAATCCCAGAAGCGGACGGTACCATCGTCGCCGCGCACGAGAATGACGGAAAACTCCTGCTCGAAGGACACGAAGCCCTCCAGGATCGCGCTTTGCCGTCCGATCGCATTCCAGGCGCCGACGGCATCGCCAGGATCGGTGATCCGTGCCTGGCCCTTGCCGTCATAGCCCATGCGATTGGTCTTGAGGATTGCCTGAGAGCCGATCTGCCCGAGCGCCTCCTCAAGACCGTCCAGGCTCTCGACCGGCGCGAAGGGCGCGGTGAGGCCGCCAAGATCCTGCACAAAGCGCTTCTCGGCGATCCGGTCCTGAGCGATGCGGAGCGCTCCGGCACCGGGGCGGACGAGCCCGTGGGTGGACAGCACATCCACAGCGGCCGGGTCGATATTCTCGAACTCGTAGGTGACGACGTCGACGGCGTCGGCGAAGGCGGCCAGCGCCTGCGCATCCTCATAGCGCGCTTGCGTCCAGCGCGGGCTGACGTCCGCAGCCGGGCCGCTCGTTTCGGGCGCGAAGATATGGGTACGATAGCCGAGCTGCGCGGCGGCGATGGCGATCATGCGGCCGAGCTGGCCGCCGCCCAAGATGCCGATGGTGGAGCCGGGCGGAACCGTGGTCATCAATCGGCCACGGTCTCGGCGACGTCGGCGGTCTGCTTCGCGCGCCAGGCGTCCAGCCGCACGGCCAGCGCATCGTCGGTGGTGGCCAGGATGGCGGCGGCCAGCAGCGCCGCGTTGATCGCGCCGGGCTTGCCGATCGCCAGCGTGGCGACGGGAATGCCGCCGGGCATCTGTACGATGGAAAGCAGCGAATCCATGCCC
The DNA here is from genome assembly GCA_040508785.1 of Sphingobium sp. Classification (GTDB taxonomy): domain Bacteria; phylum Pseudomonadota; class Alphaproteobacteria; order Sphingomonadales; family Sphingomonadaceae; genus Sphingobium. The sequence goes on from JBEVME010000079.1 coordinate 63,692, forward strand.
TTCAATGCCTTGGATTCGACGGGAACGCCCAGCACGGGGAGCCGCGTCATGCTCGCGGTCATGCCGGGAAGGTGCGCCGCGCCACCCGCGCCGGCAATGATGACCTTGAGGCCGCGCCCGACCGCCCCGGTGGCGTAATCGTACAACCGCTGCGGCGTGCGATGGGCGGACACGACCCTGCACTCGTGCCGCACGCCCAGCGCGTCGAGCATCTCGGCGGCATGGCGCATCGTTTCCCAGTCCGACCGGGACCCCATGATGATACCGACGTCGACCATGATCTGCTTGGCACCCCCTGGCGGAAAGCAAAGCCCCTTAGCTGCCCCCTCATGGAAGGGCAAATCCATTCCTCAAAATGACAGGATGCAAGGTGAAGCCTGCAACCTATAGTCGACCGCGTAATAATCGTATCCAGATCAGTTTGAATACACTTTCCAATGTCGATTTCCGGTTGTCAAAGATCATCACTACTCATATCGTAAATCGAATCCGGGGGTATCATTCGTGACGGCTTCGAAGCTCTTTCTGTATATCGCTCTGGCCATGGCGGCATCACCAGCAATGGCACAGTACACGCTCTCTCCTGATATCCCCAATGATGGCGATAATTATATTGGATTTCTCGATCCAGATGGCGTTGCGCTTTCTCTCGCGCTTGAACGATATGATCAGGTTGGCCCTTCTACTTTCCGTATGGAGCACTTGAGTCTAAACAATCTTGACGCGCGCTATCCAGGATTACTTCAGGGCACCCCTTCACAGCCGGGTTTCTTCGCATATTTCAGCCGCACTAACATCGCTGGCGTGGAAATACGCGCTCAGGGATTTCAGCAACTTGATGCCGATTATGCCGATATCGAAATCTACGTTCCCTGCTTGAGTAGCGGTGTCAGACCTAGTCTTTCGGCTCAAGAATATTTCAGTCGCTCTGAAGATATGGACGTTCCTTATGGCATTCAGTTCCCAGTGTTTGGTGGCACCTATGCTGATGCATATGCGGCTTTTCAATCTTGGCTTGATGGCGGCAACCCTCCCACCAATTACTTTAGCAATCAGCGCTTCACTGGCGCGGAATTTCGCGAGGGCGTATACGGCTGCTCGGTTACCACGGCCGGCGTCAATCCGCTCGTCGGCAACCCACAGAGCCTGCAATATCAGCAGGTACAGGACGGCCTCGATTTCTCCACGCCCTCGCTTGAGGCCGACGACACCGACTGGGGCCTGGGCGGCCGCATCGGCCATGTCCAGCGTGCCGGCCGCTATGGCACCCAGTTCGACGTGCGCCTGAGCCGTAGCTTCCGCGTGGCTGAAGGCAGCCGGACACTCGTCACCGTCGACGTTCCGGTCAGCTATCAGACGGTCGGCGGGCAGAAGCAGTGGAAGGGCTATGTCGCCGTCGGCGCCGCCATTCCGGTGACGCAGGACATCGCGATCTCGCCGCGCATTTCCTACGGCTTCACCGAAGCGCCGGAACAACAGATCAAGGGGCAGGTGGCGACCGCATCCGTCGCCGCAACAGCCGTAAAGCCCAATATGCTGGGTCGCGGTAGCCTGACGGTCGGCGGCATGGTCGGCTACAGCAAGGTCACGCATGTCGAATTTGCCGGCCGATCGCTCAACACTAAGACCGACAATATCTCCTTCCGCGGCGGGCTGGCCGGCGACTGGCCGCTTGATGCCAAGCTACTCGGCCGTGCCGGTTCGGTGCGCACCAGCTATGCCTTCACCCTGCTGACCGGCGACAATCTCTATGCCGACAAGGTGCATGAACTGACCGCTTCGGTCGGCGTGCGCTCGCGCGGGACGGAGTTGCGCAATGCGTTCGAGATGATGCGGATTGGCCTGATCGCGCGTTTCGCCCATGGCAGCAATGCGGGCCATGCCTTCATCGGCTACCGCTTCTAGTAAACGGACTGCGGGCCATCACTTATCACAAGATAGCGGATCGATGGTCCGGCGCGCAGCTTTACCGCTCCGACAGATAATAGCGCTCGATCGCGCTGAGATCGTCTGCCAGCTCGTAGACGATCGGCTGGCCGGTCGGGATTTCCAGTTCCGTGATCTCGTCGTCGGGAATGTTCGACAGGTGCTTGACCAGCGCGCGCAGCGAATTGCCGTGGGCGGAGATGAGAACGCGCTTGCCGGCCTTCAATTCGGGCGCGATGCGGCTGTCCCAATAGGGCAGGACGCGGGCGATCGTGTCCTTCAAGGATTCGGTCGAGGGGATGGCGATGCCGTCGTAGCGGCGGTCCTTCGACAGGTCGAATTCACTGCCCGCCTCCAGCACCGGCGGCGGGATGTCGAAGCTGCGGCGCCAGATCTTGACCTGGTCGTCGCCATGCTTGGCCGCCGTTTCCGCCTTGTCCAGGCCTGTCAGGCCGCCATAGTGGCGCTCATTCAGCCGCCAGTCCTTTTCCACCGGCAACCACAGCCGTCCCATGGCTTCGAGCGCCAGGTTCAGCGTCTTGATCGCGCGGGTCTGGAAGCTGGTGAAGCACTGGTCGAAGTCCAGGCCCCTGGCGGCCATCAACTCGCCCGCAGCCTTCGCTTCGGCCGCGCCTTTCTCCGTCACGTCCACGTCCCACCAGCCGGTGAAGCGATTTTCCAGGTTCCAGGATGACTGGCCATGGCGGATCAGGACGAGCGTGGGCATTGGGGATCTGGCTCCTGCATGGAATAAGTTGCCTGCCATAGCGCGGGAATTGGCGGTTGCAAGGCAGGCGCCCGTTGCGGCTCCGGCTTTCATCCCCCATTTGCGCCCCTGCCCGCGATGCGATAGCCACCGCGCGACATAAGAAGGACGAACATCCGTGGCATTCGTGAAGGCAGCATGGCGCATATTGGTGGCGGTGAAGGACGGGCTGGTCCTCCTGTTCCTCCTTCTTTTCTTCGGCCTGCTCTACGCCGCGCTCTCCTTCAGCCCGGCCCCGAGCCAGACGATCCGCGCCGGCGCGCTGCTGCTCGATCTGGACGGAACCATCGTCGAGCAGCCGGCCGAGGTCGATACGATGGCGCTGCTGACGGGCAGCGGACCCCAAAGCCGCGAATTCCGCCTGCGTGACATCGTCGCCGCGCTCGATACGGCGAAGGGCGACGCCCGGGTCAAGGCCGTGGTGCTGAACCTGGACGGCTTCATGGGCGGCGGCCAGGTGTCGCTGTCTCGCGTCGGCGCCGCACTGGACGGGGTCCGCGCCGCCGGCAAGCCAGTGCTCGCTTATGCGACCCTGTATTCCGACGACAGCTATCAGCTCGCCGCCCACGCGAGCGAAGTGTGGCTCGACCCGCTGGGCGGCGTCGCACTGGCCGGACCGGGCGGCTCGCGGCTCTACTATAAGGGGCTGATCGACAAACTGGGGGTCAACACCCATGTCTATCGCGTCGGCACCTACAAGAGCTTCGTCGAACCCTATACGCGGACCGACCAGTCGGCCGAAGCGCGCGAGGCCAATGAGGCGCTTGCCGGCGCGCTGTGGCAGAATTGGCGCACGGAAGTGGCCAAGGCGCGGCCCAGGGCAAGGCTCGCCGCCTATATCGCCGATCCCGCCGGGGCCGCCCAGGGCGCCGGAGGCAGCCTGTCCAAGGCGGCGACCGACGCCGGGCTGGTCGATCGGCTGGGGAGCGAAGCAGCCTTCGGGGATCGGGTGGCGCAGGTGGCGGGCGACGACGACGGGGAGCGCCCCGGTGACTATGCCGCGATCGACCTTGGCACCTATGTAAAGGCGCACATGCCCGCCAATGATGGCCAGATCGGCGTCCTGACGATCGCCGGCGACATCGTCGATGGCGAGGCGGGTCCCGGCACGGCCGCGGGGGATACCATCGCCGATCTGCTCTATGACGCGCTCTCCGAGCGCGACCTGTCGGCGCTCGTCGTCCGGATCGATTCGCCCGGCGGATCCGTCATGGCATCGGAAAAGATCCGCAGCGCCATCATGGCCGCCAAGGCGCAGCGTATCCCGGTCGTCGTATCGATGGGCAATGTCGCTGCCAGCGGCGGCTATTGGGTCAGCACGCCGGCCGATGTCGTCTTTGCCGAGCCGGGGACGATCACGGGCTCAATCGGCGTGTTCGGCATCTTGCCCAGTTTCGAAGGCACGTTGGCCAAGATGGGAATCACCACCGACGGTATTGCCACGACGCCGCTGTCCGGCCAGCCTGACCTCGCCGGCGGCACCAGCCCCGCCTTCGACCGGGTCATGCAGATGGGGGTGGAGGATATCTACCGCCGCTTCCTGGGGATTGTCGCGGGCGCCCGGCACAAGACGCCGGAACAGATCGATCGGATCGCGCAGGGTCGCGTCTGGGACGGCGGCACCGCGCGCCAGCTTGGCCTGGTCGATCGGTTCGGCGGGCTGGAAGATGCGATCGCCGAAGCAGCGAAGCGCGCGAAGATCGATCCTCCCGACGCCAAGCCCTATTGGATCGAGAAGGAGCCCGACAGGTTCGCCGAATTCGTCCAATCCTTCGCGGAGCGCGAGGAAGGCGACGGTCAGGCGCCCCAAGACCTGTTCGGTCGACAAGCGCTGGCGCAGCGGCTGTGGGCGGCGCAGGCCGTTGCGGAGGCGCGGATGCTGGCTGCTGGTGGCGGGATGCGGGTCGATTGCCTGGAATGCCGCGGCTTCGGCGCGCCGCGTCCGGTGGCGGCCGATGCGGGTGGCCTGTTCGCGATGCTGGCTACCCTGTGGCGCTAGACGGCACCACCATCCGTCGCGTCCGCGCCGACGACGCGGCCGCCATCGCCGCCATCTACCGCCCGTTCGTCGAGGATACACGGGTCAGCTTCGAACTGACCGCGCCGATGCGGCGGAGATCGGCGCGCGCATCGCCAAATGCGGCGACCGCTACCCTTATATCGTCGCGGAACGGGAGGGGGCGGTAATCGGCTATGCCTATGCCACCGCCTTCCGCGATCGCCCCGCCTATCGCTTCGCGGTCGAGACCAGCATCTACCTGTCGCCCGGTGCCCAGCGGCGAGGCCTCGGCCGGGCGCTCTATTCCATATTGCTGGCCATCCTGACGCGGCAGGGCTTCGTCCATGCGATCGGTGCGATCACCGTGCCAAACGATGCGAGCGTCGGGCTGCACCGCGAAATGGGCTATGCCGATACCGGCCTCTATGGCGATATCGGTTACAAGATGGGTGCCTGGGCCGGTGTGCAGTTGTTGCAGAAGCGCCTGTGCCCCCTGCCCGACATGCCGGCCGAGCCGCTGGCCTTGTCAGCTTGCGCACCCTGGCTGGCGCTGCCGGCCTAGCGCCCAAGCGTCTATCGGTCGCGATAGGCGGGGAGCGCGAGGCCGCGCCAGATGGCCACAGCGCGCAACGCAAAGCCGGTCAGCGCCGCCACCAAAGCGGCAAGCGGCAGATCGACGTCCAGCCATCGCAGCAGCACGAACAGACCGGCGGCGACAGCCGCTGCGGTGACGTACAGTTCCGGCCGCAGCAGGATGGACGGCTCGCCCGCCAGCAAATCGCGGATGATGCCGCCGACGCAGCCGGTCACCACGCCCATCATCGCCGCCGTGATCGGGGGCACGCCGACGCTGAGGCTCTTGGCGGCGCCGAACACGGCGAAGGCGGCCAGCCCGACCGCGTCCAGCCAGTCGAGCGCGCGGTCGCTCCACCAGCGGCGCGGCGTCGACCAGAGCATCAGCGCGGCGGCCATGCACATGATCGCGGGTATCGGATCATGCACCCAGAAGACCGGCACCCCGATCAGCAGGTCGCGCACCGTTCCGCCGCCTACGCCCGTCACCAGCGCGAAGAAGGCGAAGGTGATGAGGGTGAGCCGTTTGGCAGCGGCGGCCAGCGCGCCAGAGGCGGCAAATACGAACGTGCCAAGAAGGCTGAGCGCTTCGAGGACGGTGCCGATATTGGGGGTGAGAGGAATGATCTGGCTCCCTGTTCACGCGGCCGATGGACGCCTGCGACGTCAGGCCGACAGCTGCCGTGCCCGCTCGCGCCAGGCCTGCGCCAGCTCAGGCATGGCGGCCAGTGCGCGCACGGCATCGGGTTCCTGCCTGTGCCCGCCCGCTATGAGCAGGCGGAACAGTCGCGCCACCGGCCAGTCGGGGAGCGGCCGGTCGAGCAAATCCATCCGCTGACCCGCCTCAACCTCCCCTTCGCGAATGACCCTGAAATAAATGCCACAGCGCGCCGTCGCCACGATGGCGCCCATCACGCCCCGCGCGCCGAAGCGGTGATCGAGCTTCCAGCAGGGCTGCCGACCGTGGCTGACCTCCAATATGGCATCACCGAAGGAAAAGCGGTCGCCGAGGCAGATATGCTCTTCGGTAAGGCCCCTGGAGGCGATATTCTCGCCGAAAGCGCCCGGCGCATCGAGCAGCGGGTGGCCGACATGGCGCGCGCGCCACCATGCATAATGATCCTGCGGATAGAGATGGATCGCCTTGTCCAGGCCGCCGTGATAGCGGCGATCCGCCACGGCGTCGCCTTCCAGCCCCATCCAGCGTACCTGCACCGCGCCCTCGACCGGCCGCTTGCCTATCGCGCTGTAATCCTCGCCGCGAAAGGGGACAGGTGTACCTGCAAGGATCGCCTCTATGGTCATGCCGGCGTCAGTCATGGACCCCTTATGACAGGCGCGCGCCCGCCTGGCGATGGCCGTTCAGCCGCTGCCGGCCTGTCAGGCGCGCGCCAGTTCCGAACCCAGCTTCAGCACTTCGCTGCCATGGTCCGTTTCCACCAGATAGGCGGGGTTGTCCGGCGAGCCGTTGCGACTGATGCGCGCGCCGGCAATCGTGCGTTCCACCGGGCGGTCGAACCGTTCCGCCACCTTGCCGCGGCCGACGCCCTGGCCCCAGTTCCACCGCACTCGCGCGCCCTTGCGAAAATGGTCGTGGTTCACGTCTTTTCCTTTCTTTCTCTCGGCTTAGGGCGCGTTTGCCTCCCTTGAATGCTGTAATTCCCGATCGCGCTCCGGGTTCCCTTGGGTTTTGTGCCTCGCTGCGCTAAGGGCTGGCGATGAACGTCTCTGACCTGCGCGTCGCGCTCTTCAGCGGGAATTACAATTATGTGCGGGACGGCGCGAACCAGGCGCTGAACCGCTTCGTCGGCTATCTGCTGCGGCAGGGCGCGTCGGTGCGCGTCTATTCGCCGACCACCGACACGCCCGCCTTCCCGCCTGCCGGCGATCTGGTCAGCGCCCCGTCAATCGCGATTCCGGGGCGCAGCGAATATCGGATGCCCTATCGCATATCCGGCCGGCTGCGGCGCGACCTCAAGGCCTTCGCGCCCAATATGGTCCATGTGTCCAGCCCCGACCCGCTCGGCCATCGCGCCGTCAGCTGGGCGCGCAAGCAGGAGCTTCCGGTGGTGGCATCGGTCCACACGCGGTTCGAAACCTACCCGCGCTATTATGGCCTCGCGTTCCTGGAGCCGGTGATCGAGTCGATGCTGCGCCGTTTCTACCGGCGCTGCGACGCCATCGTCGCGCCGTCCGAATCCATGGCCCAGTTGCTGCGCGAACAGCGCATGAGCTATGACGTCGGCATCTGGACCCGAGGGATCGACAGGGAGGTTTTCAATCCCGGCCGGCGCGATGTGGCGTGGCGCCGGTCACTCGGGATCGAGGATGACGTGCCGGTGATCGGCTTTGTCGGCCGGCTGGTGATGGAAAAGGGGCTGGACGTCTTTTCCGACGCCATCGACCGGCTGGGCACGCTCCAGGCAAGGCACAAGATACTGGTCGTCGGCGAAGGGCCGGCGCGGCAATGGTTCCAGAACCGGTTGCCCGATGCCGTCTTCACCGGGTTCCAGAGCGGTCCGGATCTTGGCCGTGCGGTCGCCAGCATGGACATGCTGTTCAATCCCTCGGTCACCGAAACCTTCGGCAACGTCACGCTGGAGGCTATGGCGTGCGGACTGCCGACGGTGGCCGCCCGCGCGACCGGCAGCGAAAGCCTGGTGACCGACGGTGTCACCGGCCGGTTGATCCGCCCCGGCGCGATCGGCGATTTCGCCGCCGCCCTCGAATCCTATTGCCGCGACGATGGCCTGCGCAGGGAAGCGGGCGCCGCCAGCGAGCGCATGGTCGAACGCTATGGCTGGGATCAGGTGAACCAGGCGCTGGTCGATACATTCCTGCGCATCGCCCAGCAGCGGGCGCACGGGGCGAGGATGCGATCCAGCCCTGTTCCATAAGTCCGCCGAATGCCTATATTCCGTTCGGGCCTAGCCAGTCGACGCCCATTTCTGTCGCAAGACGAGAAGCCCTGCTGCGGATCGGGGCGAACGGTGGATTTTCGTGGCCGATCTATTTGCCGAGCATAGCGTCGAAGCCGTCGAGCAGGATGCCCCCCTCGCCGACCGCCTGCGCCCGCGCGCGCTGTCGGACGTCGTCGGCCAGGAGCATGTGACCGGTCCGCAAGGCGCGATCGGCCGCATGGTCGCCGCAGGCCGGCTCGCGTCGATGATATTATGGGGTCCACCCGGCACCGGCAAGACGACGATCGCCCGGCTCCTGGCCGATGCCGTAGGGATGCGGTTCGAACCGATTTCCGCGGTTTTCTCGGGCGTGGCAGATCTCAAGAAGGTGTTCGCCGCAGCGAAGGATCATGCGAGGCTCGGCGAAAAGACACTGCTCTTCGTGGATGAGATCCACCGGTTCAACCGTGCCCAGCAGGACGGGTTTCTGCCCTTCGTCGAGGACGGCACGGTGACGCTGGTCGGCGCAACCACCGAAAATCCCAGCTTTGAACTGAACGCCGCCCTGCTCTCGCGCGCGCAGGTGCTGATATTGCGCCGGCTCGACGCGTCCGCGCTGGACCAACTCATAGCGCGGGCGGAGGCGCTGACCGGCCGTACGCTGCCCCTGGATCCCGCCGCGCGTGACGCGCTGGTGGCGAGCGCCGACGGGGATGGCCGCTTCCTGCTTAACCAGGCGGAAACGCTCTACTCGATCGACATACCGGCACCGCTCGACCCGGCCGCTCTGTCCGCGCTGCTCCAGCGGCGGGTTGCGGTCTATGACAAGGATCGCGAAGGGCACTACAATCTCATATCTGCGCTGCACAAGGCGCTGCGCGGGTCCGATCCGCAGGCTGCGCTCTACTATATGGCGCGAATGCTGACCGCAGGCGAGCAACCGCTTTTTGTCCTGCGCCGGCTGGTTCGCTTCGCCAGCGAGGATATCGGCCTCGCCGACCCGCAGGCGCTGGTACAGTGTCTGGCCGCGAAGGATAGCTACGAATTTCTCGGATCGCCCGAAGGCGAACTGGCGATCGTGCAGGCCTGCCTTTATTGCGCGACGGCGCCCAAATCCAACGCCGCCTATGTCGCGATGAAATCCGCCTGGAAGTCCGCCCGCGAAACCGGGTCGCTGATGCCGCCGCACAATATCCTGAATGCGCCGACCAGGCTGATGAAGGAGATCGGCTACGGCAAGGGCTATCGATATGACCATGATGCCGAAGGCGGATTTTCCGGCGACAATTACTGGCCGGACGAGATGACGCCGCAGCGTTTCTACACGCCCAGCGAGCGCGGGTTCGAAGCGCGGATCGCCGAGCGCATCGCCCATTGGGAGGCGCTGAGGCAGGGCCGCAAGACGGGATGACACGCCGGTTCGAGCGCTTCGTCGCGATCGACTGGTCGGGCGCAAAGGGCGCGCGGCACAAGGGCATCGCCGTCGCACTGTGCGAACCCGGCCATGCCGTTCCCCGCCAGATCCCTGCGCCCCACGGCATCTGGTCGCGCACGGCCGTCGCGGACTGGCTTGTCGCCGCGGCGGCCGAGGCACCCACCCTGTTCGGTTTCGACTTCAGCTTCGCCCCGCCCTTCGTTGCACGGGGCACCTATCTGCCCGGTGACGATGTGCCGGTCACCGCCCCCGCCTTCTGGGCCTATGTCGACTCGGTCTGCGCCGATGACGATCTGGGCGCCGCGAGCCTGCTTGAGACGACGCACCGCCGCCATTTCTATTTCGGCAAGGCGGACGGGACCAAGGCGGACTTCATGCACAACCGGTTGTGCGAGGTCGCCTATAATGCAGCCGGCGGCGGCAAGCCATCGACCGTCTATGACGCGATCGGCGCGGCGCAGGTGGCCAAGGCCAGCTTTGCCGGGATGCGCCTGCTCCATCGCGTCCGTGCCGAGGTGCCGGTATGGCCGTTCGACCCGGTGCCGAATGGCGCGTCCCTGATCGTCGAAATCTACACGAGTCTCGCCGCGCGCGCCGCCGGACGGCCCAAGGGACGCAGCAAGATGCGCGATCCGGCGTCTCTCAACGATGCGCTCGCGCGGCTCGGCACCGCGCCATATCCGGGTTCAACGATAGACGATCATGCGGCGGACGCGCTGCTGACCGCCGCCTGGCTGCGTCGCATGGCCGAACGCCACGAACTCTGGCATCCGCCCGGTCTCGACCCGCTGACGGCCGCGACGGAGGGCTGGACGTTCGGCGTGGTCTGAGAGTAAGGGCGTGGCGTCGCCATGGGCGCGCCGGATTAGCACAGGGGTAGTGCAGCGGTTTTGTAAACCGAAGGTCGCGGGTTCGAATCCTGCATCCGGCACCGTATTTGTTTCAGGGCCTCGCATAAGCTCGGGCGGCCGTTCGGCCTTGCGAACCCTGGCGGGTTCGAATTTGCTCCTGCGACAGGGCCTCGCATAAGCTCGGGCGGCCGTTCGGCCTTGCGAACCCTGGCGGGTTCGGAGTTGCTCCTTCGAGGAGCACCATGACGCGCATCGCCCGATGGGCATCCGATCCCTACCCGGGCATTCCCCGATACACCTCGACCGTCGCAGCGGCGCAGCGGTCCCAATTGTAGCCGGAGGCGACCTCCAGCCCCTTCGATCGCGCCGATGCGCGCCAGGGGGCGTCGGTCAGCGCCTGCTCGATCCGTAGCGCGAAACCGGCGATGTCGTCAGGTTCGGTCAGCATCGCGGCGCCGCCGGTCACTTCGGGCAGGCACGACGCATTGGCGACGACCACCGGCACGCCGCTCGCCATCGCCTCGACAGGCGGCAGGCCGAACCCCTCGTAGATCGAGGGGTAGACGAACAATCCGGCGCCAGCATAGAGCGCGGGCAGCGCCGCTTCGTCGACATAGCTGATATAGCGTAGCCAGCCTTCGCGCTGCGCCTCCACCATGTCCGCAAGGATCGCCTCGCTGAGCCAGCCCGAGGACCCCGCCAGCACCAGCGGCCAGCGTGCCCGCACGGCGGGCGGCAGGATTCGCCAGGCGCGCACCAGTTCGGCGATGCGCTTGCGCGGCTCTATGGTCGACACGCACAGCGCATAGCCGCCCGGATGCAGACCGAGGGGCGCCAGCAATGGGGCCAGCGTGTCATCGCCGTGCGGATGGAAGACAGGATCGACGCCCAGCGGAACCGCAGTCACATTGGCGGGATCGACCGAGAGCGTGTCGATGACTTCGAGCCGCGTCGTCTCGCTGTCGGTGATGACATGCGACACGCGGCGCAGCGTGTCCTGGAAATGCCGGTCGTAAAAGGCGCGCCGGTCGGCCGGGTGCGTTTCCGGGAAGCGGAACACCGACAGGTCGTGGATCGTGACGACGCCGGCTTCCGCTAGTCTAGGCAGAAAGAAATTGGGGCCATGGCACACCGACCGGCGCATGATCGAGGCGCTGTACCAGTGCCGCAGCGGCGTCATGCGCTTGCGCACCCAGCGCACCGGCTTGGGAAAGCGAGGATAGCGCGGATCGACCAGCAATTGCGCCGGGTCGGGTATCCACACGCTGTTGCGCTCATAGCGAACAGACGCAACACCCGGCTGCAAGGGCAGGCGGCGGGCCAGTTCCCACACATAGCGGCCGATCCCGGTCAGCTGAGGATCGAGAGCCTCGACCGAGAGGACGATCCGCCGGTTCATCCGACCCGCCCATACACCGCCGCCGTCGCCCGCGCGCAACGATCCCAGTCATAGCGTTTGGCGACGGCCAGCCCCCGCGTCCTCGCGTCCATGCGCCAGCCGTCGTCCGTCAACGCCCGTTCTATCCGCAGGGCGAAGTCCTCCACATCGTCCGGCTCGACCAGCATGGCCGCGCCATCTGTGACTTCGGGCAGGCACGACGCGCTGGCTGCGACAACCGGAACGCCGCTTGCCATCGCCTCGGCGGGAGGCAGGCCGAAGCCTTCATAGATGGACGGGTAGAGAAACAGGGCCGATCCGGCGTAGAGCAAGGGCAGATCCGCGTCCGGGACGAAACCGGGTTGCAGCAGCCATCCGGCCTTCAGGCCATCGGCGATCAACAGGTCCGCCTCCTCGCCCAGCCAGCCCCGCGCACCAACGAGCACCAGCGGCGTACGCTCACGCAGGTCAGCGGGCAGCAGCGACCATGCGCGCAACAGCTGCGGCACACGCTTGCGCGGTTCGATCGTCGATACGCAGAGTGCATAGGCGCCTGGCATCAGGCCGTAGCGGCCTAGCACTGGCGCCAGTTCTTCGGCGCTTCGGGGATGAAAGATGCTTTCCACGCCATTGTAGATTGCCGTCACGCGCGCGGGATCGAGGGAAAATGAGCCGATCGCTTCCTGCCGGATCGTCTCGCTGACGGTGATGACGTGCGCGGCGCGCGCGAGCGAGGGGATGAGATGGCGCTCGAAATACGCGACACGATCGGCAGGATGGGTCTCGGGATAGCGCAGCACCGACAGGTCGTGGAGGGTAACGATGCCTCGCTCGGCCCATTCGGGCAGGAAATAATTGGGCGCATGGAACAGATGGCCGCGCGCGAACCGCCGATGGGACAGAACGCGCCACCAGCGCGGGCGAGGATCGCGGCTCAATCGGCGTGGCTTCGCATCCGCTTCGACGGATCGCACCAGAACGGCAGGGTCGGCGATCCAATGGCCGCTGCGATAGAAGCGGATGCTGGCAACCTCCGGCATCGCACCGACCCGCGACGCCAGCGCCCAGTTATAGCGCGCGATGCCCGACGGACGCGGTTCGAGCGCATCGACCGACAGAATAAGGTCTACGCCCATCGCATTGATTGCATAGTCGAAAACAAGCCAGTCCGCCCTCCCGCGCCAGTGGTTGTAGCGGCATTGGCGGTCGATTGACACCGCGCATGACGCTGCCCTCTCGCAGTTGCGATAAATGCTGCTAGGCTCGCGCTTCCGCAGCCCGGAGACACCATGCCGACCCACGACGACCAGCCCTGGTGGCGGGGTGCCGCCATCTATCAGGTCTACCCCCGCAGCTTCGCCGATTCGAACGGCGACGGCGTGGGCGACCTGCCGGGCATCACCGCGCGGCTCGACCATATCGCGTCGCTGGGCGTGGATGCGATATGGCTGTCGCCCTTCTTCCGGTCGCCGATGGCCGATTTCGGCTATGACGTGTCGGACTATCGCGACATCGATCCGATCTTCGGCACGCTTGCCGACTTCGACCGGCTGGTCGAGCGCGCCCATGCGCTGGGGCTGAAGATCGTCATCGACCAGGTCTATGCCCATACGTCCGACAGGCACGCCTGGTTCATGGAGAGCCGGGCCAGCCGCGACAGTCCGCGCGCCGACTGGTATGTGTGGGCAGACCCCAAGCCGGAAGGATCGCCCCCCAACAACTGGCAGTCGGTGTTCGGCGGCCCGGCCTGGACGTGGGATGCGCGGCGCGGGCAATATTATCTCCACAATTTCCTGAAGGAACAGCCACAGCTGAACGGCCATAGTCCGGATGTGCAGGCCGAGCTGATCGACACCGCGCGCTACTGGCTGGATCGCGGAGTCGACGGGTTCCGGCTCGACGCGCTCAATTTCGCGATGCATGACCTGCGCCTGCGCGACAATCCGCCTGAAACCAAGCCCGGTCCACGCACCCGCCCGTTCGATTTCCAGCGGCGGCTGCATAATCAGGGGCACCGGAATATCCCGGGCTTCATCGACGACCTGCAGGCCGCAATCAATGCGCATGGGGATCATTTCACCGTAGCGGAGATCGGCGGCGAGGATGCCGTCCGGGAGATGAAGCTCTACACCCGCCCGCCGCACCGGCTGAACAGCGCCTATGGCTTCACCTATCTCTATGCGGCCGAACTGACCGCAGACGTGGTGCGCGCCGCCATCGGTGAATGGCCCGGCCGCGCCGGTGAGGGCTGGCCGAGCTGGGCCTTTTCCAATCACGACGCGCCGCGCCATGTCACGCGATGGGGCACGAGCGAAAAGGGCGCGCGCGATCGCGACCGGCTGGCACGGCTCACCATGCTGCTGCTGGTCGCGCTGCGCGGCAATATCTTCCTCTATCAGGGCGAGGAGCTTGGCCTGCCCCAGGCCCATGTGCCTTTCGACCGGCTCGTCGATCCCGAGGCGATCGCGAACTGGCCGCAGACGCTCGGCCGCGACGGCGCGCGGACGCCGATGCCCTGGACGGCAACGGCGCCATGGGGAGACTTTTCCACGACCGAGCCCTGGCTGCCCATGGACGCCGCCCACCTGCCCCTGTCCGTCGGCGCGCAAGAGGATGATGCCGGATCGATGCTCCACTGGACCCGCACCCTGCTGGCGCTGCGCCGATCGAGCCCGGCGTTGCGCCATGGCGGGTTGAAGCTCCTGAAAGCGGCTCCCGATCTTCTGATGTTCGAGCGCCAGGCCGGCAACGACCGCGTGATCTGCCAGTTCAACCTGACCGATGCGCCGTTGGCGATGCCTCGCGCATCGCGCGGCACGCCCATCGCCGCCATCGGCATCGCGCCGGACGATAGCATGATGCCAGCGCTGTCGGGGCAAATGCTGCGCGCCGAAGCAGGCTGAAGCTATTTCGCCTCGACCCCCTCTGGCAGGACGACCGCCGACCAGCTTTTTGCGGGCACGAGATATTTGGCGGCGAGCGCCTGTATCTCCGCCGGGGTAACGGTAAGCATGTCGCTCGCCATCGATCGCATCGCCTCGACATAGCGGGGATCGCGGGTCGATCCTTCCATCTGGTTCATCCAGAAGGCATTGCCCGTGCCGGCGCGCAGCAGCAGCTGGCGCATCGGTGAAACCGTGCGGTCCAGTTCGTCGGCGCTGACCGGAACCTTGGCGAGGTCCGCTGCGGTGCTGGCCACCACATCCCTGAAATAGCCGACGCGATCAGGCCGAACCTGGCTGCTGACCAGTATGTAGCCGCCATTGTCATAAACGAAGGACCAGCTGTTGCGAACGCTGGGCGAATAAGCGGCGCCCTCGGTCGATCGCAGCTTGTCGAACAGGCGGTCGTTGAAGATCTGGGTCAGAATTTCCAGCTGGCGCGCTTCCTTCACCTGCGCGAAGCCCCCCGACGTCGGCCATGCCACGACCGCCGCCGCCTGATCCTTGTCGCCCTTGTGGCGCAGGATGACCGGCCTTTCGACATGCGCGGGAAAGCGGAGCACGCGATTGGCGGGGGGCACCGGGTCGTCGGTGCGGGGCGGCAGCGAGCCGAAGGTTTCGCCGACCGCCGCGATGGCATCGTCGGGCTTCACCTGGCCGAATATCTGGACCTCGATCGGCCCGGCAGCCAGTTGCGGTTCCCAGGTGGCGCGGAAGGCCTGTGGCGTCAGCCCCTCAATCTCCGCGCGTGAAGGTGTGCGGAAGCGCACGTCCTTGTCGCGCAGCAGCCACTCGAGATCCCGCCCCAGCACCGAATCAGGCGATCTGGACATGGCATCATAGGCGACGGTCGCGCCGGTCTTGACGCGCGCGACGGGCGCCGGGTCCCAGCCAGGCGCCATGAGCTTTGCCGCCAGTAGCTTGAGCTGGTCGCGATAGTCCGCCGGCCGGGTCAGCGCCTGCAGTTCGAAGGCGTCGTCATCGATCGAGAATTCCATGCCGATGCGACGGCCATTGGTGATGTCGTCCAGCGCGCGCTGCCCGAGCTTGCCGATGCCACTGGCGACAAGCGCGTAGCTGGCGGCCCAGCTGGGCACCGGACGGGTCGGCGAGAAGCTTTGCTGGCCGTGCCCGAAGCGGACGTTGATCCGCACCTTCTCGGTTTCCGCGTCGTTTGCGAACAGGATGAGCTTGACACCGTTGGCATAGGTGATGCTTTCCATGCCCTGAATGCCGACGGGCGCGCGGGCCACCACCTTGCCCGGCGCCCCGAAGGCGGGCAGATCGGCCATGGTGAAAACCTTCTCCGCCAGCCGCGCACCGGACGCCGCCTTGACCGGTGCAGCGACCGCGGCGGCCAGCTTCTCGGCGGCGCCCGGCATGGGCTTACCGGCCACGAGCAGGGCGCGGAACACGCCTGCCGAGAAAAGCCGCCGCGTCGATTCGAGAATCTTGTCCGGCGTCATAGCGGGGCGGCCGGAGCGGAAGATATCGACCGCCGCCTGCGGGCTGACCGTCGTTTCGCGAATATCGACGGCGCTCACCAGATCGCTCGCCTGCCGGGCCCCCGGCTCGGTATCGGCATTCTCAACCTGGATGGCGAGCGCGGTGTCCATCTGGGAATATTCGCGGTCGATCTCTTGCTTGCTGGGCGGCGTCGCCTTGGCGTCCTCTATGATCGCGCGCACGTCAGCGAGCGCCGTCTTCCAGTCGTCGCCGGTCGGCATGATGGTGATGAAGGTTCCGTCGACCGAACGGCTCACATCCTGTTGCTCCACATTCGCCTGCAGGAAGCTGCCGCCAGCGCGCGCGGCCTCCTCCAGCCGGCGGCTGACGATCTGCAACGCCAGCATGTCGGTCAGCTTTTCCTGATTGTAGACGATGGTGTCGTTCTTGAATTTCCACGGCCGCAGCCAGGCCATGGTGATGCCGGTGGGCACACCCGGCTCGATCGCGACACGCGTCGCGGGCAAGGCGGGATCGGGCGTCCCGAAATCGGGGAGCGGCGCCCCCTTCCCGGCTGGCGCCCATGCTGCGAAATTGTCGCGGATCAGCTGTTCGGCAAGCGCGGGATCGATGTCGCCCGCGATCGCGATCACCGTATTCTCGGGCCGATACCAGCGTTCGTGAAACGCCTCCATCTTCGCGGCCGTGGTCGCTTGGAGCGTGGCGACGGTTCCGATGGGGCTGTGTTCGGCGAGCGGCTGGCCGGCGAAGAAATGCAGCCGGCTCGCTTCGGAAATCCGCATCTGCGGCCCGTCGGACTCGCGCCGTTCGGCCAGCACGACGGCACGTTCGGCATCGACGGCGCTGTCGACGATATTGGGGTCGGACATCATGCCGGCCAGGATCTTGAGGCTTTCTCCCAGACTGGCTTGGGTCGCCTGCGGCAGGTCAAGCGCATAGGTGGTGCCGGTGGGTGTCGTCTGCGCATTGCTGTCGCTGCCGAAAGTGACACCGAGCCGCTGCCATATGCGCTTCGATTCGCCGTCCGGCACATGGCGCGATCCCCGGAAGGTCAGATGCTCCATGAAATGCGCGTAACCCAGCTCGTCGGCTCGTTCCATCAGCGACCCGGCATCGATGCGCAGGCGGACGGAGACTTGCCCGGGCGGAACGCCGTTGCGGCGGATGGCGTAGCGAAGACCGTTGGACAGGGTGCCGAACCGCCACGCCGTATCGATTGGGACGTCGCTATTCTCATAAAGCCAGGGCCGGGCCCGCACCGCTTCCGAGCCGGTTGCAGCCGTAGCGACTTTACCCGGCGCGGCGAAAGTTGGGGTCGGAACCGTCAGCAACAGCGCGATGACGGACAACGAGGCGGCGGGGCGCCGGAGGAAAAGGGTCATAGGCCGCGCAGCCTAAACCCATTTTCCTGAATGACCACTGACAAAGATGGTCAGGCGGACATGTTCGGGGCGCCCCGCTCCGTTAAGGCTGTCTCAGCGCTGGCCAGTCCGTTGCACTGCGCCCTTGTGCGTACCGACACCAGCAGGGCGACGGCGGAACGGCTTTTTCGCGGGTCCATCACCCTCGGGCCGATGCGCTCGCTCGCCCGTGCCGCGCGATTGCTTTTGCTGGTCCTGATAGCGGCGCTGGCCGTCGGCGCGCCGGGCCTGCTGATCCGAGGTCTGCGGCCGGCCCACCTTCTGCGGGGCGGGCTTGGGGAGGTTGCGGACCGCTTCGGAGAAATTCTCGGGCAGCGGCGCGATCTCGATCTTCATCCGGGTCGTGCGCTCGATCGCCTTCAGATACGGCCGCTCGTCATCGGCCACGAAGCTGATCGCGATCCCTTCCGCCCCTGCGCGCGCGGTGCGGCCGATGCGGTGCACATATTGCTCGGCTACATTAGGCAGCTCGAAATTGATGACGTGGCTGACGCCCGACACGTCGATGCCGCGCGCGGCGATGTCGGTCGCAATCAGCAGCTTGACCTGACCATGACGGAAAGCCTGAAGCGCGGCGGTACGCTGGCCCTGGCTCTTGTTGCCATGGATGGCCACCGCTTCGATCCCCGCGCCCTGCAGGAAGCGGACGACGCGGTCGGCGCCATGCTTGGTGCGGGTGAAGATCAGCGCCCGCTCGATCGGTTCGCTCCTGATCGTCATCGTCAGCAGCGCCTGCTTTTCGGCCTGGTTGACGAACGTCGCCTGCTGACGAACGCGCTCGGCCGTGGTGGCCTGGGGCGCCACGCTCACCTTGACGGGATCGTTGAGAAACTGGGCCGCGAGCGCCTCGATCTCCTTGGGCATGGTCGCCGAGAAGAACAGGTTCTGGCGCTTGGCGGGCAACATCTTTGCGACGCGCTTAAGCGCGTGGATGAAGCCCATGTCCATCATCTGATCGGCTTCGTCGAGGACAAAGATTTCGGTATCCTTGATGGTGAAGGCGCGCTGATCGATCAGGTCGAGCAGGCGGCCCGGCGTTGCGACGACGATATCGACGCCCCGGCCTAGCGCACGGATCTGCTTGTTGATGGGCACACCGCCGAACACGACTTCAATGCTGAGTTCCATGAAGCGGCCATAGTCGCGGAAGCTCTGCGCGATTTGGGCGGCCAGTTCGCGGGTCGGCGAAAGCACGAGCATTCGGCACCCGCCGAGCGGCGCCTTCTTAGGGTTGCGGGCGAAGTAATCGAGGCTGGGGAGCGCGAAGGCAGCGGTCTTGCCGGTGCCCGTCTGCGCGATGCCGCACAGGTCTCGGCCCTTCAACAATTCGGGAATGGCCTGCTGCTGGATCGGGGTGGGATCGATATATTTCTTGGCAGTAAGAGCCTTGATGATAGGTTCGGCCAGGCCGAGGTCGGTAAATTGCATGGATGACTCGCATGTTTGGCCACGACGCCTAACAGCTGCAAGACGCAGGTCGGGCGCAAGGCGGGTGACGAAACGACCCGCGTGAATAGGGAAGCCTCAAAAGCTTGCGCAGACTGTCATTGGCCGGTTCCCGACCCTTCGGAGGCTGGAACGATCACGCTGCCAATCGCTGGGGGACAAATGTCCTCATGCTGCGCTGCGGCGCATATGGCGCAGAACCATGATAAAGACAAGCGATCCTTGCGCCGCCGCAAGGATCGCTGATTTTCAGTAAAAGCGGAAAGATGTCAGAGCGCGACTTCGGCGTGCTTGCCCTTCATCTCTTCCTGCACGTCCCCACCGAACAGTTGCTTGAATACACCTTTCAGCGACATGTCGGCGCGCCAGATTTCGGCGGTACCGAGATCGAAGCGCAGCATCAGAAGATTTGGGTCGTTGCGGCCACCCTGATACCAGGCCTCCACGTCCTTCGACCAGTAGCGGTCGATCACAGCCGGATCGCTTTCCTCCACCAGCGTACCTTCGATGCAGGCGAACAGATAATGGTCCTTGGCCGCGAACTGCGCCATTGCCGGTCCGCCCGCCGCGAGGCGGTTGTCACGGCTGGTGTAGAACCAGAAAGCGTGATTGGCGGAGGGATCGAGCTGCGCTGTCATCGGGATCGCATGATCACTCCCCTCTACGCGCTCCACCATCAGGAACGGGCTTTGCGAAAGCTCGGTCCAGAAACGCTCACGAATGTCTGCCTCGGTGCTCATCGTCCGGTCTCCAATATCTATGCTTGTCCAGTCAATCGATGGCGGCTGGCGAAGTTCCCGGCGCTTGATCTTCCGCCCCGCGCACGCCACATGTCGCCCATGCTGATAGAGACCGAACCGACACCCAACCCATCGACGGTGAAATTCCTGCCTGGCCGCGCGGTCATGGGGACTGAAACCCGGGACTTCGCCACGCCCGAAGAGGCCGAGGCGTCGCCGCTGGCCGATGCGTTGTTCGGCCTTGGCGACGTGACCGGTGTGTTCTTCGGGTCCGATTTCATCTCGGTCACGATCGGCGCGGGCGCGCAGTGGAGCGATGTGAAGCCCGACATATTGGACATTCTGCTCGATCATTTTTCCGCCGACATGCCGCTTTTCGCGCCGGGGAGCGCGGCTGGCATCACCGTGCCCGCCGACGATGGCGACCAGTTCGCCGACGATCCCGAGGATGCGGAGATCGTCGCGCAGATCAGGGAACTCATCGACAGTCGGGTTCGCCCGGCGGTCGCCAATGATGGCGGCGACATCGTCTATCGCGGCTTCGAACGCGGAACCGTGTTCCTGCGGATGCAGGGCGCCTGCGCCGGCTGCCCGTCTTCGGCCGCGACGCTCAAGAACGGCATCGAGCAGTTGCTCAAACATTATGTACCTGAAGTGACCGAGGTTCGCGCGGTCTAAGGACCGACAACGCATTGCGCTTTCAGGCCGATTGCAAAATCGGATCGATCCGCTAACCGGCAATGACGCCCTGCCGGGCGACTGCTTTTGGGGGCATGATTGCGCATCTTGGTCATCGATACCGCGACACAGGCCCTGTCGGTCGCGCTGTTCGACAACCATGCCTGCATCGCGCATCGTCATGACATCGTAGGACGCGGCCACGCCGAAGCGCTGTTGCCTGCGATCGCCGACCTGCCCGATGGAGGTCGTGCCGACCGGATCGTCGTGGATGTCGGCCCGGGGAGCTTCACGGGCGTCCGCATCGGCGTCGCAGCAGCGCGGGCGCTGGGACTGGGCTGGACCGCGGCCGTCACCGGCTATTCCGCACTGGGCCTGGTCGCTGCCATGGCGGCGGCCACGGGCACGCAGGCGTCAATATGCGTTACCATCACCGGCGGCCATGGCGAACTGTTCTGGCAATGTTTCGAGCCGGACGGCCGGACAGCGCTTGGCGAACCGGCATCAACCCCGATCGCGACGCTGGCGGGCAGCATCGATAATGACTGCATTTACGGTACGGGCGCCGAGGCGCTGGTCACCGCTCGGGGCAGCGGGACCGCCATCAGCCTCTATCCCGACGCCCGATCCTGGCCCCTCATCGCCCAACTGCCGGGACTGCCCCCGAGTCCGATCTATGGTCGCGGAGCAGACGCAAGGCCGATGTCGGGAGCGGCGGCTGCATGACCCCGAGGATCGAGACGACGACCTATGAGGAGGCCGAGCGCGGTGCGCTAGCCGATGCCATGGAGGTCATGACGGATGCGTTCGATCCCGCCTTCGGCGAAGCGTGGACGCTGGCGCAGCTTGCCGGGATCATGGTCCTTCCCGGCACCTGGCTGACCGTCGCCCGGCTGGATGCCGCGCCGCTCGGTTTTGCTCTGATCCGGTCGGTGCTGGACGAATGCGAACTGCTGCTGCTCGCGGTCCACCCGCGCTGGCAGCGGCGCGGAGTTGGGCGCCGGCTGCTGGACGACAGTCTGGCACTCGCGCGACGACGCGGCATCGCGGCGATGAACCTCGAAGTGCGCGCCGCCAATAATGCGGTCGGCTTATATGAAAGGGCCGGATTCGAATATGTCCATCGTCGACCCGGCTATTATCGTGGTCCAGACGGACAACTGTACGATGCTCTGAGCTTTCGCCTGGATATGCCAAGTTGATCGATTAGACACTTGCCAATAGGATATTACGGGTTTAGCGGAATGGCACCGCTCGAGCGATACTTCCCAGGGCGGGTCGCATAATCAAAGCCTTTGCAGGGAACAGAATATGGAAACCGAATCCGCTCAGAGCGAGCTGCTCATTACTTTGACGTCAGACATTGTCGCGGCGCATGTTTCAAACAACAGTGTTGCCGTCGGAGACGTGTCTTCGCTCATTCAGAATGTGCACGCCGCACTTGCCGGTCTGGCAACCCCGGCGGTAGTGCCCGAGCCCAAGCAGGAACCCGCCGTTTCCGTAAGGTCTTCGATCAAGCCAGACTATATTGTCTGCCTTGAAGATGGCAAGAAACTCAAGATGCTCAAGCGTCATCTTATGACCCATTACAAGCTGACGCCCGATGACTATCGCGCGAAGTGGGGCCTGCCTGCCGACTATCCGATGGTTGCGCCCAACTATGCCGAGCAGCGCCGCACGCTGGCCAAGAAGATTGGCCTTGGCACCAAGCGCCGCCGTACGCGCGCGGCGAAATAGGGGCAATCGATCGCGGTCGCGCGGCCCGCGGGGCCGCGCGCCCTTTACCCGATAGGAAAAGGGGCTAGGATCGGGTCTTTCCGGATCGCCATCCTGCCGAGCGAGAGTGTCCATGAACCGCAAGATCGATGTGGAAGCCCTTTGCCACGAAAAAGGGCTGCGCATCACCGACCAGCGTCGCGTCATCGCCCAGGTACTGAGCGACGCGATCGACCATCCCGATGTCGAGGAACTGCACGCGCGGGCATCGGCTATCGATCATGGCATCTCGATCGCTACCGTTTACAGGACCGTCCGGTTGTTTGAAGAGGCCGGCATCCTCGAACGCCACGACTTCGGCGACGGACGGGCACGCTATGAAGCGGCGCCCGAAGCGCATCACGATCATTTGATCGATGTCGAGACAGGCAATGTCATCGAATTCGTCGATCCCGAACTCGAACAGTTGCAGCGGCAGATCGCCGAGAAGCTGGGGTTCCGCCTGGTCGATCATCGGATGGAGCTTTACGGCGTCTCGCTCGACCGCAAGAACTGATCCGCCGGCCCGCATCGGCGCCTGGATCAGGCGATCGCGCCGGATCGCCGCACTCGTCGGGTCGCTCGTCCTGTGCCTGCCGCCGCATCTGCTGTGCCGGCTCGCGCGGCAGCCGTCACCCTGGCCGCGCCGGTTCCTGAGGCTCGCCGCGCGATCGGCAGATGCTCGCGTCCGACTGGACGGCGCGCTGCCCGAAGGCCGCGTCTTCCAGATCTCAAACCATGTCAGCTGGCTGGATATATTGGCGCTGGGCGGCACGACCGGGTCCGCCTTCGTTGCCAAGGACGGCATCGCCCGCTGGCCTCTGATCGGCTGGCTCGCCCGGCAGAATGGAACCCTGTTCATATCGCGCGAGCGGCGCGGCAGCCTGTCCGGCCAGATCGATTCGCTGCGGGCCGTGCTGGACGGGCATCAGCCGGTGACCCTGTTCCCCGAAGGCACGACCGGCGACGGAGTCGCCCTCCTGCCCTTCAAGCCGGCATTGCTGGCCGTGCTTCTGCCGCCGATGCCTGGCATGTCGATCCAGCCGATCCATATCGATTACGGTGCGGCGACGCGCGACATCGCCTGGCATGACGACGAACCGGCGCTGGCCAATGTGATGCGGGTGCTCGGGCGCAAGGGCGCGCTGGATATCGTCATTCACCTGCTCGAGCCCATCGATCCCGCAGCCTGTGCCGACCGCAAGATGCTGGCGGCGATGGCTCGCCATCGCATCGCCGCAAGTATCGCGCAGCAGGCGCCTTCCGCTCGGCCCCCTGCGGCTGTATAGCGAACCCGTATGAATCGTCGCAACGCTCCCGGAGCGCCCTCCACCTTCCGCGTCAAATCCTTCGGCTGCCAGATGAACGTCTATGATGGCGAGCGTATGGGCGAGCTACTGACGACACGCGGACTGACCCAGGCGGACGAGGCTGCCGATGCCGATCTCGTGATCCTCAACACGTGTCACATCCGCGAGAAGGCAGTGGACAAGGTCTATTCGGATATCGGACGGCTCCGGCGCGAAGACGGGTCGCGGCCGATGATCGCCGTTGCCGGCTGCGTCGCCCAGGCTGAGGGCAGCGAGATAAGCAGGCGCGCGCCGAGCGTCGACATCGTCGTCGGCCCGCAGGCCTATCACCGCCTGCCAGGCCTCATCGACATGGCGGCGCGGGGCGAGGAAGCGGTCGATACCGACATGCCCACCGCATCCAAATTCGGCGCGCTGCCTGGCCGTACGGCGCAGCCGCGTCCCACCGCGTTCCTGACGATCATGGAGGGGTGCGACAAATTCTGCACTTATTGCGTGGTACCCTACACGCGCGGCGCGGAAACCAGTCGGTCATGGCGCGCGATCCTCGACGAGGCGAAGGCGCTGGTCGACGGCGGGGTGCGGGAAATCACGCTGTTGGGCCAGAACGTCAACGCCTGGACCGGGGAGGACGAGCGAGGCCGTGCGCACGGCATGGACGGGCTGGTCCGCGCACTGGCGGATATCGGCGGGCTCGACCGCATCCGCTACACCACCAGCCATCCCAACGACATGAGCGACGGCCTGATCGCCGCGCATGGCGAGGTGGCCAAGCTGATGCCTTTCCTCCACTTGCCGGTCCAGTCGGGCAACGACCGGATCCTCAAGGCCATGAACCGCAGCCACGGCGCGGACAGCTATCTGCGGATCATAGAGCGGGTCCGCACGGTGCGCCCCGACATCGCGCTGTCGGGCGATTTCATCGTCGGCTTCCCCGGCGAGACCGAGGCGGAGTTTGCGGATACGCTGAAGATCGTCGAACAGGTGCGCTATGCGCAATGCTATTCGTTCAAATACAGCCCGCGCGCCGGCACCCCGGCCGCCGACATGGACGGACAGATCGCAGCAGAGGTCATGGACGACCGGCTCGCGCGGCTGCAGGCAGTCATCAACCGCCAGCAGATCGCGTTCAACGAGGCGACTGTCGGCCGGCGGACGTCTGTCCTGCTGGAGCGCAAGGGCCGTCATCCCGGCCAGCTCGTCGGTAAGACGCCATGGCTCCAGTCGGTCCATGTCTCAGCGCCCGATCTGGCGATCGGCGACATGATCGACGTCGATATCATCAGCGCCGGCCCGAACAGCCTGGCCGGCGAACCCAGCAGGAGGAAAGCCGCTTGAACCAACGCATCGTCATCCCCTCACGATCGGGATTCGCTTCGGCAGGCATGACGATTTTGGAAAGGCGCTGACCATGGCGAGAAAGCCGCATAACCCGCACCGCGTCGAAGCCGCCGAGCGAGCGCGCCTGGAGGTGCTGTTCGAAAAGCCTCACCTGCTGGGTGCCCTGTTCGGCCAATATGACCAGAATCTCGTCGCTATCGAGAATCGCCTTGGTGTGTATATCGCCGCGCGCGGCAACAAGCTGCAGATAGAAGGCGAAGCGCACGCCGCCGGCCGCGCCCGCGACGTTCTGACCGGCCTCTACAACCGGCTCGTGGCGGGACAGCCCATCGACAGCGGCGCGGTCGAGGCGGTTATCGCCATGTCTTCCGAACCCACGCTCGACGGCATTATCAGCCATGATGTGTCCGAGCCACCCTCGGTGATGATCCGCACCCGCAAGAAGGTCATCGTCCCCAGGTCGGCAACGCAGGTCACCTATATGGAGGCGCTGACCCGCAACGACATCATCTTCGCACTCGGCCCGGCAGGCACCGGCAAGACCTATCTGGCGGTGGCGCAGGCGGTCAGCCAGCTCATCACCGGCACGGTCGACCGGCTGATCCTGTCGCGGCCGGCGGTCGAGGCGGGCGAGAAGCTCGGCTTTCTGCCCGGCGACATGAAGGAAAAGGTCGACCCCTATCTCCGCCCTATCTACGACGCGCTGCACGACACGCTGCCGGCCGAGCAGGTGGAGCGGCGGATCGCGAGCGGCGAGATAGAGATTGCCCCCCTCGCCTTCATGCGCGGACGAACGCTCGCCAACGCCTTCATCGTCTTGGACGAGGCCCAGAACACCACGGTCGCCCAGATGAAGATGTTTCTCACCCGCTTCGGCGAAGGCAGCCGCATGGTGGTGTGCGGCGACCCCAAGCAGGTCGACCTGCCTCATCCGGGCACGTCGGGTCTGGCGGATGCGGTGGCGCGCCTGGAGGGTGTCGAGGGAATCGCTGTCGTGCCGTTCGGCATCGGCGACGTCGTGCGGCATCCCGTAGTGGGCCGCATCGTACAGGCCTATGAGGGCCCCGATGCCTGAGCACAGGGGAACCGGGATCCCATGATCGACGTAGCCTTGCTGAACGAAAACGGCTGGCCCGCAGGCGAATGGGACCTGCTGGCCCAGCGCGCTGTGATCGCGGCGATTCGGCACAGCCCCTATGCGGCCTTTGCGACCGACGAGGCGCTGTATGAGATCGCGGTCAAGCTGACGACCGACGAAGAGGTGCAGACGCTCAATCGCACCTACCGGAACAAGGACAAGGCGACCAATGTCCTGTCCTTTCCGCAGGTCCAGAGCGACCTGCTGGAGGCGACGGCGAATACGGACGATGGCGAGGTGCTGCTCGGCGATATCGTTCTGGCCCATGGCGTGTGTGCCGCCGAAGCTGCCGAAAAGGGTATCGCCATGGCCGACCATGCGGCTCACCTCATCATTCACGGGACTTTTCATTTGCTGGGATATGACCATATGGTCGACAGCGAAGCCGATGCGATGGAGGCACTGGAGGTCCAGGCGCTCGCCAGCATGGGTCTGGCCGATCCCTACGCGGATCGCTGAAACAGGGGAATGGGAAGAACGATGGCTGAAGGCAGCCCCAAGGACGGCGGTCCGTCCAAGGAATCGGACAGTAGCAGCCACGAAGGCGGGTTATGGAGCGGCATAAAGTCGCTCTTCTTCGGCGAGGGAGAGAGCCACAGCCTCCGCAAGGAGCTGGAGGAAGCCCTCGACGATTATGACGACGATGCTGAGGGGCAAGGGGCGCCGCCGCCGGCCAAGGGCGACCTGTCGGCGATCGAGCGGCAGATGGTACGCAACCTCCTGCATTTTTCCGAGCATACGGTCGATGACGTCGCGGTGCCGCGCGCCGACATCGTGGCGATCGAGGAAAAGGCGAGCTTTGCCGCGCTAGCCGATCTGTTCGCCGAGGCAGGGCACAGCCGGATTCCGGTCTATCGCGAAACGCTCGATACCATCATCGGCATGATCCACATCCGCGACGCCTTCGCCATATTGGCGGGCAAGGCGCCCGTGCCGGATACGATCGAGGCGTTGATCCGCCAGCCGCTCTATGTGCCAGAGAGCATGGGTGCGCTCGATCTGCTGGCGGAAATGCGCGCGAAGCGGACCCACCTGGCCATCGTCCTGGACGAATATTCGGGCACCGAGGGCCTGCTGACCTTCGAGGATCTGGTCGAGGAGATCGTCGGCGATGTCGAGGACGAGCATGACGACGCGCCCGAAGCCATCCTCGTGCCCCTGGACGGCGGCATGTGGGAGGCCGACGCCCGCGCCGAACTGGACGACGTCGCCGAAGTGATCGACGAACGGCTGGGCGAGGTCGAGGAAGATGTCGATACGCTGGGCGGCCTGGCCTTCGTCCTGGCGGGGCGCGTGCCCGAACCGGGCGAGTTCATCCTGCACGAGCCTAGCGGATGGACGCTGGAGATCATCGGCAGCGACGGCCGCCGCGTGACCCGTCTGCGTCTCCATCCCCCCGCCGAGATGACGGAAACCGAAGAAGAATAGGGCGTTAGCCGGCGCGACGCGAAATATTAAGCCGTCGCCGCTACTGCCGCTCTTCTGACCGGGAGCTGGCAAGTGCGGAACGAGCGTATATCCTTTGCACAGGCGCGGCGCATCGACATGCTGACTGCGGCGCCCTGGTCCATGCTGGAAAAGCAGCTGCTGGCGGCGATCGGCGCCCTCACCCTGTTCTTCGTCGTCCTGACGCCCCCGTTCCAGGCGCCCGACGAGAACCAGCATTATATGAAGGCATTGCTGCTGTCCGAAGGTGGGTGGCTGACCGATCGGCGCGGGGACATGGTCGGCGCCGAACTACCACGCGCGGCGGTCGATCTTCACGCTGTCGACTTCCCCATCGATCCGACCGGAAAGGCCCAGCTTTACGATCGCGGTATGCTGCAAAAGGCGTTCGCCGCCGATGAGAGCCGGACAGGCCATATCTTCGCCGACTTTCCCAATGTCGCCAGCTATGCGCCCACGCTCTATGCGCCCGGTGCGGCGGGGCTGCTGATCGGTGGCAAGATGGCAATGCCGCGGCTGGAGGCCTTTTACCTCGGGCGGCTCGTCAATGCGCTGACCGGACTGGCCCTGCTCGCTATCGCGCTCACCTTGATGCCTTTCGGCCGGTTTGCGATGCTGGCGACCGCGCTGCTGCCGACCTTCGCCTATCAAACGGGGTCGCTGTCGCCCGATTCGGTGATTAACGGCCTCGGTTTCCTCGGGCTGGCGCTGGCACTGCGCGTCGGCTTCATGGGCAGCGCGCCCGCGCGAACGACGGGCATGATCGTTACCGCACCGCTCCTGGCGCTGTGCAAAGGTGTCTATCTGCCGCTGATGGCAGCGGGGCTGCGCTGGCCTGCGCATCGCCGCGATGTCCGCCCCTGGCTGCTCACCGGCGCCATCGGGCTGGGTGCGGCCATATTCGTCCTGTGGATGAAGGCCTCCGGTGGCAGCCAGGCGCTGTACCACATCGCGTCACGCAAGACCGGCGAGAGCATGATGACGGCGCCGCTCGCCGAGCAGATGGCAGTCATCCTGCACGATCCGGTCGGCTATGCCCGCATTTTCATCGCCAGCGTCACGGAACGGGCGCCGGTCTATGCGCTGCAGATCGTCGGGCGCTTCGGCTGGAATGCGATCCTGCTGCCGCTGGGCGCCTATATTCTGGCAGCGGTCATGCTGGTCGCCGGCGTGGCGAGCGGATCGGAGTCGCGCTTTGGCGTCGGCCAGCGGATCTGGTGGCTGGTGGTAGCGGCGGGCGTGGCAGCACTCATCGAAACGGCGATGTATCTGACCGGCACGCCGCTCGGCGCCGACTATATCCAGGGGACGCAGGGCCGCTACTTCCTGCCCGTGCTGCCGCTGGTACTGCTGGCCCTGTCGCCCGCCCAGCCCGTCAGGGGCGCGCGGCCGGTGCTTGCCGCGGCGGCACTGCTGCTTCTGTCAGTAGCGGCCGCCAGTGCTTATGACAGCTTCTGGGTCCATGGCTTCGTGACGGCGGACGGGATGCCGCCCCATGGCAGCATCCAGCGCGCGCTATTGCTGCCTTCCCCGCGCTGGTAGCAGGGCGCGCCAGAGCGCAAGCCAGCCCAGCCCCTCGATCCAGCCCGCCGCCACGTCGCTCGGCCAGTGTACGCCGAGCCACACGCGGCTGACGCCGATCAGGGCAATGACGAAGGCGGCGACCGCGAAGGCATCGCGCCGTCCAGCCAACAGCGCCAGCGCGCCGAAGAACATCATGTTGCCGGCCGCATGTCCGCTTGGGAAGCTGTAGGTCGTCACCACGTCCAGATGCTGCAGCAGGTCGGGCCGAGGCGCGGCGAAAAGCTGCTTGAGGCCCAGATTGAGCAAGGTCCCACCCGCCATCATGGCGGCAAGCCACAGGGTCATCCCTGTCCGCCGTCGCCAGAGCAGAAAGAGCAGGGCCCCACCCAACAGCGTGAAGCGGGCGATCGTATCGCCCAGCATGGTTGCCAGCCGCATCATGGGGGTGACATGCCCCCCCCAGACCGTGTCGCGGGCAACGCCCGCGGCGCGCATCAGGCCATGGTCGAGACCCTCGAGCCAGCCGGCCCGCCGGGCAAGGGCAATGAACAACACGCATAAAAGCGCGAGGGCAAAGGCCCCGCCGCCGCGCCACCGGGCTTTTGCTTCAGATATGAAGCGCGCGCCCGTAGGCGGCCAATACGCCCTCATGCATGGATTCCGAAATGGTCGGGTGCGGGAACACCGTGCCCATCAGTTCCGCTTCGGTCGTCTCCAGCGTCTTGCCCACGACATAGCCCTGGATCATTTCGGTCACCTCCGCGCCGATCATGTGCGCGCCCAGCAGTTCGCCGGTTTTTGCGTCGAACACGGTTTTGACGAAACCCTCGGTCTCGCCCAGCGCGATTGCCTTCCCATTGCCGATGAAGGGGAATTTGCCGACCTTCACATCGTAACCGGCTTCCTTCGCCTTCGCTTCCGTGAAGCCAACGGATGCGACCTGCGGGCGGGCATAGGTGCAGCCGGGGATGTTGTTGACGTCCATCTCGTGCGGATGACCTCCCGCCATCGCCTCGACGCAGATAACCGCCTCATGCATGGCCTTGTGCGCCAGCCAGGGGCCTGCGGTCACGTCGCCGATCGCGAAGATGCCGGGCACGTTGGTACGCCCCAACCCGTCGACCTTGATATGGAACCGCTTGTCGGGCTCCACGCCGACGCCCTCCAGCCCGATATTCTCCACATTGGGCTGGATGCCGATCGCGATGATGACGTGACTGAATTCCTCGACGCTCTCCTTGCCATCCTTGTCCTTGATGGTCGCCTTGACGCCGCCATCGTCGGCGAGGATGTTGGAGACGCCTGCCTTGGTCAGTATCCGGAGGCCGCCCTTGGTCAGGGACTTTTCCATGAATGCGCTGATTTCCGCGTCCTCGACTGGCAGGATACGATCCGCCATCTCGACCACGGTCACCTCGGCGCCAAGATCGCTGTAGAAGCTGGCGAACTCTATGCCGATCGCGCCGGAGCCGACCACGAGCAGCTTGGTCGGCATCTCGGTGGGAACGAGTGCGTGACGGTAGGTCCAGATGCGCTTGCCGTCCGCCTTGGCCTTGGGCATCTCTCTCGCGCGCGCGCCGGTCGCGACAAGGATGTTCTTCCCCTCAAGATCGATGGACTTGCCGTCCTTCTCCACCGCGACCTTGCCCACGCCGGTGATCTTGCCCGTGCCCTCGACGACGGTCACCTTGTGCTTCTTCATAAGCCCGGCGACGCCCCGGTTTAGCTGGTCGGCGACGCCGCGCGACCGCTTGACCACGGCCGCGAGATCGAAGGCCGGCTTGTCGACCGACAGGCCGTAAGCCGCCGCATGGGTCATATAATGATAGATTTCCGATGACCGCAGCAGCGCCTTGGTCGGGATGCAGCCCCAGTTGAGACAGATGCCGCCCAGCTTCTCCCGTTCGACGATCGCGACCTTCATGCCAAGTTGCGAGGCGCGGATCGCCGCGACATAGCCGCCCGGACCCGAGCCGATAATGATGAGGTCGTAGGAGTCAGCCATGATCTAGTCGTCCGGATAGATGGAAATCGGAAAAAGCCGGCGAAAAGCCGGCGCGCGGGAATTCAGGCCAACATGCCCAGCGGATTTTCGACCAATGCCTTGAACGCGGCCATCAGCCGGGCACCGTCCGCGCCGTCGATCGCGCGATGGTCGAAGCTGCCGGTCGCCGACATGATCGTCGCGACCTGCAGCGTATCGTCGATGACATAGGGTCGCTTTTCGCCCGCGCCGATCGCCATGATCATCGCCTGGGGCGGATTGATGACCGCGTCGAAATTCTTGATGCCGAACATGCCCATGTTGGAGATGGAGGCGGTGCCGCCCTGATATTCGTGCGGCGCCAGCTTGCCTTCCTGCGCGCGCTTGGCGAGGTCCTTCATCTCGGTCGAGATCGCGGCGATGCCCTTGCCGTCGGCATTGGCGATGATCGGCGTGATCAGCCCGCCAGGGATCGACACCGCGACCGAGATATCGGCGCGCTTGAATTTCAGCATCTGGTCGCCCGCAAACTGGACATTGCATTCGGGCACTTCGATGAGCGCGACGGCAAGCGCCTTGATCAGCAGGTCGTTGACCGACAGCTTGACCTTGCGCCGTTCCAGCCCGGCATTGAGGTCCGCGCGCAGCCTGAGCAGCTTGTCGAGCTGAATGTCGACGGTCAGATAGATGTGCGGAATCGTCTGCTTCGCTTCGGTCAGGCGACGCGCGATCGTCTTGCGCATACCCGACAGCTTGACCACGTCGTGGGGAATGCCCGTATCGGTCGCAGGTGCAGCCGGCGCGGGGGCAGGCTTGGCCGCAGGCGCGGCGGCAGCGGCCGGCGCGGGCGCCGCGGCGGGCGCAACCGCGCCTTCCTTGGCCCCTTCCAGATCGGACTTGACGATCCGCCCGTTGGGGCCCGAACCGCTCAGGCTGGCAAGCTCGATACCCTTGCTTTGGGCGATCCGCCGCGCCAGCGGGCTGGCCTTCACGCGATCGCCGGCGGCCGGGGTCGCAGGCGATGGATCGGAAGCGACTGCGGACGCCTCTTCCGCCTTGACCGGCACCGGATCGGCTTTCGGCGCGGCTGCCTTCGCCTCGGTCGCCGGCTTGGCTCCGGCCGCTTGCGCCACATCCTCGCCCTCCTCCGCCAGGATGGCGATGACGGTGCCGACCTTCACGTCTTCCGACCCCTCGGCCACGGTGATCTTCGCGATCGTGCCTTCATCGACCGCCTCGAACTCCATCGTCGCCTTGTCGGTCTCGATTTCCGCCAACAGGTCTCCCGAAGCCACCTTGTCGCCCTCCTTCACCAGCCATTTGGCCAGCGTTCCTGCCTCCATCGTCGGCGACAATGCGGGCATCTGGATGGTCTTGCTCATGGGTCTGGAGCCTCTTGCGCAGGGGGGCGGGCGGAGATTGCCGTTTTGACGCTTTGGTCCCGGTGGTCAAGCCGCGCCTTGCGCACGGCCGGCTAATGGATCACATTTCGCCTGGAATGACGGCGGCGCCGGGTTGCCCGGCCTTCGCGACCACCGATGAAGGGGCATATGCGCACATATCTGGTGGTTGTGGACGAATCGCCCGAGGCGGAGACCGCGCTCCGCTTTGCGGCCCGGCGCGCGGCCAAGACGAATGGCAGCGTGCGGATACTCGCGCTCATCCCGCCCTCGGAATTCGTGCAATGGGGCGGCGTCCAGGCGACGATAGAGGATGAAGCGATGCAGCGCGCCGAAGCGCTGGTGATGAGCGCGGCGGGCACCTTGACCGACGAATCGGGCATACGTCCGGCGATAACCGTGCGTCAGGGGGATGCCGTCACGGTCGTGCGCGCGACGCTCGCCGAAATGGACGACGTCGCCGCGCTGGTACTGGGCGCCGCCGCCAGCGGGCACCCCGGCGCGCTCGTGTCGCACTTCGCGGGGGCGGACGCGGGCAAGCTCCCCTGCCCGCTGATGATCATTCCGGGCGGGCTGGACGACGCGACGATCGACCGGCTGAGCTGACGACGGCCACATGCCGGCCGTCACCTGCGGTGCTTACCCCGCTTGCCGCCGATATGGCGGATATTGGAGGGCCGCCCCCGGTTGATGCCGGGGCGCGTCCGGTCCCGCTTCACCGGCGCGGCCGATCCCGACGCATCGGGCAACGAGAAACGAAGCGCGCCGTTGATCGGGTCGGCCTCCACCAGCCGCAGTTGCAGCCGCTGGCCCACCGAATAGCGATCGCCGCTTTCGACGCCCTGCAGCGCCCGGCCCGCCTCATCAAAGAAGAAGCGCTCCTCTCCCAGAGTTGACACCGGGACCAACCCGTCCCCGCCCAGCCCATCGACCGTTGCGAAGAAACCGAAACTCTGTACGCCGGTGATCCGCGCCTCCACCAGGTCGCCGACATGGGCGGCCAGGAACGCGGCGACATAGCGGTCGACGGTCTCGCGCTCCGCCATCATCGCGCGCCGCTCATGCTGGCTGATGAGTTCGCCGACGCGGCCCATATTCTCATAGTCCTCACCGCTCAGCGAGGATTTGGCGGGCAGGTCGCCCTTGGGGGCGGGAAGCTCCAGCCCATGGGCACCGACCAGCGCGCGATGGACGAGGAGGTCCGAGTAACGGCGGATCGGCGAGGTGAAATGCGCATAGGAGCCGAGCGCGAGCCCGAAATGCCCCATATTCAGCGGCGCATAATAGGCCTGTGTCTGGCTGCGCAAAATCTGCTCCATGATGAGCGGACGCTCCTCGGCCTCCCCGATCCGCTCGATCAGGCGGTTGAAGGTGGACGGCCGGATGACCTGGCCCAGCGCGAACTCGATATCGAAGGTTGCCAGATAATCCTTGAGCGCGACCAGCTTGTCGCGACTGGGCGGCTCGTGGACCCGGTACATGACCGGCGCCTTCTTCGCCTCCAGGGCCTTTGCCGCCGCCACGTTGGCGGCGATCATATAATCTTCGATCAGCATATGCGCATCGAGCCGCTCGCGTACCGCGACGCTGGTGATCTTTCCCCATTCGTCCAGCACCACACGCCGCTCGGGCAGGTCCAGTGCCAGCGGGTCGCGCTTTGCCCGTGCCTTCTTCAGCAAGGCCCAGCACGCCCAAAGCGGGCGAAGAGCGGTGTCGAGCAGGTCATTGGGTTGCTCGCCGTCGATGGCGGCCTGGGCGTTCTCATAGGCGAGCACCGCCGCAACCCTGATCACCGCCCGCGTGAACCGCCAGGATTTTACCGCGCCATCCTTGTCGATCACGAGATGGCACGCCATCGCCGCCCGATCCTGTCCGGCGCGCAGCGAGCAGATGTCGGAGGAAAGCTGGTGCGGCAGCATCGGCACGACCAGGTCGGGAAAATAGACGCTGTTGCCGCGCTTGCGCGCCTCGCGGTCGAGCGCGCTGCCGGGACGGACATAATAGCTGACGTCTGCAATCGCGACGATCGCCCGGAAGCCGCCTTCGTTAGCCGGGTCCTCGTCCGGCGCGGCCCAGACCGCGTCATCATGGTCGCGCGCATCCACCGGATCGATCGCGAGGATCGGCAGATGGCGCAGATCCTCGCGCCGGTCCTCGTGCAAGGGCAGTTCTGCGGCGACGACGGCTTCCTCCTCCACGCCTTCGGGGAAGACGTGAGGGATGCCGTGCTTGTGGATGGCGATCAGGCTGAAGCTGCGTGGCGCAAAGGGATCGCCCAATATGTCGGTGATCCGCGCCGATATGCGTGGCGGCCGACCGACCGGCTCGGCCAGCACAAGGTCGCCCCGCTTCGCTTCGCCAGCATCGGAAATCGGCGTGTCCTTGCGGATGCGCTTATCGACCGGGCGCAGCCACAGCTTGCCGCCTTCGCCCTCCTCCACCACGCCCAGCAACATTTCCGTCGAGCGGGCCAGCTTCTTCATCGGATGGGCGACCCACCCCTTCCCCGCTTCCTCCGTGCGCGCGAGGATGCGGTCTCCGACCGTCAGTGCGCCACGCTTGCCGCGCTCGACGATGCGCAGGCGCGGCGCCGGCTGGCCTTCCGCCTCCCAGCGCTCGGGCGTGGCGATCAGCGTCGTGTCGTCGACATCGACGATACGCAGCACGGTGACCTTGGGGACGCCGCCCATCTTGTGGAAGGCGCGGGCAGGGCCAATGTCCACCAGCCCCTCATCCGCCATGTCCTTGAGCAGCGCCTTGAGCGCGATCTTTTCCTGCCCCTTCAGCCCGAACGCCTTGGCGATCTCCCGCTTGCCCGCCGGCTGCTCGGCCTCGCTTATGAACGCGACGACCTGTTCGCGTGTCGGCATTCCGGCGGGACGAACCCTGGCGGGCTTGCGCTTGTCATTCGATGCCATGGCTCGGGCATAGGCTGACCGGCGGCGCCGCGCCAGTGCCCAGTGACGCCGTGACCATCAGGCGAAGGCGCCGGGCGCCACGGGATACAGGGTGATGAGCGGCGGCGGTCCCTCGCCCACGGTAGCGATCGGGTGCCCGGACAGCAGCACATAGGGATCGACCTCATGCGTCAGCAGCAGGCCGCACCGCTCCTCGCTGCGCCAGATCACCTCCGCGCAGACCTCCAGATGATCGGCGATCAGCACCACTTCGGTTCCCACGGTCGGCAGATAGGCCCCATGGATCAGCGCGCCATAGGCGGAAATGTTGCGGATTATGACGGACTGGCTGATGCCGTCCCAGTTCAGAACCCCGCGTAAATCGGCAGCAAAGCGGCTTTCCTTGCGACGCTCCCCGCGTGATTCGCCCGTTGGCATATACATGCATCGTCTCCCGGTGCCCCCCGGGACCTGTCCACCCTCCTCCTGCCGAGTGAACAAATGTTCAAGCGGCAAGGTTAATGCCATGGGCCGCCAACAATTCTGCGAGTGGCGTCAGTTCAGCGCGCCGTGACAGTGCTTGTACTTCTGGCCCGATCCGCAGGGGCATTGGGCGTTGCGACTGATGTCGAGGTTGGCGAAGTCGCCGTTACTCTCACCCATGCCGCTCAGGCGCGGAATGGTGGTCGTGACGAGGCCGGCCGTGCCGGCATCGCGATCCGCGCTGTTGTCCTCGCCCGAAAAGGGATCGATATGCGTCGTGATAAAATCGGGCAGCACCGGCAGCTCGAACTCCGGCAAGGGCGGCTGATCGAGCTGGAACTGGACGCGCGCGACCGATCCGGTCACGTCCTCGCGGATATTGCCGAGCATCCGCTCGAACAGCGCAAACGCCTCCTGCTTATATTCGTTGATCGGCGTCTTCTGCGCATAGGCGCGCAGGTGAACCACCTGGCGGAGCGCATCGAGCGTGGCCAGATGCTCCTTCCAATGATGGTCCAGGCTCTGGAGCAGGATCGATTTCTCGATCATGTGCCAGTCATTGGCATCGATCTGCGCTACCTTCTCAGCGACGGCAGCGTCGGCAAGCGCGCTCAGCCGCTCCTCGATCATCTCCGGATCGACCGAATCCTCGTTCAGCCAGGCCTCGAAATCGGGCTCCAGTCCCAATATCTCGGACACGCGGACCTTGAGCGTCGCCATGTCCCACTGCTCGGGATAGGTGCCCGGCGGGCAGGATGCACCGACCAGATCGTTGACCGTTTCATGGCGCATATCGACCACGACATCGTCCACCGTGTCGGCGTCCATGATGTCGGAGCGCTGCTCGTAGATGACCTTGCGCTGGTCGTTCATCACGTCGTCATATTCGACGACCTGCTTGCGGATATCATAGTTGCGCGCCTCGACCTTTTTCTGCGCGGTCTCGATCGCCTTGGACAGCCAACGTGAGGGCGGCAGCGCCTCGCCATCCTCCAGGTTCGACCGGATCATCTTGGCGAACATCGTGTCCGGCCCGAAGATGCGCATCAGATCGTCGTCGAGGCTGAGATAGAAGCGGCTGAGGCCCGGATCGCCCTGGCGCCCGGAACGGCCGCGCAGCTGGTTGTCGATGCGGCGGCTCTCATGCCGCTCGGTCGCGAGTACGAACAGTCCGCCGGCGGCCAGCACTTCGGCCTTTTCCGCCTCGATCTGCGCCTCCAGTCGGGCGATCGCGGCATCGCGCTCCGGCCCTTCGGGCACGTCCTTCAGTTCGTCCTCGACCAGGAATTCCAGATTGCCGCCCAGTTTGATGTCGGTGCCGCGCCCGGCCATGTTGGTGGCGATCGTTACCGCGCCCTTGCGGCCGGCCTGTGCCACGATATGCGCTTCCTGCTCATGGAAGCGGGCGTTGAGGACGGCGTGCTTCACGCCCTCCTGGTTCAGGAATTCGGACAGCATTTCCGACTTCTCGATGGACACGGTGCCGACCAGGACCGGCTGGCCGATTTCGGCATGTTCCTTGATCGTCCTGGCAATGCCCCGGAACTTGTCCTCCAGATTCTTGTAGAACGTATCTTCCTCGTCGATCCGCAGCACCGGCTTGTTGGTGGGGATGGTAACGACGTTCATCTTGTAGATTTCATAGAATTCGGTCGCTTCGGTCGCGGCCGTACCGGTCATGCCCGACAGCTTGGGATACATGCGGAAGTAATTTTGGAAGGTGATGGACGCGAGCGTCTGGTTTTCCGGCTCGATCCGGACCCCTTCCTTCGCTTCCACCGCCTGGTGCAGTCCATCAGACCAGCGCCGGCCGTCCATCATGCGGCCAGTGAACTCGTCGATGATGACGATCTTCCCGTCCTTGACGATATAATCGATGTCGCGGCGGAACATGACGTTCGCGCGCAGCGCCTGGTTTACATGGTGGACGACCAGCGTATTTTCGAAATCATAGAGGTTGCTACCCTCCAGCAGGCCGGCATCCTCCAGCATCCGCTCGATCTTCTCGGTGCCTTCCTCGGTCAGCGTCACGCTGCGCTGCTTCTCGTCCTTCTCATAGTCCGTGTCGCCAAGCAGCTTCACGATCGCATTGACGGAGACATATAGTTCGGACTTGTCGTCCGTCGGCCCGGAGATGATGAGCGGCGTGCGGGCCTCGTCGATCAGAATCGAATCGACCTCGTCAACGATCGCATAGTTGAAGGGCCGCTGGACCATCGACGCCCGGTCATATTTCATATTGTCGCGCAGATAGTCGAAACCGAGTTCATTGTTCGTCGCGTAGGTAATGTCGGCCGCATAGGCCTCCCGCCGCTGTTCCTCGGAGATATTGGGAACGATGACGCCGGTGGTGAGGCCGAGGAACCGGTAGACCTGCCCCATCCAGTCACAGTCGCGCGCGGCAAGATAATCGTTCACCGTGACGACATGCACGCCCTTGCCCTCAAGCGCGTTCAGATAGGTGGCGAGCGTGGCGACCAGCGTCTTGCCCTCGCCTGTCCGCATCTCGGCGATCTCACCCCGGTGGAGGACGATGCCGCCCACCATCTGCACGTCATAATGGCGCTGGCCCAGCGTCCGCTTGGCAGCTTCGCGCACGGTGGCGAAGGCTTCGGGCAGGAGGTTGTCGAGCGTTTCGCCGCCAGCCAGCCGTTCGCGGAATTTCGCCGTCTGCGCCACCAGCGTGGCGTCGTCCATCGCAGAGACGCTCGCCTCGAACCCGGCGATCTGCGCCACGAGCCTGTCTAGCGACTTCACATAGCGGTCGTTGGACGAACCGAAGAGGGACTTGGCGAGTGCGCCGAACATGCAGTGTCCTGACTATTGAGGGGCGCGTGCGTCGAAAATGCAAAGTGACGCGCACGGATATGCGCGGCGATTTAGGGAGCGGGCGGGGGTTAGTCAATCAACGCCGGGCGGACAGCAGATTGACCCCTCCGGCAATTTGTCCCATTCGCGCCGCATGAGTGCATTGTCTCCCCTCGCCCCCGCCCGTTTTCCCGACCTTCCGCCGGTGGAGGGCGTGACGTTGCGCGTCGCCCGTGCAGGCTACAAGGCGTGGGAGCGATGCGACCTGACCTATGCGGAGCTATCGGAGGGCACGGCGGTCGCGGGGGTCACCACGCAAAGCAAATGCCCGTCCCCCGAGGTGGAATGGTGCCGCGACGCCGTCCCGCTCGGTTCCGCGCGCGCGCTGGTCGTCAATGCCGGCAATGCCAACGCCTTCACCGGCCATCGCGGCCGCGCGGCGGTGGAAGCAATCGCTGCGAAGGTCGCCAATCATCTGGCCTGCCAGCCATCCGATGTCTTCATCTCCTCCACGGGCGTCATCGGCGTGCCTCTGCCAGTGGACAAGGCCGAAGCGGGGCTGGAGGCGGCCTTCGCCGCAGCGCCGTGCGGATGGGAGGAAGCCGCGAATACGATCGGCACGACCGATACCTACGCCAAGGGTGCCCATGCCTCCGCGATGATCGGGGATGTGCGCGTCGAACTGGTGGGGATCATCAAGGGATCGGGCATGATCGCACCCGATATGGCGACCATGCTCGGATACATCTTTACAGACGCGGCGGTCGAGCCGGCGCTGCTGCAACAGATGCTGTCGGCCGCGAACCGGCGGACATTTTCCTGCATCACCGTCGATAGCGACACTTCGACCAGCGACACCGTGCTCGCCTTCGCGACCGGGAAGGCCGGCAATGCGCTCATCGCGTCGGTCGATGATTGCGGGGCGGATGCGT
Organism: Sphingobium sp.; assembly: GCA_040508785.1. Taxonomy (GTDB): domain Bacteria; phylum Pseudomonadota; class Alphaproteobacteria; order Sphingomonadales; family Sphingomonadaceae; genus Sphingobium. The sequence goes on from JBEVME010000079.1 coordinate 103,232, forward strand.
TCGCGGCCGCGCTGTCCGACGTCTGCCGCCAGCTTGCCCATCTCGTCGTGCGCGACGGCGAAGGCGCGTCCAAGTTCATCGAGATCAGGGTCGAAGGCGCGGAGAGCGACGCCAGCGCGCACCGCATCGCCATGTCGATCGCCAACTCGCCGCTGGTGAAGACCGCGATCGCCGGAGAGGACGCCAATTGGGGCCGGATCGTCATGGCGGTAGGCAAGGCGGGCGAGCGGGCTGACCGCGACAGGCTGGCGATCCGCTTCGGCGCCACCCAGGTCGCGTCGGGCGGCCTGGCGGTCGAGGGTTATGACGAGGCGCCGGTCGCCGCGCACCTGAAGGGCCAGGACATCGATATCGGTGTCGATCTGGGCCTTGGCGAGGGCCGCGCGACGGTCTGGACTTGCGACCTGACGCACGGGTACATCTCGATCAACGCGGATTATCGCAGCTGATGCTCCCGCTGCACGATCCCGTCGTCGCGCTGATGCGGCAAGTGGGCGCCGACATAGTGATGCCGCGCTACCGCAATCTGTCGGCGGCGGACATCAGCGAGAAGGCGACCGACGATTTCGTCACCATCGCCGACAGGGAAAGCGAGATCAGGCTGGCCGAGGGGCTGGCGGCCATCCTGCCCGAAGCGGGGATCATCGGCGAGGAAGCCTGTGCCGCCGACCCGGAGATGCTGGACCGCGCGGGCGAGGGGCTGAACTGGATCATCGACCCGATCGACGGCACCGGCAATTTCGCGGCCGGGCGTCCGCCCTTCGGCATCATGATCGCGCTGGTCGATGGCGGCACGACGCTGGCGGGCTGGATACTGGACCCGATGAGCGGACGGCTGTGCCACGCGATATTGGGCGCGGGCAGCCATATCGACGGCGAACAGGTACGCGCGCGCGAAAGCGGCGAGGCCCTGCCGATCGCGGCGCTGGCCGTCTATTTCATGACGCCCGAGGAGCGTGCGGATATCCAGGCCCGCGCCGCCGGCAGCTTCACGCTGGTGGATATTCCCCGATGCGCCGCCGAGCAATATCCCCGGCTGGTGCTGGGCCGGAACGACGTATCGGTCTTCGCGCGCACCCTGCCCTGGGATCATGCCGCCGGTACGCTATTCCTGAACGAGGCCGGAGGGCGCTGCGCGCGGATGGACGGAACGCCCTATGTCGTGGGCGACCGGCGGCGAGGATTGCTGGGCGCATCATCGCCGCGCTTGTGGGATGTTGCGCGGGACAGGCTGATCGCCTGACCCGCGCTCCGCATCAGAGTTCCGATTCGATCCAGCCCTTGAGCGCGCTCTTGGGCGCCGCGCCTACCTTGGTCGCGCTGACCTCGCCATTCTTGAACAGGATCATCGTCGGGATACCGCGCACGCCATAGCGGCCGGGCGCGTCCGGATTCTCGTCGATATTGATCTTGGCGATGGTCACCTTGTCGGCCAGTTCCTCGGAAATCTCCTCAAGGGCCGGCCCTATCATCTTGCAGGGGCCGCACCATTCGGCCCAGAAGTCGACCAGCACTGGCTTGTCCGCGTCGATGACGTCCGTCTTGAAGCTGAGGTCGGTAACTGCCTTGGTGGCCATGTTGCATAACTCCTTTGATTGCGAAACGATTTAGGGCGGCGGCGCGCCAGTCTCAACGGCTGGCGACGGCAAATTCTCCTGCGCGTGCGCGAAGCCCGGCTTGTGCGCATCAATCAGCGCGGTCGGCAGGAATATGAGGCGCGGCGCGGAGGTGTAGAGCAGGGCCGCCTCTATCCGCCGATCGGGAAAGATGACCGCCAGCGCGGCGACATAGGCGGCCATCTGGCGAACATGGGAAAGCGGCACCTCGTCGGCCGTGAGCGGCGCGACACGCCCGGTCTTGTAATCGACCACCTGCACGACTCCATCGCCGATGCAAAGCCGGTCCACGGTGCCGGCGATGACGGCCTCCCCCACAACCGCAGCGATGGGTGCCTCCGCGAGCGAACCCGGCCCGAACAATGCGGCAAAGCGAGGCGCGTCGACGACACCCAAAGCCTGTTCGACGATTTCATGTTGCGCAGCGCTGTCCACCACGCCCTGCTGCTCCAGCCAGCGCGCGGCGGCCGCGCGGCGGCGATCGGCCGGGAGGTCCGGCAAGCGCTCGAACAGAGCGTGCAGCCAGCGGCCGCGCTCTGCCGCCTGGCGCATGGCGGGGCTCGGCGGCGGGTTGGGCACATCGTCCTCGACCGACGCCGATGGCGCCAGCGGCCGGGGCGGTCGTGCCTCCAGCGGCGCGGGATCATGCAGCCATGCAGGCAGCGGGACGACGCTCTGGTCGACCGTCTCGGACGATTGGGCCAGCTTGGGAGGATGCCGTTCGCTGCCCGGCCAGCGCCGGCGCGCGCCCCAGAGCGGATCGGCCTCCCACTCCGCGCCGAGCGATGCCAAGGCATTGTCCACGGCTGCGAACCAGCTTTCGGCCTTCGCCTCGCCCTTCGCGCGGGGTCCGAGCGATCCGGCGACGACCAGCCGTTCCTCGGCGCGGGTCAGCGCGACATAGAGCAGTCGCCAATGTTCGCGCCGCTCGTCCTCCTCCGCCGCTTCATGAGCCAGGCCGATCGCGCCGCTCCGCTCCCCCTTGCGCGGGGATAGGATCGGGAGGCCCTCCAGCTCCAGCGAGCCGGCGCGATTGCCTGCATCGGGGTCGAGGCAGGCGTCCGCCAGGATGACGATCGGCGCCTGTAGGCCCTTTGCGCCGTGGACGGTCAGCAGGCGGAGCGAGCCGGTCTGCGACGCGGCGTCGCGGACGATCTCCACCTCGCCGCGGTCGAACCAGTCGATGAAGCGCTGGAGCGTCGGATGCTGGTCGGCCTCGAATGCCAGGGCTGCGCTCAACAGCTCCTCGATCGGGTCCGCCGCCTCCGCACCGAGGCGCCCCAGCAGGCGGCGCCGGCCCTGCATGGGACCGGACAGGATCGCTTCGAGATAGCGGTAGGGCGTGGTGAAGTCGGCCCCGTTCAGCAGGTCGGCGAGCGGCGCCAGGGCATCAGCGCCGATCCGGGCGCGCAGATGCTGCCACAAGCTCGTCCGCCGATCGCGACCGATCAGGTTCGTCATCAGCTCGTCCTGGCTCCAGCCCAGCAGTGGCGACACCAGCAGGGATGCCAGGTTGAGATCGTCCTCCGGCTGAACTGCGAAGCGCAGTGCGGCGAGCAAGTCGCGGACCACCAGCGGCGCATTGAGGCGGAGGCGATCGATCCCGGCGACGGCCACGCCCTCCTCATACAGGCGCGCGACGATCAGGCGGGACAGTTCGTTGCGGCGGCGGACCAGGATCATGATATCGCCTGCGGCGACGGCGCGCCCCTTGCTTTCCAGCATCAGACCGTCGTCGATCCACTGCCTGATCTGGCGGGCGATATGCCTCGCCAGCTGGCGCTCCTGATCGGCGGCCCAATCCTCCTCGCCTTCGATATCGTCCGACTGCTGGGCGACCACCGGCCGCCACAACAACACCTCGCCCGGATGGCGGTTGGCGCTGACGTGATGCACTACGCCTTCGGGCAGACCGAAGCGCTCGGCGCGCAGAGTCGCGATGGTGCGATCGACCACCTCGAGCACGGCCGGAGTCGAGCGGAAGCTGCGTTCCAGCGACAGCGCGTGGAAGGGGTGGCCGGCGTCATTCGCCAGCTGAGCGAAGGTCGCCTGGGCGCGGGCGAAGGATTCGGGGCTGGTCCCCTGGAAACCGAAGATCGCCTGCTTATAGTCTCCCACCGTGAACAGGGTGCGGACGCGGTCGCCGCGCGCGCCTTCTCCGCTGAAGAATTCCGCCGCCAGCGCCCCGACGATCCGCCACTGGTCGTCATTCGTATCCTGCGCCTCGTCGACAAGGATATGGTCGATCTGCTGGTCGAGCTTGTAGCGGATCCAGTCGGCGATGCCGGGCCGCAAGAGAAGGTCGGCCGCGCGGGCGATCAGATCGTTGAAATCGACCGCGCCGGCCAGACCCTTCGCTTCCGCATAGGCCCGCGCATAGGCTCGCCCGGCATGAAGCGCCGACGCCAGCGCCTCCACATAGGCCGCCAATGCCTTGATCTGCAGCAGTTCGGCGCAGCGCGAATGGAGCCGGCCGGCAACATCGAGATATTCCGGTTGCGGCGGCACATAGCCCTTGCTGGCCACGAGATCGCCGTCCTTCTTCGCCCAGGCCAGGTGCAGATCGGCCAGGCCCGCCGCGCGGCCGGCTGGGTCGAGCAGCCGCCATTTGAGGATACGGGCGCACCGTTCGGTCGCACGGCCCGTTCCCCATGCCTGATTGGCGGCGACGAGCGCATCGATCGAGGCCATGTCGAACGCGGCGTCGGCGCATTGGTCGGCGAGATGGGCGTCGATGTCACCAGGAGGCAGGCCAAGCAGCTGCGCGAGATACGGTGCGATGTCATCCGGCAGTTCCTCCAGCGCGGCCAGCGCGGAGGCGCAGCGCGACAGGAACGCCTCGGCCGCCCCCTCGCCACTCCGTAGCGAGAGCGCCTGGAGCGCGCGGATCAATGCCTCGTCGCCCTGCTCCTGTGCGCGCACGACCATGTCCGCGAGCGTCTGCCGCGCCAACTGCGCCTGCTCGCGCTGGTCAAGCGGACGGAAGCCGGGGGCCAGGTCCGCCTCCAGCGGGAAGGCGGTCAGCAATTGCTGGCAGAAGCCGTGGATCGTCTGGATGCGCAGCCCCCCGCCGGTCGCCTCCAGCACCTCGGCGAACAGACGCCGGGCGCGATCGCGTGCCTCCGGGCCTGCCATTTCGCCCAGCGCTTCCAGATCCTTGAACAGCGCGCCATCGTCCATCTGCACCCAGAGCGCGAGCCGATCATGGATGCGGTCCGCCATTTCCGCCGCGCCCGCCTTGGTGAAGGTGAGGCAGAGGATATTTTCCGGCGGAACGCCTTGCAGCAGCAGCCGGAATACGCGCGCTGTCAGCACATGGGTCTTGCCGGTGCCGGCGGACGCGGAAAGCCAGACATGCGCGTCAGGCGCGGCCGCGATCGCCTGCGCATCGGCCAGCGGCTGGAATGTGGGGGGCTTCCTAGCCATCCTCGCGCCCATACCATTCCTCCAGCCGCATCAGCTGGTCATAGTCGCCATAGCTTGCGAGCTCCGGGTTTACCTGCGCGCGGAAGGGTGCGTTGCCGTTCAGATAGGTGCCGACCAGATCCTCGAACTCGGCGAGTGCGAAGTTCGTGAAGTCATCCGTGATAATCCTGCCGCCCTTGCCATCCGGCGCCACCGGGCTTTCGCGATAGCCGAACTGCTCGCCCTTGCGCGCGAGCGACCAATATTCAAACCCGCCGGCCAGCCCCCCATTGCCGACGCCTGCAAAGCCGCCCTCCTCCGCCTCCGCGATCAGTCCAAGCAGCCCGAGCTGGAGCGAATAGCCCGCAGCCACCTGCCGCGCGCTTGGCGGCTTGCCTGTCTTGTAGTCGACGATGGCCAGGCGTCCGTCGGCCAGCCGGTCGATCCGGTCGGCGGTGCCACCCAGGCTTACCCCGGCGATGTTTGCCCTGCCCTCCATTTCCGCGCCCAGGATGATACGGCCTCCTGCCCGATCAGCGGCGACTTCCACGCCGATCCAGCGGATCGCTTCCAGCAGGCGCGGCTGCCATAATGCGCGGAGAAGCGGGTGAATATCAGCGCCGGCGAAAAGGGCGCGGGCGCGGTTCTCCAGATCGGCGAGGTCATGGGAACCCGCATCGACCCAGCGCTGCAATATTTCGTGCACCTTCGTGCCGCGCCAAGCGGGACCTGGATGCGCATCGACCGGATCGAGCCGGGCGAGCCGTAAAATGCGCCGGGCATAGAATGCGTAAGGGTCCGCCTTCAGCCGATCGACATCAGTCACCTGGATCAGGCGCGGGCGCGCCTCCAGAGGCGGTCGAGGCGCTGGCACCGGCGCATGACGATAAGTGTCGGGACGATCAATCGCACGGGCCATGGCGAGATAGCGGTCGGCGGTCTTCCATTGCGCCCCTGCCATCGCCTTCAGCCGCAACCAGAAGCGGGAGGCGACAGCCGGGCCGCCGCTGCCGCGACGAGGGCGGGTGATGAGCACACGGGGCCCGCCGAGCGCACCGGCAAAGTCATGCGCGGCCAGGCCTATGCGGGTTTCGAGACCCGGCAGTCCCAGCTCCCGGCGAATACGAGGGGCCAGCCAGGGGTCGGGCGCGGGCTGGCCCGGCCATGTCCCCTCGTTCAGGCCGCCCAGGACCATGAGGTCCGCCTGCACCAGCCGCGCCTCGATCAGGCCGAGCAAGGCGATGCGCGGATGCCCGCCCTGCGGCGGACGCACCGCTTGCGCACCAAGCAGATGGTCCAGCAGGCCGGGCAGTGCGCGGACATCCGCCCGGCGCGGACCGGCCCCGGCGGTCTGTTCCAGCGCTTCGAACGCCGCGGCGGCTGCGTGGCCCTGATGCCCGGCCCAGACCGCGTCATTGCTGAGTGCGCCCGCGCCGGCACGGATCGCAGCCAGCTGTGCCGCGAGGTCCGGTATCGCTTCAAAGACAAGCTCCACCGGCGCCAGCAGCGCGCGAGCCCAAGGCCACCAGGCGCGGGCCCTGGCGCGCGTCTCGGCCAGCCTGTCCCGCCCCTCCTGCTCGGCCACCAGCATGTCGATCCCGACCAGCCCGGCACAAGGCCTTGGCCCGCGCAGGATCATGTCCAGGGCGCGGACCCCCTCCAGCCAGGCAAGCCGCATGTCACCCCGCATCGCCAGCGGATGCTTGAGCAAGGCTAGCAGCGAAACGGGCGCGAAACGTTCGACCACGGCTTCGGCCAGTGCGATCAGCAGCGTGCCGGGCGGCAGGCGGGACAGCGGCTGCCCCGCCGAATCGTCCGCCTCTATGCCCCAGCGCCGCAGATGCGCCGACACGCGGGTCGCCAGTTCGCGGTCGGGCGTCACCAGCGCAGCGGTGCGTTCGGGGGTCTCGACCGCCTCGCGCAGGGCCAGGGCGATGGCCTGCGCCTCCTCGCCCGGCGTGGCGACTTCCAGGGCCTCCACGCCCGCCAGCGAGCGATCGGCGGTTTCCAGATCACGCCAGCGGCCGGTCAGGCGCGGGGGCAGCATCGCGTTGGAGATATTCCGGCTGCGCACCGCCCTTGCGTCATGCTCGCTGCCCCAGCGCCACAGCATCACATCGTCGCGCGTCGCGCTCATCCGATCTAGCAGGCGCTTCAGCGCATATTGCGGGTGCGTCTCGTGCGGCGGCGGCGCGCGGCCGGTGACGGGGTCGGCCCTGAACGGGCCGATGGCGTCCCAGGCATCGCCGTCCATATGCTGGTCGAGCCCGGCGAAGACGACCTGCCCGCGCGGCAACTGCGCAATCTGGCGGAGCAGCGCAGCGACGGCCGGCGCCGTCGTCGATATCCCGGCGGCGATGACGAAGGCGCCTGGCGGATGTTCAGCCCAGCGCCGCGTCAGCCGGTCGAACAGGCGGTTACGGCGGTCGGCGAGGTCGATGAGGCCGAGCCGGGCGAGTTCCTGAGGCCAGCGTTCGATCAGGATATAGAAGAGCGCCAGCGAGACCTGCCAGTGCGTGGACAGCTCGCCAAGATCGAGTTGCAGGTCGATCGCGGAGAGGCGTTCCACCTGCATCTGGTCCAGCACCCGGCCCAGCGCCTCGCCGAGCCGGATCGCCTGGCCCGCATCGATGTTGGCGCCGCGCGCCGCACCTTCATCCTGCACCATGCGCGCCAAAATCATCGTTCGCCGCATGGGATCGATCGCGGGCGGGATCGCTTCCTCCTCGCCCACCGGATCGAGCGCGCCTCCGACCTGCTCCCCCAGGTCCGGGTCGCCTATCGGCACCAGCCGGGGCAGCAGCAGCCCTCCTCCCGACCGGCGGACGAAGGCGTCGCTGACCGCGCGAACCGCGCGATTATTGGGCAGCAGCAGCATTCCCTGCGCCAGCGCGACCGGGTCGGCGCCATGCTGGGCCATGATGCCCGCGACAAGTGCATCGGCAAAGGCGCGGTGCACCGGAATATTGTAGAGCGCCGGACGGGTCCGGCTACCCATGCGCCATGTCATCCATTGGACAAGGCCGCCTCGACGATCGGGATCGCCTGTGGTGTGCCAACGTCGAACCAAAGGCCCTGGTGCGAAACGCCGTACAGGCGGCCGGCGTCGATCGCGCGGTTCCAGAATATGTTGGTGGAAAAGACGTCGGCGGGCGGATCGGCCAGCAGCGCGGGCGACAATATCTGGATCCCGGTGAACACGAAGGGGGCGACATGGGCACTCTTGCGGCGGCTGAGCCGACCGGCGGCGTCCATGTGGAAATCGCCGCTGCCACCATGACACTGCGCACGGGCCAGCGGGACGACCAGCAGCAGCGCGTCCATCTTCGCCGGGTCCCACAGCCTGCGCATCATGCCGAGCGTCTCCGTCGGCCCGTCGATCCACAGATTATCGCTGTTGGCGCAGAAGAAGGGCTGATCGCCCAACAGCGGCAGCGCTCTCACAAGCCCCCCGCCTGTTTCCAGCAACAGGGATCGCTCGTCGGAAATCACGACTTCCATGCCGCTACGCCGTGACCGCAGATGCGCCTCTACCGTGTCGGCCAGATAATGGACGTTGACCACAACCCTGCGGATGCCGCCCGCCTCCAGCCGATCGAGCGCATGGTCCATCAGCGCCCTGCCCGCGACCTTCACCAGCGGCTTGGGCCTAGTAGCGGTAAGCGGGCGCATCCGTTTGCCGAGGCCCGCCGCCATCAGCATGGCGGTGTCGATCATGCGCGGAACATCATGCTGGCGCGAACCCCTCAAGCGCGCGGTGGCGCTTGTCGGCGGGGATGTTCGCGGCGAACCATTCGGCCACGGGCGCGAGCGCCGGGTGGGCCAGGTCCCGCTCCAGCAGATCCCACATGCGCGGCAGAAAGCTCAGGTAGCGCGGCTTGCCGTCGCGTTTCCACAGGCGCGTGAAGATGCCGATGATCTTCGCGTTACGCTGTGCGCCCAATATCGCATAGGCGACGTCGAAATCGGCGGAAGGCCGGGCGGCCGCCCTGTAATGATCCAGCATGGCGGCCTCAATCGCGGGCGGCACGTCTCGCCGCGCATCCTGCAGCAGCGATACGAGATCATAAGCGGGATGCCCGGCCAGCGCGTCCTGGAAATCGAGCAGGCCAAGGCCGTGCGAGGCGGCACTGTCGATGAGCATGATATTTTCGGCATGATAGTCGCGCAGGACCGTGACCGGAGCACCCGAAGCGTCTTCAACCAGGGGCAAAACCATGTCCCAGGCGCGGGCATAGGCCGCGGAATCGACGGGCAAGCCGATGGCCGGGCAGTACCATTGAGTCAGCAGCCCGGTCTCACGCTGATAGACCGCTCGGTCGTAGGGCGGCACGTCTGCCGCCGGCAAGCGGTGCAGATCGGCCAGCAGATCCACGGCACGGCGATAGACGGCATCCTCCTCCCCCGGATGCGCCTCCAGATATTCCTTCAGCCGAAGGTCACCGAAATCCTCGATGAGGACGAGGCCGGCATCCAGATCGCGCGCAAGGATGGCGGGCGCGGCAAAGCCGTCACCGACCAGATGCTCGGCAATGGCGATGAAAGGACGCGGGTCCTCGTGTGGCGGGGGCGCATCCATCAGCACGGCACGGCGTGCCCCATCGAATATCCGGAAGTAACGGCGGAAGGAAGCATCTCCCGCCAGCGGCACGATCGCCGCGCCGGGCCAGCCGGCCTGATCCAGAAAGGCGGGAGCAGCGGCGGGCGGGATCATATCTGCGACCATCGATCCCTCCAAGCGTCCGGCACGTCCGCTGTCAAGCGGCGCTCGTCCTCCTCGTCGAACCGGATGGACAGGCGCAGCGCATGTGGCCAGAGCGCATCCCCCAACCGGTCCGGCCATTCGATGAGCAGGAGCCCCTCACCCAGATAATCGTCCAGCCCAAGCTCTCGCAACTCGGACGGCTCCTCGATCCGATAGAGATCGACATGGGCGACGGGCAAGCGCACGTCGGGGACGTCATAGGGCTGGACGATGGCGAAGCTGGGGCTGGGCGCCTCCTCTGCCAGCCCAAGTGCCGCCAGCAGGCCGCGCGCGAGGGTCGTCTTGCCGGCACCCAAAGGGCCATCGAGCGCAATGACGTCGCCGATGCGGACATGACCGGCCAGGGACATCCCGAGCGCGCGCATTGACGCCTCGTCACGCAGGGCGAGCGTCGTCTCAGCCACGCGGGAGGTCGATCACGGCCATCATCCCCTGCCCCGGTTCCGAATGAATCTGCAGCGTGCCGCCATGCGCCTCCGTCAGCCGCTTGGCGAGCGGCAGGCCGATGCCGGCGCGCTCGCCCCGGCGCGCCTGGTCGGCGCGCGCGGTGGGATCGAATATCGCTGCTTGCGCCGCCGCATCCATGCCCGGCCCATCGTCGGACACGACGAAACGCGCCCGGTCGGCGGTGCCGTCGCCGTGCAGGAGGACGCGGGCGCCTTCGCCACAATAGCGCACGGCATTTTCCAGCAGATGGTCGAGCGCCTGGCCGATACGGCGGACATCGCCCCGCACCACGCCCAGCGAGTCCTGCAGCGTGACCGCCAGGTCGATCCGCTTCGCCGCCGCATCGCCCGCTATCCGTTCGGCACTGGCCCGCGCCAGCGCCGCCAGATCGACCGGCGCGCGATCGATCGCCAACGTCCCCGCCTCGGCCTGGGTCAGGTCCAGCACATTGTCGATCAGCATGGACAGGCGTCCGGTACTCTGCACGATCCCCTCTACATAATCCCGCGTCGCGTCGTTGAGATCGCCGGCATAGCCACCAAGCAGAAGCTCCGCGAAGCCCGAGATTGTCGTCAATGGGGTCCGCAATTCATAGCTCATGCTGGTGACGAAGGCGGTCTTCACCTTGTCCGCCTGCTCAAGCGCCTCGTTGCGATCGCGCAGCACCTGCTCCACCCTGCGGCTATCGGTCACGTCCAGCATGGTGAAGAGCGCGTTTCCGTCGGGCAGCGGAATTGCCGCGAACTCGAAGGTCCGGCCGTCCGCGAAGCCGACATGGCCGGCCCGCTGTTTGCGCTCCACGGTGGCGGCGCGGACAAGTTCCCGCACGACATCGGCCTGCTGCGGCTTGGCGAGCCGTTCCTGCACGGTGCGCATCAACTCGTCGATGCGGGGGTGCGCCGCCAGCACTTCCTCGCCCACGCCCCATATGGCGCCGAAACGGCTGTTCCACAGATGCAGCCGACCGTCGGAGGCGAACACGCCGATCGCCTCGAAAAGATTGTCGAACGTGGCTGTCCGCACCCGCAGCAGCGTGTCACGCGCGCTCGACAGCTGCACCTGCTCGGTGCGATCCTCGAAGATCAGGACGAGGCCGCCGTCCGGCAAGGGTTGCGCATAGACGCGCAAATGGGTGCCGTCGGCCAGCAGCCAATTCTCCTCCTGCGCATCGGGCGAGAGAAACCAGTCGCGCCGCTCGGCACGCCAGGCCGGGAAATCGCGATGCTCGGGGATGCGCCCGCCCTCGCGCATCCGGTCCAGCACCCGTTCGAACAGCGGATTGCCGTCCAGATGCTCCTGCTCCAGCGCGAACAGGCTGATGAAGGGCTGGTTCCAGAAGCGGAGCGAACGATCGGGGCCGAAGCGGGCGACACCGGCCGACAGCCGATCCAGCAGGTCGCGCTGCGCCACCTCCAACCGGCGATATTCCGTCCGCGCAAGTTCAAGCGCATGTTGATCGAGCGCGAACCCAGCGACGCCTGCCCGGCCGAGCGGGACGTCAACCACCTGCATCGTGCGGCGCTCGCCATCGATAGTCGCGGGTACGCTGCGCTCCAGCGGCCCGCCCGCTGCGACGGCCTGCGCGGCCGCCTGTTGCGGAGTCACGCCCGAGGACGCTTCCACCAGCTCGATCCCGTTGCCGATCACGTCCGAAGCGCTGGCGGCATCGACCGCCCGCACATAGGCGCTGTTGACCAGGCTGAGGCGCAGGTCGGGCGTGCGGTGCCACATCGGCAGCGGCGCCGCCTCGACGATCCCCGCCAGAGCTTCCAGCGCATCGCGAAGCTGACCGACATCGCCTCGCAGTGCCTCTATCTCGGACTGGCTTTCGGTCGCGTCGAATATCCAAAGGATGACGCCGCCATTGGCGGCCAGGCCGGGCGCGGCGGGGGCACCGCGGATCAGCAGCGTGCGCGCCGATCCATCGCCGCGCACCGGCAGGGAAAAGCTCTTGCCGGCCTTCTGGGCCGCGGTGATCTCGCGCGCCAGCGCTGTCGCATCGCGGGGATCCAGCCCGCCATCCGGCGCCGTCAGTTCGGACACGAAACTTGGCGGCCGCGGCTTGCCTAGCCATCTCGCGAGCCGGTCGGCCGCTTCCAGCCGGCCGTCAGGATGGACGATTACCGGCGCGGCGGGCGCGGAAGTGACCAGACTGGTCAGCCGCTCGAACTTGCCCTGAGCCTGCGTTGCCTGCCGCCGCATCCGCTGCCCCGTCGCGAGCGCCCAGATGGCAGCGGCCAGCCACCCGGCGAGGATGACACCGAACAGGATCATCGCGATCGGGTTCGCCGGTGTCATCGTGCTATTCTGTCTGCCGCCCCGGTCGTCATCTCACCGGAACTAGCGTATGTCGGGATCAGCGGGAAGGGCAGTTGCTCAACATGAGCACCATCAGGGGCACACCGCGCTCGCCTCCTGGACCGTATGGCCATCGACAGCGGCAAGCTTGGGCGAGCTTCGGCCCATGCTCCAATTGCCGTTCATCCGCACCTGAGGATTTGGAGCACACCAAATTTCGCCGGTCGCGGTGATCGCCGTCACCCACAGGATATTATGTTCCTGACCGTAATCGATCATCGCGATCGCGAAGCCGTCGCCCTTGCCTAATACATGCAAGGGCAGCATCGGATCCAGCTGCATCATCGCCATTTACATACTCCAGTGCGTGGGAGGCCGCCGCAGCGGGCCTCCCGACTTGATACGATCAGGGCTTGGCCTTGGCCGCTGCCTTTTCGGCGTCGCCCTTGGCTTCCTGAGCGTCGCCTTCTGCCTTCAACGCGGGCTTGTCGAACGCTTCGCCCGCCGCGCGCTTGGCCTTGCCGACCGTTTCGTCAATGACGCCCTTGGCGCGTTCTTTCGTATCGCTCATCGGAATGCTCCTCATTGGCCCCGCTCGTGGTGCAGCGGTCCTTGAGGATTAATGTTCCCGCCACTGATCGAAGTTACGACGATTCCCGAGCGCGTTTCAGGCGCCAAAACGCAAGG
>JBEVME010000145.1:0-7709 GCA_040508785.1 Sphingobium sp.
TCGCAGGGATTGAAAGCTGATTATTCGTCCATTGTTCAAGATACCCCTTCAGGGTAGTATCGGCTGGATAAGAAAATATCTCATACTTCGGTTCCGGGGTAGTTTCGTCCTCCGGCTCGGTTTTCGTGACTTCATAATATAAATCCGAAAAGCCGATTTCTCGCGCCGATATTTTATCCCCAATCCAACGTCCAGTCGTCAATCACCGCGCTCGCGAGTGCATTCGTGCAATAGGGTAGCGGCGAGATGGCCTTAGATGCAACGACTTTCGATTGAAAATGCGTCTCGAAGGGCTTCCCCTTGGGAGACACCTAAAAAACAGCTTGAACGATCTCACATAGGTCCGGCCAGTGCCATGGGAGGCATTTTCCTTCAACTTTGGAGCCTTGCTGGACGGGCTCGCTGATTTCGGATGTTTGTCTGGGCCAATAGAACGGAATGGTCAGAGAAGACCTTGCAACGGGTTGCAACTGGCGCGGTCAAACGGTGCCGTTAGGCAAGTGGTGACAGATGGTGATGCCCGCGATGCTGATGATCGTGCTCATGGTGATGATCGTCAGTCGGCGTCACGGCAAGCATGTTCAATGATCCAAGCCGAACACCCCTTTCCGACCTTACTTGATCGGCAAACGCCCGAACCGCGTCTGTGCTGCCTTGTAGCACTACCGTTTCCAGACTGTGATCGTGATCAAGACGCACGATCATGCTGGATGCGATCAGATCATGGTGGGCGTGTTGCACATCCGCGATAAGCTGGGGCAGGCCGCGAACCCGGCGATCAACCACATAAGACAGGTTGGCAACGCAGTGACTGCCTTGGCCGTCTTCGCCACGCCAGCGCTCAAGCCCATCACGGACCAGATCGCGCATGGCTTCCGAGCGGCTCCCATAGCCCCGCGCCTGCGCCATTTGGTCCAGAGCCTCGCCCAGCGCTTCGTCGAGTGAAATCGTGATCCGTTGCATCGCGTTCCTGCCCTAATCAGACGTGACTATCGCACGATACGTCAAATGACGCATGCTCTCCGAGCGAAGCTGCGTGTATGAAGATTTTCATGAAATTGCTTACTCACGTTGCAATGCTTTCCGCACTGATCGTGCCATCGTTGGCTCTCGCTCAGACCCACGCACCCGACGACATCGTCGTTCATGGCCGCCAAATCGAGCAGATCGGCATCGCGACCAGCGCCTCTCAGGGTGTGGTCGGCTACGCGGATTTCGAGAGCAGGCCCATTTCACGGGTCGGCGAACTGGCGGAAAACCTGCCTGGACTTGTCGCAACCCAGCACTCGGGGGCCGGGAAGGCGAACCAGTATTTCCTGCGCGGCTTCAACCTCGATCACGGTACCGATCTGGCGGGCTATGTCGATGGTGCACCGGTCAACATGCGCAGCCATGGCCACGGTCAGGGCTATCTCGATCTGAATTTCCTGATCCCGGAGATGATCGAAAGGATCGACTACAGCAAAGGCCCCTATCAAGCGACGCAGGGCGATTTCGCCTCGGCGGGATCGATGGCCTTCACCACGCGCTCGCGTCTGGATAGGCCGTTCGCCGAAATCACGGGCGGTTCGTTCGGCTACTGGCGTGCGCTGGCGGCAGGCAGCTTCGAGGAGGCGGGGGGCACGCTGCTGGCGGCACTGGAAGGAACGCGCTCGAACGGGCCTTGGGTGCTGGACGAGAACCTCCGTAAGGTGAATGCGCTGGTCAAGTATTCGGCGGCCGAATGGTCACTGGGTGTGTCAGGCTATACCAGCCGCTGGACATCAACCGACCAGGTGCCGGAGCGGGCGATAGCGAGCGGAATGATCTCTCGTCGCGGCTTCATTGATCCCGATCTTGGCGGACGTGCCGGGCGGGTAGCGGTCACTTTCAATGGGCGGTTTGGCGACACAACCGTCTCCGCCTACGCGATAGCCTCGCGGCTGCGGCTGACCTCCAACTTCACCTATTTTCTGGACGACCCGGTGAACGGAGATGAGTTCAGACAGGTTGACCGGCGTGGCGTTTTCGGCGGATCGCTGCGGCATGAGATCAAGGCTGATGGCGTGATCTGGCGGATGGGGGCTGATGCGCGGTTCGACAGGATAGGTAAGCTCGGGCTTTACCGCACCAGTGCGAACAGGATCGTCTCGACAGTCCGTGCGGATCGGGTCGACGAATATGGCGGCGGACTGTTCGGCGAGGCAGAAATCGCATTGTCGCCTGCCTTGCGGCTGGTACTTGGTCTGCGTGGCGATGCTATCGGCTATCGGGTCCGGGCCGACTTAGCTGCGAACTCCGGTTCGGGGTCGGATGCGATCATCACGCCCAAGGCCGCGCTGGCATGGCGGGCGGTGGACGGCATCGAGGTCTATGCCAACTATGGCGAGGGCTATCACTCGAACGATGTGCGCGGCGCGGTAATCGTGATTGATCCGGCCAGCGGCGATGCGGCTGAGCGGGTGCCGGTTTTCGCGCGATCACACGGTGCTGAACTTGGCATGCGCGTTGAACGCGGGGCATTGACGGCGTCGCTCGTAGGCTACTGGCTGGACCTTGCATCGGAACTGGTTTTCGTCGGCGATGCTGGCACCACCGAACCAAACGATGCATCGCGGAGGTTGGGCGCGGAACTGTCGCTGTTCTGGAAGCCCGTCGAATGGTTGACGCTGGACGGCACGGTGGCATTGACGCGAGCAAGGTTTCGCGGCCCGCCCGCTGGCGAGAGGCGCATACCCGGCGCGACACCCTCGGTCATCGGCGGTGGTGTGAGCGCCCGTCTGACCAGCACGATCACGACAACCCTGCGCCTGCGCCATTTCGGTAGCGCGCCACTTATCGAGACCGGAGAACAGCGCTCTCGGTCAACGACGCTGGTCAACCTTGGCGGCTATTGGGAACGCGGCCCGCTACGGGTCGGTGCGGACGTGCTTAACCTGCTTGGATCGCGCGATCCCGATATCAGCTATTTCTATGGCTCGCGTCTACCCGGTGAAATCACGGATGGCATAGAGGATCGGCATATCCATCCGGTCGAGCCCCGTCAGATCAGATTTACCGCTCGATATAGGTTTTAATGTCGAAGCCGGGCTAGGGACTGCTCCGGCCAGTGAAAACATATGATATATACAGACATCGTGGGCTCGCCGGCTTTTACCGATACGCAGGTGATCGGCGATTACAAAGGGGCTCAAAAAGGCCGGATTTTCGCCAGTTTGCCCTTTGCTACACCCTGCACCCGGCTAGGATTGAACGGATAGCTGAGAGGTTCAATCATGCGGGTAGGGTACATTCGCGTTTCCACCACAGATCAGAGCGCGGGGATGGAAGCGCAGGTGCGCGATCTTTCCGCAGCAGGGTGCACGAAGCTATTCAGTGAGATGGTTTCATCAGTGGCACCGCGCGAGCAGTTGCAGGCGGCACTTGATTTCGTGCGCGAGGGTGATTGCCTTTGCGTCACCAAGATCGACCGTCTCTGTCGGTCTGTGAGTGATCTGATCTCAATCACCGACACCGTGCGCGCCAAAGGGGTCACGCTGCACATATTGGCCATGAACCTCGATACCGCTACGCCTACCGGCAAGCTGATGCTGAACCTGTTGGCGCGGCGGGATGCGATGGCGTGGGCCTAATCTTGATAGAGCCGATCTGATAAGGATGAGATGATGCTGGACGACATGGTGCGGGGTCATCCCGCCGAACCCTTTCCGTTGCCGCACCGGCGCACCCTCTATCAGGTCGCTGGATCGCGCGGACTGCGCGCACTCTGGACGATCGAAGAGATGGGGCTCGACTGCGACCTCGTCATGCTGCCGGCAATGCCGCGCGCGAAGGCCCGGAAATACCTGGGGCTCAACCCGCTGGGCACCGTGCCAGCCTTCGTCGACGACGGGGTCGTGATGACGGAGTCAGTGGGCATCGCCCACTATCTGGCGACCCGGTACGGGCCGACCCCGCTCGCCGTGTCGCTGGAGGAGGTGGACTATCCGCGGTTCCTGGATTTTCTGCATCATGCCGACGCCACGCTGACATTCCCGCAGACCGTTTATATCCGCTACCGGCTGGGTGAGCCGGAACGGGGTCTGGGGGAGGCGGGCGAACTTTATGCCGACTGGTTCGCCGCACGCCTGGTCAAGCTGCGCGAACGCATCGCCGACCGGACCTATGTGTGCGCCGAACGCTTCACCATCGCCGACATCGCCGTCGCCTATCCGCTTTTCCTCGCCCGGCTGATCGGGCTTGGCGACCGGCTGGGGCCGGAACTCGACGCCTATCTCGACCGGATGACCGCGCGCCCGGGCTTCGTGCGCGCGCGCGAGCGCGAACAGGCGACGCCGGTCACCGCGGACTTCAGCTGACGCACAAAAAAGGGGCCGCACCCTTCCGGGGACGGCCCCCTCCTTTTATGGTGGATACTTAAGGGATCGGAAGTTGAGGCGCGCGCCAATTCCGACCCTGCCGGTTCGCCGACATAGGCTGAGGCGAACCCGAACGAACCGGCATACTGGTTCTCGCGCTGGTATGGGGCACCTGCGAACGTTTAGCAGAGCGGTTTGCCTATTGGCGATATCGCCGTCGCTGCTTAAGGCCGTAGATGGCGGCTTTGGTCGGTCCCGCCCGACACGGGCGCATTACCCGACGCGATCGAGGAGGGGCCGGTTTTCCATTCCGGCGGCGACGTTGTCGAGACAGCGGTCCATCATCGCCCGCACCCGTTCCTGCGTGCTGCCGGCGCGATGCGGGCTGAGCAGCAGGTTGGGCAGGCCTGCCCAGCGAGCGGGATCAGTGGGTTCATTTTCGAATACGTCGAGCGCCGCGCCTGCGATCGTGCCGTCGCGCAGCGCGGCAATCAGCGCTTCCTCGTCAGCAACGGCACCACGAGCCACGTTGACGAGGAAGCCAGTGGGGCCCAGCGTTTCAAGGATCGTCGCGTCCACCAGATGACGTGTATCAGCGGTCAAGGGACAGGCCAGCACCAGCGCGTCGCTGTCGCGCGCCAACGCGGCTAGACTTTCCGCGCGGGGCCAAGGCGCATCCTTCGGTCGCGGCCCCCACCAACTGACGGTCATGCCCAGCGCCGTGCAGCGCTCCGCCACTGCGCGCCCGATCCCGCCAAGACCGACGATCCCGACGCGGCGCGCGGTCAAGGAATGACCCAGTTGCGGCCAGCCTGCCTGCCAGCGCCCCTCGCGGATCATCCGGTCGCCGCCCAGCATGTCGCGCAGCAGCAGGATCAGCGCGCCCAGCGCCCAGTCGGCCATGTCGCGATTGTCGTCGAGCGCTGCGTTGGTCACCCCGATGCCGCGCACCCGCGCTGCTTCCAGGTCCACCCCTTCATAGCCGGCGGCAAGGCCGGCGATCAGCCGCAGATTGGAGAAGCGATCCATCAGCGACGCATCGACCGGCGCGGTGCCTGGTACGATAAGGACGCGGATACGTCCGACATCTTGCGGGGCGGGGCCGCCTGATCCCGCCGGCGCCCACAGCCGAAAGGTGGGCCAGCGCGCCTCGGCGAGCTTCGCAAGTCCCTCCAGCGCGGAACTCTGCACCAAGACCGCGTCGCTCATGCTGTGGTGGCTGATTCAGCGATGTCCAGGATCGCGCGCGTCTGCGCGATGGTGGCGACGGGACGGCCGACTTCCCGACATAGCGCTGCCGCCTCCGCCACCAGCTCGGCATTGCTGGGCGTCCTGTCACCCATATGATCCTCCAGTCCGACGCGCAAATGGCCGCCCCGCTCCAGCGCCAGCCGGGCGAGATCGGACCGGGTAAGGTCGCCACCGAAGATCGCCACGCCCCAGGGGAGATCGCTCCCCTCCAGCATCTCCAGATAGGCGTCGAGCGCCCGAGCCGTCGGCGGCAGGCCGAAGGTAACGCCGCTCCTGCGCCCGGTGCGGACATTATGGTCGCCGCCGAAATAGAGCTTCACAAGGCTGCCGCGCGGCAGCTTGCCCGCCGCGTGGAAGGCGAGGGTCGCGCGCAGGAAGCCGGGTTCGTAGATGGCGAGCGACGCGCCGATCCCCATGTCGCGCATCTGCGCGAAGGCGCGGTCGATGTCGCGATAGCTGTTGGTATACACCAGGGCGTCGGCGGTCGGCGTCCCGTCCTCCTCCGCCGCGCCGATGTTGAGCGTGCCCGGATCGAAAGCCGCCATGCGGATCAGCCCTTCGCGCACCAGAAAGGGCAGATGGGTCAGCCTGTCGCCGTCCGGCCCGTCGATGGTGACGGTCGGATAGACGAGCGCGTCCGGCCGGGCCGCAAAGATGTCGCGCCAGCTATCGGCGTAGCGTCGTGCGCCCGCCTCACCGCCCAGCCGCACATCATCCGAATGGCTGTGGACGATGGCCGCGCCTGCTTCGATACAGGCGAGTGCGTCGCGGCCAATCTCTTCGTTCGTGCGCGGGGCATGCGGGTTGGGGCGCGCGCCCGATCCGCTGATCGCGACTTCGATGATAACCGGATCGCCTGCCATCATGCCGCCTCCTGCCGCCGGACCAGCGACCCGGGCAGGGCATCGGTGGGAACGCCATCACGATAGATGACCTGCCCGCGCTTGATCGTCGCGACATAGCCGCTCGCCGCCTGCGTCAGCCGCCGCCCGCCACCGGGCAGATCATATTTCACGCGCGGTGCGTGCAGCGTCAGCGCGTCATGGTCGATGATGTTGATGTCCGCCAGCATGCCGGGCGCGATGGTGCCGCGATCGGAAAGGCCGATGAGTGCGGCTGGCTCGCTGCTCATCGCGGCGACCACGCGCTCGATGGGGATGCGGTCGGCCGACGCGGCGTCGCGGCCCCAGTAGCCGAGCATGGTGGTGGGATAGCTGGCGTCGCACACGATGCCGTAATGCGCGCCGCCGTCGCCAAGGCCGATCACGGTGTTCTCGCTGTCCATTAGCGCCCGCGCGGCGGAAAGGTCGCCCGCGGCATAATTGCCCGACGGCAGATACAGCACGGCATGTCCGTCCTGCTTCAGCATCTCGTCGAGCGCGAATTCCATGAGATCGACGCCGGCCTTCGCCGCTCGGGCCTCCAGACGCTCCTCAGGCCCAGGCATATAATTGGGCGGATCGCCCAGCGCGACCATTTGCCCCAGCCGGTCCAGCATCATGTTGACCTGTGGCATCCGATGCTGCGTGTCTTCTTCCGACAGGATGCGCGCGCGGAAAGCGGGATTGCGCAGCGCCGCCACCCGCTGTGCCAGCGGCTCGCCGGCGATTTCCGCCCATGCCGGCCGACGGCAGAGCGGGTTGAAGGAAAGATCGAGCCCGTACATGAAGCCGATCGGCCGGGGAAAGACCTGCCCCTTGATCGCCAGCCCGGCGGCGTTGGCGTCCGCCACCGCATCCAGATAGCGCGTCCAATTGTCCGGTTGTATCGGTGACTGCACCAGCGAGAAGGAGAGGGGCCGGCCCGAATGCGCCGCCACATCGCGCATCACCGCGACCTCAAGCTCGGGCGGGCTGTCATAGTCTGGCACCAGCTGGAACACGCCGCCGCCCGCCTGTCTGAGTCCTTCGCCCAGGGCCAGCAATTCCTCGCTCGCGCTCTCAAGGCTGGGGATCATCTCGCCCCCGGCGCTGCGGTGGGACAGCAGGCGCGAGGTGGAGACGCCGACCGCGCCGGCGCGTACCGCCTCTGCGACCAGCCGGGTCATCTCGGCCAGATCGGCGGGCGTCGCCTTTTCCCGCTCCGCGCCCCGCTCGCCCATCACATAGACGCGCAGCGCCG
>JBEVME010000148.1:0-6508 GCA_040508785.1 Sphingobium sp.
CATATCGATGCGCTGACGGAAAACATGTCGCGATCGGCGCCATCGAGCCTCATTTCTACGCCCAATTGCGCGCCGCGATCGGCATCGCCGACGATCGGGATTTCGACGCGCAGATGGACCCGCGCGCCTGGCCCGTGCTCAAGGAGAAGATGGCGGCGATCTTCGCGACCCGCAGCCGTGACGAGTGGACCGCGCTGATGGAGGGCACAGATATCTGCTTCGCTCCGGTGATGACGATCGCGGAGGCGCCGGATCATCCCCATGTCAGGGCGCGCGGTACCTTCATCGAAGTCGACGGCCAGACCCAGCCGGCGCCCGCGCCCCGCCTTTCGGCAACGCCCGCCGATCCGCCGCGTGCCACCTCCGCCGCGAGCGACGCGCGGGACCTGCTGAAGGGGGCCGGCTATGACGACGCCCGCATCGCCGCACTGCTGAAAGCCGGCACGGTTCAATAGGCTTCGGCTTGCGATAGCCTCGCGGCTGCGCTAAGGGCGCCCTGCAATCGGGCGGCTTGCCGTTCGTGACCCTGACATCTCCATCGGGCGCAAGCGGCGCCTTGTATGGACGCTGGCCGGCGAGGTTTCGCCCGCCGGCGATTTTGTCGTTCAGGGTCATGCCGATATTTACGGGCCTTTGCGGTCCAATCGAGGTGCTGATGTTCGATTCGCTGAGCGATCGTCTGGGTGGGGTATTCGACAAGCTTCGGGGGCGCGGCGCGCTCACGGAGGATGATGTCCGCGCCGCGATGCGCGAAGTGCGAATCGCCTTGCTGGAGGCCGATGTCGCCCTTCCGGTCGTGCGCAGCTTCGTTGAGGATGTGACCGAACAGGCCGTGGGCCAGAATGTCCTGCGCTCGGTCACGCCGGGCCAGCAGGTCGTCAAGATCGTCAGCGACGCGCTCACCGCCGTGCTCGGATCGGAAGCCGCCGAGCTGCTGATCGACGTCACCCCGCCCGCCGTCATCATGATGGTGGGTTTGCAGGGGTCCGGCAAGACCACCACCACCGCCAAGATCGCCAAGCGGCTGAAGGACAAGGATCGCAAGAAGGTCCTGATGGCCTCGCTCGACGTCCAGCGCCCTGCCGCGCAGGAACAGCTGGCGGTGCTGGGCACCCAGATCGACGTCGCAACCCTGCCGATCGTCGCCGGGCAGCAGCCGGTCGAGATCGCCCGGCGCGCGCTCCAATCGGCGCGGCTCCAGGGCTTCGACGTGGTCATGCTCGACACCGCCGGTCGCCTGCATGTCGACCAGGCGCTGATGGACGAGATGAAGGCGGTGGCCGATGCGTCGACGCCCGCCGAAATCCTGCTCGTCGTCGACTCGCTGACCGGCCAGGACGCGGTCAATGTCGCGCAGAATTTCACCGCGCAGGTGCCGCTGACCGGCGTGGTACTGACCCGCATGGACGGGGACGCGCGCGGCGGCGCCGCGCTTTCGATGCGCGCCGTCACCGGCCGCCCGATCAAGTTCGCGGGTACGGGCGAAAAGCTCGACGCGCTGGAGGTCTTCCACCCCGAGCGGGTCGCGCAGCGAATCCTGGGCATGGGCGATGTCGTTAGCCTGGTCGAGCGCGCGGCCGAGAGCATCGACGCGGAAGAAGCCGACAAGCTCGCCAAGAAAATGGCCAAGGGCCAGTTCGACCTCAACGACCTGCGCGCGCAGCTGGGCCAGATGCGCCGCATGGGTGGGCTGGGCGCGCTGGCGGGCATGATCCCCGGCATGAAGAAGGCGCAGGCGGCGATGGCCAATAGCGGCGCCAGCGACAAGACGCTGATCCACTTGGACGCGCTGATCGGATCGATGACGCCCAAGGAGCGCGAAAAGCCCGCGCTCATCAACGCCAAGCGCAAGATCCGTATCGCCAAGGGCGCCGGCCGCACGGTGCAGGAAGTGAACAAGCTCCTGAAAATGCATCAGGAGATGGAAACGGCGATGAAGAAGATCCGCAAGATGGGTGGCCTGAAAGGGCTGGCCAAGATGTTCGGCGCTGGCGGCCTTGATGGCATGTTGGGCGGCGGCGGTGCCCCTCCGCAGGGGATGCCGGGGCTGGGCAGCAACATGCCGAACCTGCCGCCGGGCTTTCAGAATTTCATGAAGAAATAAGTGTTTTCAACTGATTAAGATTGAATAGAAAGGTAGATTCCCATGGCAACGTCCATTCGCCTCTCGCGCGGCGGTTCCAAGAAGCGCCCCTATTACCGGATCGTCGTGGCCGACAGCCGCTCGCCCCGCGACGGTGCGTTCATCGAGCGGATCGGCAGCTTCAACCCGCTGCTCGCCAAGGATGACGAGAAGCGCGTTGTGCTGAACGCCGAGCGCGCCAAGCACTGGGTCTCGGTCGGCGCGCAGCCCACCGACCGCGTAGCCCGCTTCCTGGACGCCGCCGGCGTCAAGGAGCGCAAGCCCAGCAACAACCCCAAGAAGGGCGAGCCCGGCCAGAAGGCCAAGGACCGCGCCGAGGATCGCGCGGCCAAGCTGGCCGAGGCCGAGGAAGCCCGCGTCGCCGCTGAAGAAGCCGCCAAGGAAGCCGCCGCCGCGCCGGTCGAAGAGCCTGCTGCTGAAGAAGCCGAGGCCTTGGAGGTTGTCGCCGATGCGGTCGAGGAAGCGACCCCTGACGCCACCGAAGAGAAGGCTGAGGGTTGAGCCCAAAGCCCCCCTCCCCTTCAGGTTCAAACGAGGCACAAGACTGGTCTGAACCTGAAGTGGAGAGGGATTCTTCTGTCGCGCCCGACAAGCGCGTTACCCTCGCCGCCGTCATCGGTGCGCATGGCGTGGCGGGCGAAGTGCGCCTCAAGCTGTTCGGCGACGGGGCGGAGAGCCTCAGATTCTACAAGAGCTTCGACGCCGCCGGCCGCACTCTGACGCTGAAGTCGGTGCGCCCCGGTCCGAGCGGGGCCGTCGCCCGTTTCGCTGAGGTCAACGGCCGGACCGAGGCGGAGGCCATGCGCGGTACTGCGCTCACCGTCCCGCGTTCCGCCCTCCCGCCGCTCGCCGAGGGCGAATATTATCACTTCGACCTGATTGGCCTGGCCTGCCTGTCGACCGAAGGCGAGGCGCTGGGCGCGATTGTCGCGGTCGAAAATTTCGGTGCGGGCGATATTATCGAAATCGAGCGGCCGGCGACGAACGACGGCAAGGCGCCCAAGCGGTTCATGGTGCCTATGCACGCGGTCGCGCTTGGCGATGAAACCGCAATTATCGACGCCGGCTTCGTCTCATAGTATAGGCAGTTCGTATTTGCGGAGTTGCGCAACGCGCGAGGAGTATGAGGGCAGGGTGTTCAAATCGGGCAACTGCTAGCCTTGCGCCCGGCAAAGGCGCCGTCCTGCCATTTGATGCGGCGGCAGCCGCAACCTATGCGGGCCTGCCGTTTCGGCGCGGTCGTCCGGATCGACGGATTGCAGCCCGCGCCTTATCGGCCGATTTTGCCGATGTCGAAGGGCTGGGCATCCAGGATTGGACGATCGCATGATCCGATGGCTCGTTGCGCTGCTCGCCCTGTGCTGGCCCGTCCTTGCTATCGCGCGAGCCGATGAACGGAAAATCGCCGACGCCCTGCCCGAGATCGACAAGCTCTTCGCCGACTATCAGATCGACAGCCACGCGCCGGGCCTCGTCTATGGAATCGTCGCCGATGGCCGGCTCGTCCATGTCAAGGCCTATGGCGTGCAGGAGCTGGTGCGCAACCGCCCGGTCACGCCCGACAGCCTGTTCCGCATTGCCTCGATGACCAAGGCGTTCACGGCGCTGTCGATCCTGAAGCTGCGCGAAGAGGGCAAGCTCGCGCTCGACGATCTCGCTGAAAAATATGTCCCTGAAATGCGCGGCTGGACCTATCTCACGAAGGACGCGCCGCGGATCCGCATTCGCGACCTGCTCACCCACAGCGCAGGCTTCATCGACGATAATCCGTGGGGCGACCGCCAGACCCCGTTGTCGCACGCCGATTTTACGAAGATGCTGGCGCAAGGCGTTCCCATGAGCACCGCGCCCGGCACCCGCTATGAATATAGCAATTTTGGCTACGCCCTGCTCGGTCGAATCGTCGCCAATGTGTCCGGTTCCTCCTATCGCCACTATGTCGAAAGAGGCCTGCTGACCCCGCTCGGCATGATGTCGAGCGGGTATGAGGTCGCCGAATGGCCGGTGGAGCGCCGCTCGTTCGGCTATCGCTGGGAGGATGGCCGATGGACCCGCGAGCCCGACATGGCGGACGGCGCCTTCGGCGCGATGGGCGGTCTCCAGACCAGCGCCAACGATTTTGCTCGCTGGGTTGTCTTCCTCCTCTCCGCCTGGCCACCGCGCGACGACGTCGACACCGGCCCCGTCCCTCGCGCATCGGTGCGGATGCTGAGCGAAGGGAGCAATTTCGTTTCTATCGCCCAGCGCAACGGCAAGAGCGGCTCAACGGCCTGCAAGCTCGCCGCCGCTTATGGCTTCGCCTTCCGAATCGCGCAGGATTGCGACCTTGGCCTCACCCTCGCGCATAGCGGCGGCTATCCCGGCTATGGCAGTCATGTGATGCTGATGCCCGACTATGGCGTCGGGGTCTTCGTCTTCACCAACCGCACCTATAACAGCGCGAGCGCGCCGGCCTGGGACGCGGCGCTCGCGCTGCAGAAGGCGGGCGCTCTGGTGGCCCGGCAGATGCGGGCCTCCGCGCTGCTCGCCGATGGCTACGCGGCGGCCGGACGCATCTATGTCGCAGGCGATGTGTTGGCGGCAAAGGAGAATCTCGCCATGAATTTCCTGATGGACCGCGACGCTCTCCATTGGGCCAGGGCGCTGGCCGCGCTCAAGGACGAAGTTGGCGCCTGCGATATCGCCAGTCCGATCACGGCCACTGGCAACCTGTCGGGCAAGTTCATCTGGACCTGCGCGAAGGGCAGGGTGACCGGGTCCATTCTGCTCGCGCCCACGCTGACCCCGCAGCTGCAGGAATTGAAGCTCGAGGCGAAGGCGCTTTAGGCGGCGCGGCGGATCATGCCGGAAGCTGGACGGCGCGCACCGCTTGGCATAAGCGCGACCCATGCCCATGATCCCGCAAATTCTGCTCGGCGCCTATCTGCTCTTTCTGGTCGCGGCCGGATGGCGCCTGTTCGGCGTCGGCTGGACTCGCAATGTGAAGATGGCGGCCGGCGCCGCGCTGGTACTGCCGATGCCCGCGCTTTTCCTCCTGCTTGGTCTGTTCGGGCGGACGGAGGCGTTTGATGACATCCTCGTCGGGCTAGGCCTCACCCTGCTGGCTTGCGGTCTGGCGTGCCTCGGTGCCGGAGCCGCGAGTGCATGGCTCAGGGCCCGGCGGTGACCTTCACTGCGCAGCTGCTGACCCTCTACCCCGAGATGTTCCCCGGCCCCCTGGGGATATCCCTGGCAGGCCGCGCGCTGGCTGACGACATCTGGGCCTGTACCCCGTTCCAGATCCGCGATTTCGCCACCGACAAGCATCGCACCGTCGATGACACGCCGGCGGGCGGCGGCGCCGGCATGGTCCTGCGTGCCGACATCGTCGCCCGCGCGGTCGATCATGCGCTGGAAGTGCGCCCAGACCTGCCGGTCATCGCCATGACCCCGCGCGGTGCGCCGATCACTCAACAGCGCGTGCGGGCGCTCGCAGCAGGTCCCGGAGCGACCATCTTGTGCGGCCGGTTCGAGGGCTTCGACGAGCGTCTGTTCGATGCCCGCCCGATTGAGCAGATCAGCATGGGCGACATCATATTGTCGGGCGGGGAAATGGCGGCTTTGACCCTGCTGGACGCTTGCATCCGCTTGCTTCCTGGGGTAATGGGCGCGCCTTCCAGCGGGGATGAGGAGAGCTTCGAAAGCGGCCTTCTCGAATATCCTCACTATACCCGACCCGCGACATGGGAAGGGCGCACGATCCCGCAAGTGTTGCGATCGGGGGATCATGCGAAGATCGCGGCCTGGCGGCAGCGCCAGGCGGAAGTCGATACACGGCTAAGGCGGCCGGACCTTTGGGAGCGTCACATCGGCGCTCGGGACCAGTCGCCCTCTGGCGCGCAACGCGAAGACTGAGGACTTTAAGTCATGAACTTGATCCAGCAGATCGAGGCCGAGAATATCGCCGCTCTCGGCAAGGACATTCCCGTGTTTCGCCCCGGCGACACCCTGCGCGTCGGCGTGAAGGTGATCGAAGGCGAACGCAGCCGCGTCCAGAATTACGAAGGCGTGTGCATCGCCCGCTCCAACAAGGGCATGGGCAGCAACTTCACCGTCCGCAAGATTTCGTTTGGCGAAGGCGTGGAGCGCGTGTTCCCGCTCTACTCGCCCAACATCGATTCGATCACCGTCGTTCGCAAGGGCGTGGTGCGTCGGGCGAAGCTCTATTATCTGCGCGGCCGTACCGGCAAGCGCGCGCGTATCGCCGAGCGCCGCGAAAACCGCAGCGAAGGCTGATCGCGCTGCAAGCGACAGGGAAGGGCGCACGATCCCGCAAGTGTTGCGATCGGGGGATCATGCGAAGATCGCGGCCTGGCGGCAGCGCCA
>JBEVME010000013.1:0-5246 GCA_040508785.1 Sphingobium sp.
CTTTCGTTGCCCTGCCGGGGTCGGCGATCAGGCGATCGCGACCGTCTTGTAGCGCAGGAACTCGTCGATCCCTGCGCGTCCGCCTTCCTTGCCGTAGCCCGAAATGCCGAGGCCACCGAAGGGCGTATAGGGATTGATCTGCACCGCGCCGTTCACATAGACGCCACCCGCCTTCAGCCGCTCGGCCAGCCGGTGCACGCGCTTGACGTCATTGGACTGGATATAGCTGGCAAGGCCATATTCGGTCGCGTTGGCCAGTTCGATCGCTTCGTCCTCGGTCGCGAATTTCTGGACGATGAGGACCGGACCGAACACTTCCTTCTGTGCGATCTCGCTCTTGGGATCGACGTCGATGATGATCGTCGGCTCGACGTAATTCTTGCCGGCCAGCGCGCCGCCCGGACGCCCGCCGCCCAGCACGATCGTACCCGACTTTTCCGACCGAACCCGGTCGAGCATAGCGATGATCCGGTCGGCCGCCGCCGCATTGATGACCGGGCCTACGGCGACGCCTTCCTCGAACGGGTCGCCGACCTTGTAGCCGGCCGTGATGACCTTGAGCTTCTCGACCACCTCGTCATGGATCGATTCGTGGACGATCAGGCGCGTCGGCAGGGCGCAGCCCTGGCCGGCCATGATGCCGATCGTCCACTGGATCGCCCGCTCGCAGGCAGCGTCGATATCGCAGTCGGGGAACATCAGGCTGGCCGACTTGCCGCCCAGTTCCAGCACGGCGGGCTTCATCTGTTCGGCGCAGGCGACCAGGATCTTGCGCGCCGCGATCGGCCCGCCGGTGAAGCTCACCATCTCGACCTTGGGATGCGCGACCAGCGCGGCGCCCGCTTCCGGGTTGCCGGGCATGATCGACAGCACACCATCGGGCACGCCCGCCTGCCGCGCCAGCTTCATGAAGAAGTCAGGCGCGAAGGGCGTCATCTCGGCCGGCTTCACGACCACGCAGTTGCCGGCGGCCAGCGCCGGCGCGACCTTCATGCCGATCGAGATTTGCGGTCCGTTCCAGGTGATGATGATGCCGACGACGCCATAGGGCTCGGGCACCGTATAGGCGAATTCGCCGCGCGTGTCGTAGGTGGAGAGCAGCTCGCCGCCGATCTTGTCTGGCCAGCCGGCATAATAGGCGAACCATTCGGCCGACAGCAGCGCCATCCGCTTGCCCGCGAACAAAGGCGTACCGCCGTCCAGCGCCGCCAGCCGCGCGAACTCGTCACTATTCTCGCGGATGAGCTGCGCCAGCTTGTTGAGGATTTCGCGCCGTACTTCCGGGCGGGTCCGGCGCCATTCAACCGCGACGGACGCGGCCTTCTCCACCGCGCGATCGATCTCGGCCTTGCCGGCGAGCGGAATGGTCGCCTGCAGCTCGCCCGATACGGGGTTGTGATGATCGAACGTGCCGCCGCTGCCCGTGTCGAAATCTTCGTTGCCGATGCGGATATAGGCGGATGGCGATTGAGTATCCATGTCTGCTCTCCCGATGGGCATCTGCGCGAGCCCTTCGGACCGGAAATGGAATCAACCGCGGCGTAAGTCAATCACCGTTTACAAGATCGACGCTCTGCATGTGGAGCGTGCGCATGAACGGTTGTAAAGAACGGTCCCGATGATGGCGCGGGAAGATGTCCGCGTTGACAAACTTCACGCTTACATGCAGGCTGCATGAGCCGATCCGGTCCAGCGGCACCCATGTTTTTTACGAGGTTCAACGATCATGTCGAATGCCGCGAGCCCGGCTCCGGGCGCGTTCACACTGCCGGCGCACGTTCCCCCCCACCTGTTCTGGGATGAGGATTTGAGCGCCTTTGCCGCGCAATTCGAGGACCCCTTCGTCGGGATCAGCGCGCTGCATGACGGACCCGACATCATCTACGCGCGGGCGGCGTCCAGGGGCATACCCGCCTGGGTGCCGACCCGGTTCGACATCATCAACGAGATATTCCTGGACCCGGCCCGTTTCTCCAGTGCGGAGAATGTGAATATCGGGCCGGTGCTGGGCGTCGATTGGCGACTCAATCCGGTGGACTTCGATCCGCCGCAGCACATGCTGTACCGGCAGGTGCTTCAGCCCTATTTTCAACCGAGCGCGATTTCGCGCTACGAGCCCGCGCTCCGGGAGACCGCGGCCTTCCTGATCGACCAGTTCGAGCGGCCGGATGGCTGCGAATTCATATCCGAATTCGCGTCGCTCTTTCCCTCCTATTCGTTCCTGGACCTGCTCGGCCTGCCACGGGAGCTGCTGCCGCAATTCTTCAAATGGGACCATGGCATCAACCGCAGCCGCGACCCCCTCGTCCAGACAACCGCCGCGCGCGACCTCTACCACTATCTGGACGAATATATCGACCAGCGCCGACGCGACCAGCGTGACGATCTGGTCGGCGGCATCCTGTCGGCCGAGATCAAGGGGCGCCCGCTCGACCATGGCGAAGTGATGGGCATGGTCATGCTGCTCTATTTCGGCGGTCTCGATACGGTGGTGTCGAGCCTTGGCTGGTATCTGCGCCACCTCGCGATGGACCAGGCGCTCCAGCAGCGGCTTCGCGAACAGCCCGAGGAGATACCCGCGGCGGTCGACGATCTGCTGCGCGCCTATGGCGTCGTCGGCACGCGGCGGAAGGTCGTCGAGGATATCGAGTTTCACGGCATCCACATGAAGAAGGACGACATCATCCTGGTGCCGGGTTTCCTCGCGTCGCGCGACGATCGCAAATATCCCGACCCTCACACGGTCAGCCCGGACCGCAAGGCCCGCCATCTGTCGCTCGCCACTGGCGTCCACAATTGCCTGGGCGCGCATCTTGCCAAGCGCGAGATCAAGATCGTGCTCGAGGAATTTCTCGCCCGCTTCAAGAATATCCGCATCCCGCCGGATGGCGAGATGGAATGGACGTCCACGGGCGTTTGGGCGGTGACGAAATTGTCGCTCGCCTGGGACCCGGTCTGAGCGTATCGACGCCGGAGCGAGGCCGGCCGGTCAATGGGTGCCGGCCGCCTCCTTCGTGGCGCGCCGGCGCAGCAGCCAGGCGGTCGCGAAGGCCGCGATGCCGCCGAATATCAGCCCGAGGTGGATGAACAGCAGCGAATAGCGTACCGCTCCCGCCCCGAACGCAGGCTCCAGCGCATCGTTGACCGCGCCGACGACCACGGGACCGAGGCCGATCCCCATGATCGTCATGCAGAAGGCGACGATCGCGATCACCATCGCGCGCATACGGGGCGGGGCAAGGCCGATCGCCACGGCATAAACCGGCGGCAGCCAGCCGGTCATGAGAAGATGGCCGATGAACAGGCCGGTCAGCGATCCGGTCTGGGTTGGCGCCAGCGCGAACCAGATACCGAACGGCACCGAGGCGATAGAGAAGCAGCCCGACACGATCATGTAGATCGACAGGTTGCCTTTCGCGATCGAGTCGGAAAAACGGCCGGCAACGATATTGCCGATGAACAGCCCCGACGCGACCACCAGCCCCATCCACTGGCCGACCTCCAGCGTGCTCATGCCATGGACGCGCATGAAGAAAGCCGGGGTCCAGGCCAGCAGCGAATAGCCGGTGAAGGACCCGCAGACTGCCACGAAAAGCAGCATCAGCATCGCCGGCGTGCCGAAGATGAAGCGCGCGATCTCCTTTGCGGCGGGCGCGTCGCCCACGGCCTTCTGCGTGCCGTCGGCCATGCCGCGCGGCGGTTCGGTCACGGTGAACAGAACGACGATAGCCAGCAACACGCCGGGCAGGCCGACGACGATGAAGGCGGTGCGCCAGTCGAACGCCTGGTTCAGCCAGCCGCCGAAGAACAGGCCGAAGGCGATGCCGACGGACTGCGCGGCCAGCAATATCCCGATCACGGTACCCCGTTGCGACACGGGATAGAGATCGGCGATGATCGACTGCGATGCCGGATAGGCACCCGCCTCGCCCCCCGCCACGCCCATCCGCGCCAGGATCAGCTGCACATAGGAGGTGGCGAGTCCGCATAGCGCTGTCGCCACGCTCCAGACGGTCAGGCACATTGCGATCAGCGTCTTGCGATTGCCGCGATCGGCGATCCGCGCGAGCGGGAAACCGGCTGTCACATAGAAAGCGGCGAAGGCCACGCCCGACAGCAGGCCCATCTGCGTGTCGCTGACCTGCAGGTCATGCTTGATCGGCTCCAGCAGGATGGCGAGAATCTGGCGATCGATGAAGTTGAAGATGCCGACCAGGCAGAGGATGAACAGCACGTAGTGCCGCCGCCGGGCCGTCCAGAATGCGGGCGCCTCGACCGCCGAACCATCGTCTCGCTCCACACCACTCTCCCGGCTTGTCTGCTGGTCGCCACGAACCACGCCGGGATCGATTGAGCAAGAGCAAAGGATAGTCGTTCGACCATTTCATATGGCCCGGACGAAACAGGCGGGGACGGATTGCCCCCGCCGGACTTCCGTTCAGCGCGGCGCCATGCGGATCGCGCCGTCCAGGCGGATGACCTCGCCGTTCAGCATCGGGTTGGCGATGATCGAATCGACCAGCTGCGCATATTCGCTGGGATCGCCCAGGCGGCTGGGATGCGGCACCTGCTGGCCGAGTGACACGCGTGCCGGCTCGGGCAGCGCCATCAGCAGCGGCGTCAGGAACAGGCCCGGCGCGATGGTGACGACGCGGATCTGGCTCTGCGCCAGGTCGCGCGCGATCGGCAGGGTCATGCCGACGACGCCGCCCTTGGACGCCGAATAGGCCGCCTGGCCGATCTGCCCGTCGAACGCCGCGACCGACGCCGTGTTGACGATCACGCCGCGCTCCTCGCCGATCAGGTCGGCCGGCAGCAGGCGCGCCGCGAATTTGGAAATGGTGTTGAACGTGCCGATCAGGTTGACCTCGACCACCTTGCGGAAATGATCGAGCGAATGGGGGACATTCTCCTTGCCCACGGTCTTCATCGCCGACCCGATGCCCGCGCAATTGACCAGCACCCGCGCCACGCCATGGGCCGCTTCCGCCGCTGCGATGGCGTTGACCACGCTGTCCTCGTCGGCGACGTTCACCTTGAAGAAGGTGCCGCCGATCTCGGCCGCATGGGCCTTGCCCGTCTCTTCGTTGAGATCGAAGATCGCGACCTTGGCGCCCGCCTTGGCGAGCCGCGCCGCGGTCGCGCCGCCCAGACCGGAAGCGCCGCCGGTGACGATCGCGGCAATATTGTTGAGTTCCATGGAGTGTCCCCCGTTTGAAGATGAAAAGAGGCAGCAGCGCGCGCCG
>JBEVME010000034.1:0-2688 GCA_040508785.1 Sphingobium sp.
ATCATGCATCTGGAAGGCGATTGCAGCCGCCTTACCGCCGCCACCGGCTGGGCGCCGCGCATCGCCATCGAAGACGGCCTCGTGACCGTCGTCGATGCGCTGAGGCAGGCTGCATGATGACGGCAGCCCTCGACCGCCGCTTCATCGGCTTCCTCATTGCAGGCGGGGTCAATACGCTGTTCGGCTATGGCGTGTTCAGCGGGCTGGTGCAGCTCGGCATACCGCCGCATGCCGCCCTGATCGTCAGCTTCGTGATCGGCGTCCTGTTCAATTTCCTCACGACAAGCGCCGTTTTCCGCTCGCGCGACCTGCGCCTGCTGCCGCGTTTCCTGGCCGTCTATGCCGCCATGCTCGGCCTCAACATGCTGTTGCTCGAAGCCGCCATGCGCGCCGGCCTGCGCCCCCTTCTGGCGCAGGCGGTCGTCCTGCCGATCTTCACCCTCACTTTTCTCGCCATGCGCCGCTTCGTGTTCATGGCCTCGCCGGAGCGAACGCCATGAAGACCATCTCCATCGTGACGCCCTGCTTCAACGAGGCGGACAATGTCGAGGCCTGTCGCGACGCGGTGGCCGCCTTGTTCGCACCCGGCGCGCCGCTGGAGGGCTATGGCCGCGAGCATATCTTCGCCGACAATGACAGCAGCGACGGCACGCAGGATATATTGCGCGCGCTGGCGGCGGCCGACCCGGCGATGAAGATCATCCTCAACGCCCGCAATTACGGTCCCTTCCGCTCCAACTTCAACGCCCTGCGCGCCGCGACCGGCGATGCGGTGGTCGTCTTCCTGCCCGCCGATCTTCAGGACCCGGCGGAGATGATCCCGCAATTCGTGGCCCTGTGGGAAAGCGGCGTGGAAGTCGTCGCGGGCGCGCGCATCAACCGGCAGGAGAGCCTGGCGCTGCGCACCTGCCGCGCGATCTTCTACCGCACCGTGCGCCGCCTCAGCGACATCGACATTCCGGTGAATGTGGGCGAATTCCAGCTCCTCGACCGCAAGGTGTGGGAGGCCGTCGTCAGCCATGACGATCATTATCCCTATATTCGCGGCATCATCGCCTCGGTCGGTTTTCGCCGCGTCATCGTCCCCTATACCTGGGCCGCGCGCCGCTCGGGCATTTCCAAGAACAACCTGCCGCGCCTGATGGATCAGGCGTTGAACGGGATCTTCAGCTTCACGAACGTGCCGATGCGCCTGTGTACCTTTGCCGGGATCGTCATGGCGGCGCTGTGCCTACTCTATGCCACTGCCTCCATCGGCCTGTATTTCGTCTGGCCCGGCCTTGCGCCGCGCGGGATGACGACGGTGATCGTCGCCCTTTTCTTCCTCTCGGGCATCCAACTCGCCTTCCTTGGCATATTGGGCGAATATGTGACCTCCATCCATGCGCAGGTCCGCAAACGCCCGCTGGTGGTCGAGCGGGAGCGGATCAACATGGCGCCCGCGCTCAGCGACAATCCCGTGCACGTCCTTCAGCGAAAGCTCGACGCGGAGGCGGCGTGACGCGGGCCTCTGCCCGGACACGATCCCTTCCGCTACGGGCGCTGACGGCGGCGCTCGTCGCGCTTTTCGCGCTCGACAATATTTTGCTGCTCGGCCTGATCGGCCAGCCGCCGCTGCTGGTGGCCGCGCTCGCCCTGATATTGCCGTTGGCCCTCGCCTTCGTCACCTACAGGGCCATGCCGGGCCATTGCCGGATCGGCGTGCCGACCATCGGCCTCTGCCTGCTCGTCGCCGCCCTATTGCTGCTATTGGGGGGAGAGGGGCGGCTTTTCCATGCGACCGCCGATTGGCAGATCCGCGACGCCGTGCTTGGCGACATGGGCCGTCATCGCTGGCCATTCGACTATTGGCTCGACGGACGGGCGCAGCTTCTGCGCGCGCCGGTCGGCATGTATCTGGTCCCGGCGCTGCTTGGCGGCGCCAGCCAGCTTGGCCGCGACTGGGCGCTGCTTGGCCATAACAGCCTCATTCTCGGCCTCCTCCTCGCGCAGGGTTCGGCGCTGTTCGAAGGGCGGCGCGCGCGGCTGATCGCGCTCACCATCTTCGTCCTGTTCAGCGGCCTCGACATAGTGGGCAACCTCATCCGTCAATGGGCGACCGGCGGAGCGGACTGGGACCATATCGAGCGCTGGTCGGGCCATTATCAATATAGCGCGCATATCACCCAGATTTTCTGGGTGCCCCAGCACGCCCTTGCAGGCTGGACGGTCGCGCTTGCCTATCTTCTCTGGCGCAAGGGCCTGGCGCCCGTCGGACTGTTCGCGGCGAGCATGGCGCTGGTCGCGCTCTGGTCGCCGCTGGCGCTGCTCGGCGCCTTGCCCTTTGCCGCCTTTGCCAGCCTTCGCGCCCTTCTGACCGGGGCATGGAGCCGGTGGGATGTCGGTTTGGGCGTGATCGCCGCCGCGACGACCGTTCCGGCGCTCCTCTATCTGTCCACCGACGCAGCGACCGTCGGGGGCGGCTTCCGTCCGCCCTTCCTCCCCGCCTATGTGCTGATCCTGCTGATCGAGGTCGTGCCGTTCGTCCTGCCGCTGCTGCGCGACAGGAGGAAGGGGACCGATCGCACGACCGTCACGATCGCCGCGCTCTGCCTGTTCCTCATGCCTTTATGGTCGATCGGCGCCAGCAATGATTTTCAGATGCGGGCGTCGATCATGCCCTTGGCGCTCATCGCGCTCGCCTTTGCC
>JBEVME010000088.1:0-25844 GCA_040508785.1 Sphingobium sp.
CATGGCCCCGCGCCCCATCTTCGTCGATCAGAACGTGTAGCGGGCCGTCAGCGAATAGGTGCGCGGCATATTGTAGGCCGTCACGTCGGAGCCGAAATTGCCCGCCGTCGCGAAGGACGACGTCTTGTAAGCGACATTCGTCACGTTCTGCACCTCCCCGGTCAGCGACCAGCCTGTATCACCGTCCGACCCAACGCCGACGCGGGCATTGAGCAGCGCATAGGCTTCGTTGCGGTTGTTCGTGTAATTGTCGAGCTGGACATAATGCGAGCTGGTGTAGCTGCCATCGACCTGCAGCCATGCCTTGCCGAAGCTCACCGGCATTTCGTAACGCGCATAGCCCGAGACCTGGAATTTGGGGCTGAACGGCGGTGTGCGGTCCTTGGTGATGCCGCCCAGCAGGACATTATCGGCCTTGGCATGGGTATAGGCGGCGTTGACCGAGAGATTGAGACCCTGTGCCGGAGTGGACGAAATCTGCAGCTCCCCGCCATAGCTCTTCGCCGGGGTACTCAAGAGATAGGTGCTGGTCCCGATCGACGCGAGCTTCTGCGAACTCTTGTAGTCATAATAATAGATCGAGCCGTTGAGCGTCAGCAGGCGGTCGATGAGCGACGACTTGAAGCCGGTTTCATAGGCATAGAGCACTTCGGGCGCGAACAGGAAGGGGATGCCGGCGAGCGGGTTGGACGGCGCGTTGAAGCCGCCCGCCTTCACGCCGCGGTTGGCCGTCGCATACAGCAGGACGTCCGGCGTCACCTTGTAGTTCAGCCCGATCTTCCAGGTCACCAGATTGGCCTTCAGCGGATTTTCGCCGGGGTTGGTCGCAGTGGTGTAGGATGGCCCCGCCGGGAAGGATGTCGTGCCGGTCTCGAAGGTGGGGATGAAACTGAACTTCTTTTCATCGTTGATATAGCGGGCGCCGCCGATCAACGTCAGCTGGTCCGTCAGGTCATATTCGGCCTGGCCGAAAAAGGAATAGGAACTGGTCTTCTGACTGAAGTTGAAGACCTGGTCGGCCGGGGAGCCGAAGCCGAAGGCACCGCCGGTCACGTCGCCAAAGCCACTGACATTCTCGCTCTGGATCGACAGATAATAGGTGCCCAGAACCCAGCGGAAATTCTCATGGTCGCCCGATACCCGGAACTCGCCCGACATCTGGTCAATACCCTTGGCGTTGGTGTCGAAGCCGAAGGGGAAGGCGGTGCCGCCCGTCAGGCCCGAACCCACGCGCCAGCGGAAATGGGAATAGTCGGCGATGAAGTTTGCGGTGATGTCGCCGCTCTGGCCCTGAAAATTTCCAGTGAAGCCATAGGCTTCGCTGTAGGTGCGGGTCTTGCCGGGGCTGGTCGTGACGGTAACGGGCTTGCCGACCAGACTGTCGGACGTCGTCCGGCCGCTGCCGTCGGGGTCCTTGTAGCCGAAGAAGTCGCAGCCTCCGCAGGGGCGGGTGCCGACGGGAACACCGGCGACGATCACCTGCGCGGTCTCCGTCGGACCCAGCGGGCGTTGATCGACCGTATTGCCGAGCGCGTCCAGGATCGCGATCGACGAGGGATACTGGTTGGCGGCGGAAATTGAGGTGGACTGATAGCCATATCGACCGCTCAGCAGGACGCGGAAATCCTCGCTCGGTTCCAGCAGGATATGGAGCCGGCCCGCCCGCAGACGATCATCCCATTGGCCGGGCCCGGCCAGGTTCTTGAGAATCGGGTCGCGGCGACCATAGACGCCGGCTGCCCTGACGGCGATCTTGTCCGTAACCGGCACGTTCAGCGCGGCTTCGGCGCGGACCATGTTGAAGCGGCCGTAGCTGAGGCTGCCATAGCCCGAGACCGCGGTGGTGTCGGGCTTGGTCGTTACATAATGAACGAGGCCGCCGGTCGCGTTGCGGCCGAACAGCGTACCCTGCGGGCCCTTCAGGATTTCGACGCGGTCCGTGTCGAATACCGCGAACGCCTGACCCTGGATGCTGGAGATGTAGACTTCGTCAATATAGGCCGCAACCGGTGCTTCCTGATGCGGGTTGAAGTCGTTCTGCGTCACGCCGCGGATCGAGAAGGTTTGCAGGAAGCCGCCCTGTGCGCCGGTCGCGCTGACGCCCGGCGAGAAACGCGCAATGTCGATCGACTGGGTGACGTTGAGATTTTTGACCAGTTCGCCGCTGAATGCCGAGATCGCGATACCGACATTTTGCGAGGATTCCGCACGCCGGTTGGCGGTCACGATGATCTCGCCGAAATCGTCATTGGTGGTCGACCTGGCTGTCCTTTCCTGCGGCGCGTCGGCCGTGGTGGAGGCGCCAGGTGACTGGGCAAGTGCCTGAAACGGCAATGCAGACGCAGAAGCGAACAGAATGCTTCCGAACAGAAGCTTTCGATGCATAGAATACCTCCCCAAAAATTATGAATATTGTCGATTTTTATAGCGGTTCATATTTCCATGGCTCGATCGATATCTTTTCGTAGCCGTTTTCGAGCCGGTTCCCGAGGGCAATTATCAATGGATTGGTGCCAAGGCGTGGATTGTTGGTCACTTCGAAGTTGCAGAACCCGCCGCCCGTCATTGTCCCGTCCGGGTTGACGATGAAGCATTCGCCATTGCCGAAGAAGGCCTGGAACATCTCGACCGTGGCGAACACGCCCTTCTGGACCTCGCAGTGGAAGGTCAGCTGTTCGCCATCCTCCAGGAAGATGTGGCAACGGCCGCGAACGGGCGTGATGCCGTCTTCCAATATCTCGATACGCGTCGTGAAATTGCTGGTGGTGTGGACCTTGCCGTTGCGCACGAAATGGCCGCGCCGGTCCAGCTTGCCCGACGACGAGAGGACGACCAGCATGTGGAAGTTGAGGTCCGGCCCGAAATTGCCGTGGAAGCTGCGATGGCCAAGATTGGTCGACCAGTCGCGCGGACCCCAGCTATGGTCGCGCCAGCCGAGGCCGTTCTTGATCTCCCGCTTGACGCCGTTCAACTCGCTGGTGCCGGTGACCCGGCAGTGCATGTTGAAATGGCTGCGGTAGATGGCCTGGCTGAGCTGGCCGCCGTCCATGAAGGCCTCGACCGAATCCTTGAAGTCGTGGACGACGAGGTCGAGCTTGCATTCCGGCTCGTCGAGCTGGACGCGCAGGTCCTTGCCGTCATGGAACATGCGCTGGTTCGAACATTGAAAGCCGTGGACATTCTCTCCCGTCATCGGCGCGAACGGGATATTCTCCAGGTTGAGGCGGTAGACCTCGTCGCGGTCATGAAAGACCGCGCACCACAGGTTCGACACGCCGCGATTGGCCTGCACGGAAATGCGGTGATTGCCGCCCATGCCGCTATCGAGATCCTGCCAGGCGAGCACGCAGCTTTCCTGCCAGTTCTCCTCCGGGCCATGGGGGTGCAGGCCTTCGTCGGCGTCGGTCAGTTGCCAGGTGGGTTCGGACATCCAGATTTCCTTATTTCAGCGCAAGCGGATTGATCGGCGAGCCAAAGGCGCCGGGGACGGAGAGCGGTGGGGCGGAGAGCAAGAAGGAATATTGACCGTCCTTCGCGCAATCGTCGGCCAGCGCCTCGAAATTCCACATTTCGCCCAGCGGCATCCCCATTTCGGTGAGGGTCAACAGGTGAAAGGGCAGCGGCAGGTCGGACGTCGTCATTGACGCGGTGATGACCTCGACCGCCAGATTGTCCGAGGCGACCGCGCCGATCTCATGTTCGAACAGCCATTCGGCCGCCTCGATCGTGACGCCCGGTTGCAGGCCGTTGAACGCGATCCGGTCGTTATCCTTCGTGAAGCGCGTGATATGGCCGGTGCGGATGCAGATGATGTCGCCGCGCTGCGGAGTCACGCCGCCCATGGCGCAGGCATTGTTGAGATCATCGACGCTGATATGATGGTCGACCGGCAGGCGATCGGTCTTGTAGAGGCGCGGAATGTCGAGCAGCAGGCCGCGCGACATGATGCCCGGCTTGGCCAGATGCTCGATGCTGCAATGGTGGGTGCCGTGGGTGCCCAGATTGTCGGCAGCTTTCTTGCCGCCATACATGGTGCCGTTATAATGGACATGGCCCAGCGCATCCCATTGCGTCGCGGCCTGCAACGGCATGGTGATGACGTCGTCGGAATACATGGCGTTGGGCTTGGCCGGGTTCAGCGGTGTGAACAGGTCAGTCACGAACAGCAGCGGGTTGAACCGGCGTTCGGCGAGCTGCGGCCCCTGCTTGCAGAAATCCATGCCCAGCGCGAACAGCTTGCCCTGCTTGACGCTGGCGGTCGCGCCGATCAGCACTTCGGGGCCGATCAGGTTCAGCGTGCCGCGCTGGTCCTCGGGACCCCAGCGGCCCCAGTTGCGCACCTTTTCGGCGAGAAATTCGAAACGATCGGCCATTACACGCTCTCCTTTTGCGCCGCGGGTGCTGCGCCCGCTGGTCCATAGGCTTCGGGGTAGACGGGCTGGAGCATGTTCGAGAGCAGCGTGGTCACGCGATAGACATTCTCGTAGCCCGCGTGGCCCAGCACGATGCCCGGCACCTTGCCCGTCATGAACAGCTCGTTGGCGAAGCGCGACCGCTGGTTCGTGACCATGTAGTTCATGACCGCGTAGAAATTCATCCGGTCGGGATCGAGCGCGTTGGCTGGCCCGCCCGCAGCACGATAGGCGTCCAGAAAATCCTGGCGCGGCATCAGCGCGTCGATCAGGTGGAAGATCTTGGCGATCTCCCGCGCCGGGGACGCGATCGTCGCCAGCTCCCAATCGAGCACGGCCGTGATCCTGCCGTCCTTGATGAGCATATTGTGCAGGCCGATGTCACAATGGATCATGCAAGGGGTATCGACCGCCAGATGCATGTTCTTCTTGAGCCAGCGATAGGCGGACTCGATATGGACGCGGGCCGGGAAGTCGAAGGAGCGCGCCTGTTCATAGGTCGTCTCGATCGTGTCGGTGACCAGGCCGAGCAGGTCCGCGCCCGGATCGAGATGGGTCGTGCTCAGTTCCGACAGCGGGATCGAATGGATTTTCGCCAGGATGCCGGCGAGCTGCTGCCCCACTGCGCGCGGATGGGTGACGCGGTTCTTGAAATCCGCGAAATATTCGCCCTCGGTCCTGCCTTCGACCGCGGACACCAGGATGAAGGTCTGCCCCAGCTTGCTGGCGTCGCTTTCGCTGTGGATCGGCTTGGGCACGGGCACGCCATAGCGGTCGGCGATCTTGATGATCTCGAACTCATCGGTCGCCTTGGAAGGGACGAGGCCGCCGGGAATGTCGGCGCGAGTCACGATCTTCGCGGGCAGACTATGCGTGCCTGCCAGCGTGAACATCGTCGTTTCCTTCGACCGGCCGCCGGGCACATTGTGCATCTCGACGACCTCGACGCCGGCTTCCTCCGGGAAGGTTTCGCGCAGATAGGCCTGCATCGCTGCGGCCGTGACGGCTTGTCTCGCAGGGGCCGGCGAAGCGGCCGGAGCGCTGCCGCTTGCGACCGGCGCATCGGGCGCGACTTCAAAGGCGCGGCGATGCTCGACTACGCCCCGGAACAATTCGGTTTCATGGCGCAGGAGGTTTGCAAAGACTGTATCGGCTTCCGCGACGCCGGCGTCGGCAAGCGCGCCGAGCGGCTTCATTGCCGACTGGAACAGGCGCCGGAGCTCTCCGAGCCGCGCGCCGGGATTGGTCCAGGCCTTGCCGTCTACCGCAGCAAGGCCATCCCGCAACTCCGCCAGTACAGGACGATCGAGGAGAGGCGTGATCATCGCGATCGACTGGTCCAGTCGCGCTTCCATCTGAGCCTGGTTGTCAGCGAGATAAGCAATTTCCGCCTGCATGACGCACAGCATCCGCTCGGCATTGGCGAGATCGTCGCGGGCCTTGGCCGACTGCAATTCCGCATCGACTCCGCGCATGACGGCACGGATCTCGCGCAGGTAAGTCAGGTAATCGGGGCGCAGCGCTTCCATCGCCATCCTCTCTGTGTGATTTTCTTTTATCATACCTATTGAATCGATGAGGTGACAAGGGGGATTCTTGGCGACACAGGAAATTTTCTCCGGCTAGACAGAAACAGCAAAAAAACATCTGATTCTGCGCAAAATGAGGCGTTCCTGTGAGAAAACGCGCTGCGGCAGAACTGTCTGGCTGAAGAGGGCCGTGGGCTTGCGGAATAATATACAACCGAAATAGTCGTTTTCGGTCAGACGCACTGACGGCTGATCCGGTGATCGCCGTTGCGCAAATGCCGGCCGCGCCGCCACGCTGCGCCACTATTTCATGCTGACCGGGGCGAGCGGCGAGGAGATACTGGAAATCCGGCGGGTGCTGGAGGGACTGGCGCTCACCCAGGCCATGCGCCGGCTGGGTACGGTGGAGGTTGCCCGCCTGCGCGCGCTGGCGCTCAAGCCCGAGGGCGCCGCGCCCGAGCGGCTCTCGCGCAACACCAACGCCATGCTGACCGAAGTGCTGCGACTGGCCGACAATCTCACGCTCAGCCTGTTCTGCTACGCGCTCGCGCAGGCCAGCCTGGATCGGGCGCTGTGGCATGGTGCGCCAAGCGAGGCGATCCAGCAATTGTCGGAGGACACCTGGCGCGCCCGGCTGGAGCAGATCGAGGCGATGATCGCCTTTCGCATAAGGCCGGTGCTGGCCTGCCAGAGACGGATCGCTGAGTCCGGCGCTGCGGTGCACGAGACCTTCCTGGAGCCCCCACGCGACGTCGAAAGCGCGACGGAGCGCGCGTCCAGGCTGGCGCGCGACTATATGTTTTCCCACGGCCCGCGATCGGTCAAGAAGCCGGAGGGGATCGCACGGCTGATCGCGCACCGGATGAGCAGCGAACCCGGCGAGGTCGCCCGTACCGAAGCCTTCCTGATCGCGTCGCTCAAGGTCAGCCGTAACGTGCTGCGCGAAAGCATTCGCCTGCTGGAAGGCTTCGGCGTCGCGCGGATGCGGCCGGGCAAGGATGGCGGACTGGAGCCGGTGCGGTCCAACCCCGCCAATGTCGTGCGCGCGACGGCACTCTATCTTGCCGATGTCGGAGCGTGGTCGCCGGACGGGTTCGGCCGTGTCGTGCTGGAGCTGCAATCACTTGCCGTTGATGCGGCCATCCGCAGGCTGGCCCGCGCGCCCGCTGACGTCCGTGCCGTGTTGGCGCGCTTCCGCGCCTGGATCGACGAGCATGGCGACTGGTCGGTCGGTCGAATATGACGCTTTCATGCACTATCTCTTTCTCGCGC
Source organism: Sphingobium sp. (assembly GCA_040508785.1). Lineage (GTDB taxonomy): Bacteria > Pseudomonadota > Alphaproteobacteria > Sphingomonadales > Sphingomonadaceae > Sphingobium. The sequence continues at coordinate 7,214 of JBEVME010000088.1, forward strand.
GCGCCGGCGACAACCGCGTGCTGGAATGCATCATGCGGATCGTCGTGTTCCAGGTGGGGTTCAAGATCGGCCTGCTGCGCGATACCGATCTGATCGACCAGCGCGCGCTGCAGCGACGGCTGACCGACGCGATCGAAGCCGGCGACGCGCCGCTGGCCAAACGGATCGCCCGCCGGCTGCACGCATTGGCGATGAGCTATGGCCCCACGCGCGCCCGACGACCGAGCTGGTCGACACGCGCGAACAGGACGAGGCATGACCATGCGTCCCCGGCAGCCGACTGGCACTCGATTGACAGCCTCCGAGCCAACAAGTAGACTGCATGTCAAGTAATTCCGCATGTCCGATGAACGTATCCAGGTGCCGGCCGCTGATCCGACCCGCCTATTTCATCGGCCATGCGAGTTTTCGTTAAAATGGGAGATGGGATGATGGCGACGATGCAGACATCTGCGGATTTTCAGGTGCCCGACCATGTGCCTGCGCACCTCGTCTGGAACCATGATGTCAACGCTTTCGCCAGCGAGCTGGACGATCCTTTCATCGCGGCCGCGCGGCTGCATGAAGGACCCGACCTGGTCTATTCGCCGGGCACGAAGAAGGGTGATCCCTGCTGGATACCCACCCGGTTCAAGCTGATGAACGACATCTACATGGACGCCAGGCGCTTCTCCAGCGCGGAGAATATCAACGTCAACCGGCTGCTCGGCGTCGAATGGAAGCTGAACCCGCTGGAGATCGATCCGCCGGCCCACATGGCCTACCGCCAGATCTTGCAGCCCTGGTTCCAGCCGAGCGCGATCAACGCGATCGAGGATATGATCCGGGGCGTCGCGCGCGAGCTGATCGCCCAGTTCAAGGATCGCGGATCGTGCGAGTTCGTCGCGGATTTCGCGTCGCTCTTCCCGTCCTACATCTTCCTCGAGATGCTGGGGCTGCCGCGCGAGATGCTTGGTCAGTTCCTCGAATGGGAGCACATATTTGTCCGATCAGCCGTGCTGGAGGATCGGATAAAGGCGGCGCACGGCGTGAAGAATTATCTGGAAGAATATGTCGCGGCGCGGCGCGGCGACGACCGCGGGGATATGGTGAGCGCTATCCTGAAGGCCGACATAAAGGGCCGGCCGCTCGACCATGGCGAGATCATGGGCATGGTCATGGTGCTCTATTTCGGCGGGCTGGACACTGTGGCATCCAGCGTGGGCTGGCATATGCGCCATGTGGCGACCGATCGGGCCTTGCAGGCGCGGCTGCGGGCGAATCCGGACGAACTGCCGGGCGCAGTCGACGATCTGCTGCGTGCCTATGGCGTGGTGTCGACCCGCCGCATCGTTGCGGAGGATCTGACGATCGACGGGGTGGAAATGCGCAAGGGCGATTTCGTGCTGATGCCGACCTATCTGGCCAGCCGCGATCCGCTCCAGTTCGACGATCCGCATCAGGTCGATCCGGCTCGCAAGGCGCGCCACATCTCGCTCGCGACTGGGGTACATAATTGCCTTGGCGCGCATCTGGCCAAGCGCGAGCTGAAGATCGTTCTGGAGGAATTTCTGGCGGCATTCAGCGATATCCGCATCGCAGAGGGAGAACGGGTGGAGTTTCAGACCGAAGGCGTCTGGGCAGTAACGCGAATGCCGATGCTGTTCACGCGGAGCGAAGCGCGCTGAATTTTAGGCATCGCGTCCACCAACTTGCGTTTACGACATTGTCGTGCCTTGACTGAACGGTCCCATGGCGCGAAGCTGTGCACCGATCGACGCTATCACGACGTCTTCAGGGAGAGGTAATGGCTGACACGATGGTGCAGGGCGCTGCGGCGCGCGCAGAAGCGATATTCGATGCCGCCGGACTGGGCGCCGCGCTGCGGGATGGGGCCCGACCCGGCCTGACGTCGGCACTGGCCGCACTCGAGGAGGAGGAAGGGCTGAGTCGGGAAGGCCATGCCCATGCGCTGGCGAGCTTTAGCGATGCGATCCGCCGGCTTGCGCTGATCGAAGCCGATCGCCAGCGCTTTCCCGGCATTGCCGACGTCAAGATAGCGCCCACCCATTTCGTGCTTGGCCTGCCGCGCTGCGGCACCAGCGTGCTGCACGCATTGCTGGGCGAAGATCCCAATATGCGGATTCCGCGCATGTGGGAAATCAGCGAACCGTCCCCACCGCCAACGAGCGAGGGGGCGCTGACCGATCCCCGCATCGCCGCGCACGAAGCCTGGGTCGAGTCGACCTATGCCGGCAACTGGGAAGATCTGCGCAAGGCCCATCCGTTCGGCGCGATGATGCCGCAGGAGGATACCCATATCCTGAACACTGCCTTCTGCAGCTTCCTGCCAAGCGTCGCCTACCGCCTGCCCGCCCATTATCGCCATTATCTGGAGGCCGATACGACGTTCGGCTACCAAGTCCACGCGATGTGGCTGCAGCACCTGCAATATCGCCACGAGCGCCCCACCTGGGCGGTGAAGGTGCAGGAGCATGTCTATCATATGCCCGAACTGCGCAGCGTCTATCCCGACGCGCGTTTCATCCATTGCCACCGCGATCCGGTGCAGGTGATGGCGTCGATCTGCAAGCTGATCGCGACCCTGCGCTCGCGCTATTTCACTGATGTCGATCCCTTCACCCTGGGCCGCGAGATGCTGTCCATGTGGCATGACGGCGAAGTGCGCATGATCGAGTATCGCAAGGCTCATCCCGACCTGCCCGTCTACGACATGCCGTTCCGCAGGTTGATGGCCGATCCGGTCGCCGCGATCCGCGACCTCTACGATAAGTTCGACCTGCCCTTCACCCCCGAATATGCCGATGCTATCCGCGCCTGGCTGGCGGCGAACCCGGCTGACAAGCATGGTAAGCATGTCTATGCGCTGGCCGACTATGGGTTGAGCGAGGGCGAGGTGCGCGAAATCTATGGCGACTATATCGACTATTTCGGCGAATTTCTGTGAAGGGAGCGGCATGAGCGCGACGCAGGACGACCTGCCCGGCTGGGGGGACTATTGCGCCGCCCTTGGCGAAGCCGATTCCGTGCTCGATCTGGTTGCGGGCAGCGACGACCCGCGGATGCGGCAGGAGGTCTACCGCCTGCTGTTTCAGGCATTGGCGCAAGGCTATGCAAACGGCTTTCTGGACCCGCTATTTCCGGACTTCTATCCGGACAATAATTGCGTCTTCAACATCGCGACGGCCAATCCCGACTTTGCCTATCTGCTCGCGACCATCGACGGGACGCGGGCCTACCGGATCAGCGGGAGGCGCGGCGACGCGCTGTTCGTGCATATTGACATCGTCTCGGGCGGGCTGGGGACGATGCAGGAGCCGGGGCCTTCGGTCGGTGGGTTCGACCTGGACCAGATCGACCATGATGCGGACGGCAATTTCGAACTGCTGCTAAGCACGGAGCGCCCAGCCGGGCATGAGGGCAACTGGATAGCGCTGCCGCAAAATGCCAAGCGGTTGCTTGTCCGCGAAGCGCGTTACGACTGGCGCGGCGCCGACAGTTTGCGACTGGCCATTTCCTGCCTCGACGCGCCGGCGACTCCTGCGCCGCTGTCGGCGGAGGAGACCGCGCGGCGGCTGACGCGGCTGGCGGCGCAGCCGGCGCGCTATACGCGCATCTGGCTGGGCAATGTCGCGCGGATGCGCAAGGCGGGCCTGACCAACGCGGTCGAGACCGGCAATTTCGCCGGGCAGGGCGGCTTTTCCAGCCAATATTATGCGCAGGGGCTATACGCCATTCCGCCTGGCCACGCGCTGCTGCTGGAAACCGAGTTGCCCGGCTGCGCCTATTGGAATGTGCAACTGTCCGACCCGCTCTGGTCGGCGGGCGACTTCGTCAATCGCCAGACGTCGGTCAGCGGCGGCACGGCGCACATCGACGGCGACGGGCGGTTTCGCGCAATCATCGCACTCGACGATCCGGGCGTGCCCAACTGGCTCGATCCGGCGGGCAATAGCGAGGGCGCGGTGATGCTGCGCTTCACCCGCGGCGACAGCCAGCCGGTGCCGAAAATCACGCCGGTGCCGTTGGATGCGATCCGCGCGCACCTGCCTGCCGATACGCCGGTGGTGACGCCGGAGGAACGGCGCGCGGCGCTGCGGCATCGGCGGGAAAGCGCGCAGCTGCGGCGGCGCTGGTAATCAAGCTCAAGGAGATGGACATGGCAAATGACGACGGCATTTATGTAACTGGCATATTCCGGCTGAAGGACGAGGCGATTGCGGATTTCTGCGACGGGATGCCCGAACTGTTGAAAGCGACGCGCGCTCGCAAGGGGTGCCGCTACATCAAGGTCATTCGCCATCTCGACCGTGCCGACGAGTTCCTGTTCCTGGAAGAATGGGACACGAACGAGGATTATCAGGCCTATCTCGACTGGCGCAAATCGACCGGCATCAGCATGGCCGACAAGCTGAAGGAACCGCAGCGCTTCGACCGTTGGCAGGGCCGCATCGACTGACAGGTCGCGACTTGGCTTGTCCCACCCTGTACGATCGTGCAGGGTGGGACGGGCGGCGGCCGGCGAGAGCCGCTCATGGGAGGGCGTGTGGCTCACACGATCATTTCGGCCAATTGCCATATCATCGAACCGGCGACGATGTTCGAGGGACGGATGCCGGAGCGCTTCGCCGCTGCGGCGCCGCGCATCGTCGATCATCCAGGCGGCGGCGTGCAATGGACGTTCGACGGTATGGCGCGTCCCTTGCTGTCGAGCTGTGCCGTCGTCGGCATTCCGCGCGAGGACTGGGTACGCACGGTGCTGCGCTACGAGGATATGCGGCCGGGATGCTATGATGCCAGGGCGCGGCTGGCCGACATGGATGTCGACGGGGTCTATGCGACCGCTTCCTATTCCTCGCCCGCCAGCATGGGTTTCGCCGGCGATCTCTTCTCCTGCACGAAGGACCCCGAGCTCGGCATCGCCGCGATGCGCGCGTGGAACGACTGGTATGCGGAGGAGTGGGTCGCGACCGATCCTGCGCGCTTCATTCCCATCGGCTACACATGGTATCGCGATCCGCATGTCGCGGCGGACGAGGTGAGGCGCAATGCCGCGCGCGGCTTCAAGGGGGTGAGCTTCCGCAATCCCACCGACATGGAAGAGCCGTGGGTCGGCAGCGGCCATTGGGATCCGCTGTTCGCGGCCTGCGAGGAGACCGGCACGGTGCTGGTGCTGCACACGATGAACGTGCCGTGGTGGCCGCGCGCGCCCGAGGGATCGCAGACGCATCTCCTCTATCCCTACGGCCTGTTGTCTACGATGTTCCAGAGCAGCGCGATGGAGGTGCTGGCGATCTGGCTGTGGGGCGGGGTTGTGACGCGCTTTCCCAAACTGCGCATATTGATGTCCGAATCGGGCGGGTCGTGGCTGCCGCACATCATCGATCGTCTGAACTGGTCGATCCATTATTCGCCGCTTCACCGCGCCGGCTGGCCGACCGAGATGGAGCCGATCGATCTCATCCGGCGCAACTTCGTATTCAGCACGCTCGAGGTCGATAGCGCCCGGATGGTCGAGGAGCGATATGGCATCACCGGCTGGATGCTGGAAGCGGACTATCCGCACATGGAGTCGGTGTGGCCGGAGACTCAGTCGCATTATGCGCGCCAGCTCGACGGCCTGCCCGACGATGTCGTGCGCGGCCTGACCTGGGAAAATGCGTCCGCACTATTCCGCCATCCGGTGCCGACCGAGCTGCAACGGCCATGATCGAGGTACGGGTCGCGGTGACGCCGGCGCCGGGAGCGCCGCCCGAGATGCGGCGGCTGGCCATCCGCGCGCCGGTCGGCCAAGAGGTGCTGGTCCGGATCGCCGGGGTGGGCATCTGCCATTCCGATCTCAATTTCATGGGCGGCGCGGCCCCCTATCCCTTTCCGGCGGTGTTCGGCCACGAAGGGGCCGGGCGCGTGGTCGCGGTCGGCGAGGCGGTGACACGGGTCCGCGTCGGCGATGCTGTGGTCATGAGCTTCCGCGCCTGCGGAGCGTGCCGGCCGTGCGAACGGCATCTGCCCGGCTATTGCCGCGATTTCGGCGCGCTCAACCTGTCGGGCAGCCGGCCGGGCGCAGCGCCAAGCTTCGCCGCGCCCGACGAAGGCGTGGCGGGCGGCTTCTTTGGCCAGTCCTCCTTTGCCGACCTTGCGCTCGCGTCGGAAGATAATCTTGTGGTTGTGGAGGCTGGTGACGCCGAACTGGCCATGCTGGGGCCGCTGGGTTGCGGGGTGCAGACCGGCGCGGGCACGGTGATGCGGGCGCTCGCCTGTTCGGCGGGATCGTCGCTGCTGGTGCTGGGCGCGGGCGGCGTCGGCCTGTCGGCGGTGATGGGCGCTGCCGTGCAGCAATGTGGCATAGTCGTCGTGGTCGAGCCGGTGGCGGCGCGGCGCGCGCTGGCATTGGAGCTGGGCGCGACCCATGCGATCGACCCGGCGGCGGGCGACATGGGTGCCGCTATCGCCGCGATCCTGCCCGACGGCGCCGATCATGTGGTGGATACGACCGGCATCACCGCGCTGCTGGACGTCGGGCTGGCGGCGCTGGCGCCCAGGGGCACGCTGGCGCTGGTCGCAATGAGCGCGCGCGGCGCGCCGCTGCCGGGCGATCCGAGCGGGCTGATCGGCCGGGGGGCGTCCATCCGTGGTGTGGTCGAGGGGGATTGCGATCCGCAGGATTTCATTCCCGTGCTGCTGGCACTCCACCGGGAAGGACGCCTGCCTTTCGATCGCTTCACGACCGTCTATCCGCTGGCGGAGATCGGCCGGGCGATCGAGGACCAGCGCGCCGGGCGGATCATCAAGGCGGTGTTGCGGCCCTGAGTCGTCGGTGCCGGGCGGGTGGCGAGAGCCGCTGGTTTGGCCGGTGCCGAACGTCCCGACTGCGCTCGAGCGAAGGATCGGAGATCGGGCCAGCGCGCCTAAAGTGACAAAAGCACCGCAAAATGAGGGTCCAATTGTCACCTTATATGACTTTTGGCCGGCCTTCGGGAACGCCGCCACGCGATCCGTGTGTGCGATGCTATGGCGTAGCGGACGATGCGAAAGAACCGGCGACCGGCACCATTGCATAGGGCGCGGGCTGTAGGACAGGGCTTTGTGCGGGCCAGGGCGCCCTAAGCCGTGGCGACCAGTTCTGCGCCCTTTTCAGCGACCATGATGGTGGCCGCCAGCGTGTTGGCGCTGACCAGGCTCGGCATGACCGACGCATCTATCACGCGTAGCCCCTGAACGCCGCGCACGCGCAGGGCGGGATCGACCACGCTGTCGGCATCCTGCCCCATGCGGCAGGTGCCGACGGGATGATAGCCGATGGTCAGCGTCTGGCGGACGAGATCGGCCAGCGCATCATCGTCGGCGGGCAGGGGCATGACGTCGCCGGTGACGTGGCTGCCCAGCGCGCCGCTGCCGCCGAGCCGGTCGAGCAGGCGATAGGCCCCGACCAGAGTCTCCAGGTCTCGCGGGTCGCCCAGCATCCGATGCGCGATCAGCGGTGCGCCGCCCGGATCGAGCGGATCGAGGCCGACCCGCCCGCGACTGAAGGGGTGGCAGGCATAGGCGGTCAGACGAATGCCCGGCCGGTCGGCAAAGGCTGCGAAGGCGCGCTCCTTGCGATCCTTGCCCTGGACGACGAGCAACGGCGTGAAGAAGATCTGGAGATCGGGCTCTGCGAGGCCCGGCCGGCTGCGTCCGAGCGCCATGGCATGAGCGGCGGGCGACGTCAGCATCCCGCGCCCGCGCAGCGCATAATCGGCGAGCGCGCGGGCGAGATGGAGCGGCCCCATCTGCACATTATAGGTGGGCACATCGACATATTTGCCGAGCGTTACCATCGGATGTTCCTGAAGGTTGGCGCCGACCGCGGGCAGCGCATGGACCGGCGCGATGCCGAGCATATGCAGGGCGGCGGGATCGCCTATCCCCGAGCGCATCAGGACCGCGGGGCTTTGCAGCGCGCCGGCGCTCAGGATCACCTCGCCCTTGCACCGCACGACCGCCCCGTCGCGCAGGCGAACTCCCGTGGCGCGTCCCTGATCGATCATGACCGAGTCGATCGCGGCGTCGGTGACGATCCGAAGATTGGGCCGCGCCATCACCGGCTCCAGATAGGCGCGATAGGCATCGTGCCGGCGGCCGCGCCGCTGGTTGGTGGCGGCGATGAAGGCGCCGTCCTGATCGCCGCCGAAATGGTCTTCGAGCACGCGCATACCGTCGGCGCGGCAGGCGTCGAGGAAGGCCGGTGTCAGCGGATGGGGCGAGCGGACCGGCGTCACCGACATGGGGCCGCTGGCGCCATGCGCCTGGCTCATCGGACCCTGCCAGCTTTCGGAGCGGCGGAAATAGGGGAGCAGTGCGTCCCAGCCCCAGTCCGGCCCGGCGGCGACGCCCCAGCGGTCATAATCGGCCCGGGTGCCGCGGATGAAAATCTGGCCGTTGATCGCGCTCGATCCGCCCAGCACGCGGCCGCCATGCCAGCCGACGGCGCGCCCGCCGATCGTCTCGTCCGGCTGAGTCGCGTAGTTCCAGTCGTAGCGGGGCTGCCCGATCAGCTTGCGCATGCCAGTCGGCATATCGATCCAGAAGCGGCCGACTTTCGAGCCCGCTTCCAGCAGCACGACCTTGTTATTCGGGTTTTCGGAGAGCCGCGCCGCAAGGACACAGCCCGCGCTGCCGCCGCCGGCGATCACATAGTCGGCGTCCTGCGCCGTCTCCATCGTTGCGACCACGGTCCTCTCCCCCTGTTCGATCGTACAGGGGTGCTAGCGCGTGTCGGGCGTGCAAGTCACGGGCTTTGTGGTCGGCCCGATTTCCGCTCAGTCGGCCGGGTCGAGCGTCTTCAACCCAGCGGCGAAGACGTGGATCAGCTTGCGCGCCGCGACCTCCCGCCCCTCGGGCGTATCAGCTTCGATCACGGTGCTGGTGGTGTCGGCAGTGATCGATGTCAGCGTCAGGCGCATCATGTCGAACAGGATGGCGATCTTGTCGCGCGGCGTGCTGGGCAGGGTACGGGCCAGCGCATCGACATAGGCGGCGCCGATGGTGCGGGCGACGTCGCGATAGTGGCCGATGAAGCGGCCGCGATCATCCAGCGCCAGGAAATGATGCGACAGCCTGGTATAGTCGGCCCATTCGGCGCCACGGGCGTAGGACAGATCGAAGCGTGTCATGACATAGGCGCGCAGGATTTGCTCCACGGTGGGGACGAGGTCGCCTGCCGCCGCAACGACGGCATCGAGGGCGGCCAGTTCGATCTGGCACATCTCGTCGGCGCGGCGCTCCACCACCTGACGGAACAGTTCTTCCTTCTTGCCGAAGTGATAACTCGAGAGACCAAGCTCGACCTTCGCCTCCGACGTGATGTCGCGCAGTGACACGCCATAATAGCCGAGCCGCGCGAACAGCGTTTCGGCAGCGTCCAGTATCGCAATCTTTCCGGTCTTTTTGCGTTCGGCCAACGGTGTTCTCGACATGTCTGGGCGACGCCGGATCGGCGCGCGTCCGCCATAGCGGGATTGAAACGGCTTCACAAAGCGGCTTGCAAAAACCTGCACGGTCGTACAGTTTGGAAGGAACGAAACGATCGGCCGCCAGGTCCGACTGCGGGGAGAATATGGGATGAATGGCAACCGCCGGAGCCTGAGCGCATGAACGCCGTGGCGACCCCCGTGATCGTGGAACGACGCGGCAATATCGCGATCGTGCGGCTGAACCGCCCGGAAGCGCGCAACGCGATGAACATGGCGCTCGCCAACGGAATCGAGGCGGCGGTGGACGAGATCGAGGCCGATCCGGCGATCCGCTGCGCGGTACTGTGCGCCAACAGCGAGGGGCAGAGCGATCCTATCTTCTGCGCTGGCGCGGACCTCAAAGCCCTGCAGCGCGGCGAGCCGCCGCCGCTGACGCCGCGCGGCCATTTCGGTGGGTTCGTCTTTCGCCAGCGGGAAACGCCGTTCGTCGCTGCAGTGGAAGGCGCGGCGATCGCCGGCGGGTGCGAAATGGCGCTGGCCTGCGACGTGATCGTGGCGTCGCGGCGGGCGCGCTTCGCCATGCCGGAGGTGTCGCGCAACCTGTTCGCGGGGGCGGGCGCGGCCTTCCGCCTGCCTGCGCTGGTGGGGCGCGGCGTGGCGCTCGACCCGCTGCTGTCGACCGATCCGATCTCGGCGGAGCGGGCGTGGCAGCTCGGCATGGTGAGCCGTCTGGCCGAAGAAGGCGGGGCGGAGGTGCTGGCGATCGAGGTGGCCGAACATATCGCCGCACAGGCGCCACTCGCGGTGCAATGGACACGCCGCGTGGTGCTGGCGACCGACGATGGCGACATGGGCGAGGTAGAGCGGCTTTCGGCCGATGCGCTGGCGGCGCTGGGCGCGTCGGAGGATCGCAAGGAGGGGCTGGCCGCCTTTGCCGAGCGGCGCGCGCCGCAATGGACTGGCCGATGAACGCCAGGGGCGTGCGGCCTGAGGTCGACATATTGGGCGATGTGCGCGTGGTCAGCCGGGCGCCGGGCATGGCGGCGGCCTATTGCGGTAAATTGCTGGTCGACGCGGGCGCGGACGTGGTGCTGGTGGAACCGGAAGGCGGCGATCCGTTGCGGGCGCGGCGCGAGGGCGGGGCCTTCGCCTATCTGAATGCGGGCAAGCGCAGCATCACGGATGCAGGCGCGTGGATCGGCGCGGCCGACTTGCTCATCACCGGCGATGCGCATGAGGCGGCGGCGGCGCGGGCGGCGAACCCGGCGCTGGTCGTGGTGGCGATCACGCCGATGGGGCTCGAGGGGCCATGGGCCGACCAGCCGACCAACGAATTCATCCTGCAGGCGATGTGCGGATCGACCGGATCGCGCGGCTTTCCCGATACGCCGCCGCTGGCGGCAGGCGGCGGGATCGGCGATTTCCTGTGCGGCACCTTCGCGGCGGTGGCGGCGATGGCGGCGCTGTACCGCGCACGGCGCACGGGCGAGGGGGCGACGATCGACGTCAGCCAGCTGGAGAGCATGGCGCTGTCCTATGCCTATTATCCGACCGTGCAGGACCAGTTCAAAGGCGCCAAGGCGCATTTCGCGCGCTGGATCGACCTGCCCTCGATCGAGCCGGCGAGCGACGGACATGTGGCGCTGACCACGGTGACGCCGGCGCAGTTTCGCAGTTTCCTGACTCTGATCGAGCGGGAGGATCTGGCCGACGATCCCGAGATCACGGATCGCTGGGGGCGGCAGCGGGCGCGGCATCGCTTCATCCCGATCGTGCGGGGCTTTACCAGCGGCAAGCCTGCCGATGTTTTGATCGAGGCGGCGACGGCGCTGCGGATTCCGACGGCGCCGGTGTGCAGCGCGGAGGGCGCGCGGCGGATCGACCATTTCCGGGCGCGCGGGCTGTGGGTCGACAATATCGACGGCGGGTTCGAGCAGGCGGCGGCGCCCTTCCGCATCGACGGTGCGCGGACGCGGCATGTGGGGCCGGTGCCCGGTGTCGGCTCGGATGGCGGCGATGCGCCCTGGCCGGCGCGCGCGGCCCGAACAGCGCAGGGTGATGGAGCACTGCCGCTGGCGGGGGTGAAGGTCGCCGATTGCACCGCCTTCTGGGCCGGGCCGGTCGCGTCGCTGCTGCTGGCGGCGCTGGGCGCGGACGTCATCCATGTCGAGGGGCCGGACCATTTCGACAGCAACCGCAACGACAGCGTCGTGCCGCGCGATCAGCCCGACTGGCACGAGCAGGCGGGGCTGTTCCACGCCGTCAACACCGGCAAGCGGGGCCTCGCCATCGACCTGAAGTCGCCCGAGGGGCAGGCGACGTTCCGCACGGTGCTGGACGGGTGCGACGTGCTGATCGAGAATAACAGTCCCAGGGTGATGGACAAGTTCGGGCTGAACTGGGCGACGCTGCACGGGCGCAATCCGGGGCTGGTCATGACGCGGATGCCGGGCTTCGGGCTGGACGGCCCGTGGCGCGACCGGGTGGCCTATGCGTTCACGGCCGAGGCGGTGTCGGGGCTGGCCTGGTCGACGGGCTGGAGCGACGCCGGGCCGACGGTGATCGGGGGGCCTTGCGATCCGCTGGCGGCGGCGCACGCGGCGTTCGCGACGATCCTGGCGCTGTACCGGCGGATCGACCGCGACGGGGAGGGCGCGCTGGTCGAGGTCAGCCTGATCGAGCCGGCGCTGGCGGTGTCCAGCCTGGCGGCGATCGATGCGCAGATCGCGGGCATTGAGCCGGGCAGGCACGGCAATCGCGATCCGCTGGCGGCGCCCCAGGGGGTCTATCCGGCGGCGGGCGAGGACAAGTGGATCGCGCTGTCGGTGCGCGACGATGCGGACTGGGAGGCGCTGCGCGGCGCGATCGGCGATCCCGACTGGGCGCGCGATCCCGCGCTGGCGACGCTGGAGGGGCGCTGGGCGGCGCATGACGCGATCGACGCGGCGCTGGGGGGGTGGCTTGCGGAACGGGACGCTGCGGACACGGCGAACCTGTTGCGCGCGGCTGGCATAGCGGCGGCGGAGGTCGTGCGCTCACCCGATATCGCAGCCAATCCGCAGATGGTCGCACGGGGCTTTTTCGAGCCGGTCACGGCGGCTGGCGTCGGCACCTACCGGCTTCCGGTCATGCCGCTCCGCATGGCGGGCGTATCCCAATGGTCGCACCGTCCAGCGCCGCGCCTTGGCGAGCATACGGACGATGTGCTGGCCGAAGCCGGGATCGATGCGGCGCAGGTGGAGGCGTTGCGGGCGGCCCGCGTGGTCGCCTGACCGACGCCGTCAGCCGGGCTGCGAATTAAAGTCGTTTTCCTCCAGCGGCAGGTCGATCGCCTTGGGATCGCTCGCGTCATCGTCCTGCGGCTCGACCGGCTCCTGCTCCTGATCCTCGCCGAGTACGGGCGCACGGCCATCCTCGGTCAGCGCGTCGGGGTCCTTGGGTTCTGCCATGCTTGCTCTCCTTCTGCGGAGATGAGCGCATGGCGCGCCGGGCGGTTCCCTACAGATTGGCGGGGATCGTGACGGCAAAGTCGAGCAGCTGCTGCGCCTTGCCCTTGGCCAGCGGGTCGAGGCGCAGGCTGGCGAACTGGCCGCCGCCGAGCGAATCGAGGAAATGGAGGTTGAGCGCATCGAGGCCCGGCACCTCGTAGCGATGGACCGCCGGGTTGCGCGCGCCCTCAAATTCATGGGCGAAGAACTGCCGCATCGCCCCCTCGGTCAGGGCGGCGCGAATATAGGGCATGTAGGCGGGCTTGCGCGCGATAACGCCGATGTTGAACGCGTCGCCCTTGTCGCCCGACCGCGCCCAGGCAAGATCGATCAGCGGCACGGTGCGGGTCTCGTCCTGCGCAACGAGGCTTTCGCCCGGTTCGGGGCGGACGATCATCGACGCGGAAAAGCGCGTGGCGGGGGCTGGGGTGGCGACCGTCTCGGTCGAACCCAGCGTCACCGTGACGGGCACATCCTCCCGCTCTATCAGGCAGGAAAAGACGCGCATCACCGGCGTCACCTGCGCGCGGCCGCCGAACCAGCCGGTCGTGCCGGCGGACATGGAGGTGGTGGGGGAATCGAATTCGCGCAGGAAATATCTGAAAGCGCGATTGTCGTCATGTTCGACCGCGACCTTGCAGATGACCTCGCGGGTGTCCTGCGCGCGGGCATTGGCGCCATAGCTGCTCTCGGCGCCGATGATCTCGATCCGTTTCGCGCGGAAGGGACCGAGATTGCGATCGCGCAGCATCTCCTCCACGCGGGTCAGCACGGCCTCGCCCTGCCGCTGCGCCTTGCGCGCGGCGTCGCGGCCGACGACCGGCATGAAGCCGATGCAGCGTTCGCCATCCTGGTGGGTGATCGACACCTTATATTTGCCGCTCGGCGGATAGCCGATGGCACCGGCCACGCGCACGCGATGGTCGCCCACCTGCTCGACCGTCACCTGCGTGAAGTCGCACACGACGTCGGGCAGCATATAGGCCTGCGGATCGCCGACTTCGTAGAGGATCTGTTCGGCCACCACGGCGGGGGAAACGAGACCGCCGGTTCCTTCGGGCTTGGTGACGACGAAGCTGCCGTCGGCGGCGCATTCGACGATCGGATAGCCGATATGCGCCCAGTCGGGGACATCCTCCCAGTCGGTGAACAGCGCGCCCGACCCCTGCGCGCCGCATTCGATGACATGGCCCGCGAGCGACCCGGCCGAGAGCAGGTCGTAATCGTCGGCGGTCCAACCGAACTCGTGCATCGTGATGCCGAGCGTCAGCGCCGAATCGACCGCGCGGCCGGTGATGACGACGTCCGCCCCCATGGCGAGCGCGCGGGCGATGGGGGTGGCGCCAAGATAGGCATTGGCGGTGACGATCTGTTCGCGCGGCGGGAAGGGCGTGCCGGTGAACATTTCGCTCTGGTCCGACAGTTCATCCAGTCGATCGAGCAGCTCGTCGCCCTCGACGATGGCGATGCGGAAGGACAGACCGGCGTCGGCGGCGATCTTCGCGAGGCGCGCGGCGCACCCCTGCGGATTGACGCCGCCGGCATTGGTGACGATGCGCGTGCCCGTTTCCTTGATCGCGCGCAGATTGTCCTTCCACACCCATTCGGTGAAGTCGGCGGCATAGCCCAGGTCCGCGCGATGCTTCTTCATGTTGCCGAGCACCGACATGGTCGCTTCAGCGAGATAATCGAGGATCAGATAATCGACTCCGGCGCCGATCAGCTGCGCGGGCGCGACCGAGGAATCCCCGTAAAAGCCGCAGGCCCCGCCGATCCTAACCGTTCGCGTCATATGCAATTCCTCTCGCCGGCCTGCCTTAGCGCGCATTTATTCACTTGGTAAACCAGGTTGTCGAGGATATCGGATCATCAAAGAGCCTGAAGAGGATGCGGTCATGGCCGATTTCGATATCGTCATTCGCGGCGGCACGATCCACGACGGGGAGGGCGGCGCGCCCCGCATGGCCGACATCGGTATCAGGGACGGGCTGATCGCGGCGATCGGCCCGGTCACAGGCGTCGGCGCGGAGGAGATCGACGCGAGCGGCGTGATCGTCACGCCCGGCTTCGTCGACGTTCACACCCATTATGACGGCCAAGCGATGTGGGAAAATCGGCTTGCACCCTCGTCGGGCCATGGCGTCACCAGCGTGGTCATGGGCAATTGCGGCGTCGGCTTCGCGCCGTGCCGCCCCGCCGAGCGCGACATATTGGTCGCGGTGATGGAGGGGGTGGAGGACATTCCCGAAATCGTGATGACGCAGGGGCTGCCCTGGAACTGGGAAAGCTTCCCCGACTATCTCGATGCGCTGGCGAAGCGGGAGCTGGACATCGACGTGGCGGCGCAGCTGCCGCATTCGGCCTTGCGCGTCTATGTGATGGGCGAGCGGGCGGCGACGCACGAGCCGCCGACGGCGGACGACCTGGCGCGGATGCGGGCGCTCACGACCGAGGCGATCGAGGCCGGCGCGATCGGCGTCAGCACATCGCGCAATCTGATGCACCGGACCAAGGCGGGGGAGCTGGCGCCAAGCCTGTTTTCCGAGGAGGACGAGCTGCGCGCGCTGGCGGACGGGCTGCGCGATGCGGGGACCGGCGTGTTCCAGATCATCCCGCGCGTCATGGGCGATGCGCAGGAGGAGTTCGGGCTGATCCGGCGGCTGGCCGAGGTGGCGGAGCGGCCGACATCCTATTCGCTGATGCAGATGCCGGCCGGGCCGGAGGATGCCTGGCGGGTCTATCTGCGCGACATGGCGCAGGCGGCGGCGGCGGGCCTGCCGATCCGCGCTCAGGTGGCGCCGCGGCCGGTCGGCATGTTCTACGGGCTGGATCTGAGCTTCCATCCCTTCTCGCTGCACCCCAGTTTCCGCGCGATCGCGGCGCTGCCGCTGGCGCAGAAGGTGGTGGCGATGCGCGACCCGGCGATGCGCGCGACGCTGCTGGCCGAAAGCCCGCAGGACAGCAATCCCGTGTCGATCAAGACCGTGCAGGCGGCCCGCTTTTCCTACGAGATGGACGAGGCAGCCGTCTACAATCCCGCGCCCGAGGACCGGCTTGACCGGCGCGCCGCGGCGGCGGGTCTTTCGTTCGAGGCCTATGTCTACGACCTGCTGCTCAAACATGAGGGCCGGGCATTGCTGTACCAGCCCGGCGCCAATTATCGCGACGGCAATTATGATGCGCTGGAAACCATGCTGCGCGATCCCAACACGATCATGGGGCTGGCCGATGGCGGCGCCCATTATGGCATGATCTGCGACGCCAGTTTTCCAACCTATATGCTGCAATATTGGGCGCGCGACGTGGATGCGGCGAAGCGCATCCCGCTGCCGGAGGCGATCGCTGCGCTGACCAGCGCCCCCGCCGATACGGTGGGCCTGTCCGATCGCGGGCGGCTGCGCGTCGGGTACAAGGCCGACATCAACATCATCGATTTCGATGCGCTGCGGCTGCGCGCGCCGTCGGTCACCCACGACCTGCCGGCGGGTGGGCGGCGCTTGCGGCAGGTGGCGGACGGCTATGACGTGACGATCGTATCGGGCGTGGTCACCTATCGCGGCGGCGTCGCCACCGGGGCGCTGCCGGGCCGACTGGTGCGCGGCGCGCGGGCGATGGCGGAGGCGGCATGAAGATCGACGGGACCGTCGCGGTCACGGGCGCGGGCGGCGGCATCGGCCTGGGGCTGGTGCGCGAGGCGGCGGGCCGGGGTTTTGATTGCCTGGCGCTGATCCTGGACGCGGGGCAGCGCGCCGATGTCGAGGCAGCGACGGCGGGCCTGCCGGGCAATGTCGATATTCAGATACTCGACGTGACAAGGCCCGGCGACTTCGCCTTTCCCGACGACCTGGACGTGCTGGTCAACAATGCGGGCATCCGCCTCAAGAACCTGCCGATCGAGCACATCCCGCTCGACGAGTTCCGGCTCTATTTCGAGGTGAATTTCTTTGGCGCGGTGGAGCTGACGCGGCGCGCCATCACGGTGATGCGCGCGCGGCGCAAGGGACTGATCTGCAACATCAATTCCGGCTCGATCTATAGCCCCATGCCCTTCCTGGCCCCTTATCGCGCGACCAAGGGGGCGATGATGGCCTTTTCCGAGACGCTCCGCGCGGAAGTCGAGCAGTTCGGCATCGGCGTGCTGGAGATATTGCCCGGCGCGGTGCGCACCGGCATCAACAAGGAATCGGTGACGGTGAAGATCGCCGACGCCGTCCACTATCCCGAATATGCCGCCATGGCGAAGCGCCAGCGGGAATTGTTCACCGGCGATTTCACCATCTGGTCGGTCGAGGACGCCGCGCGCTTCATCGTCGATGCGATGGAGGACAATAAGGGCCGGATGCGCCATGGCAGCGACCCCAATAGCGACGCCATGGCAGTGTCCGGCTGGCGCCCCAATGGCGGCGAGGAACAGATTGCCGCCTTCATCGCCAAAATCACACCCGAGGAAAAAGCATGACCGCACCTATCCGCATCCTGCCCGAACTGACGCCGGAGAACACGCCCTTCTGGACTGGCGGGGAACGCGGCGAATTGATGATTACGCATTGCGATGCCTGCGACCATGCGATCCATCCGCCCGAACTGATCTGCCCGCAGTGCCTGTCGCGCAACGTGTCGGCGCGCCCCGCCAAGGGGACCGGGACGATCCACAGCTTCACCATCAACCACCAGCCCTGGCTGCCCAACCTGCCGGTTCCCTATGCGCTGGCGGTGGTCGAGCTGGACGGAGAGCCGGGCGTGCGGGTGACCGCGCAGCTGCTGGAGGTGGAGCCTGACAGCGTGGCGATCGGCCAGAAGGTGCGCGTCACCTTCACCCAGGCCGAGGATGTGTGGATTCCCGAATTCCGCCGGATCGAGGCGTAACCGCATGGGCGATCTGGTCCTGCTTGCTATCGAGGATGGGCTCGCGCGGATTACGCTCAACCGGCCGGACAAGCTCAATGCGCTGAGCGTGGCGGCCTTCCAAGAGATCGATGCACATCTCGACCGGATCACGCCCGAGACGGTCGGCTGCGTGTTGCTGGATGCCGCGGGGCGCAGTTTCTGCGCGGGGCATGATCTGGACGATATCGCAGGCGGCAGCGAGGACGGGGCGGTCGGTCGCTACGAGACCGGCGTGGTGGAGCGGCTGGCGACCCTGCCGATGCCGGTGGTCGCGGCGGTGCAGGGCCATTGCATGACCGGCGGGCTGGAACTGGTGCTGGCGGCCGACATCATCATCGCGGGGGAGGGTGCGACATTCGCCGACACCCATGCCAAATGGGACCTGGTGCCGATCTGGGGCCTGTCGCAGCGCCTGCCGCGCCGCATCGGGCCGGCGAAGGCGGACGAGATGATGTATGCGTCGCGCAGCTATTCGGGTGCGGAGGCGGCGGCGATGGGGCTGGCCAATCTGTGCGTGCCCGACGACGCGCTGACGCAGGAGGCGGCGCGGATGTGTGCCGACATATTGGCCAATAGCTGGCGCGCGACGCGGGCGATGAAGGCGCTGCGGCGCGAGACGGACGGCATGACATTGCCGGGCGGGATTGCCTGGGAAATGCATCACAGCGCCGGGCGCGGGCCGGAAATGGCCGAACGGCTGGCGCGACTGCGCAGGAAATAGGAGACAGGGCAGATGAAGATTTTCGTGATCGGCGGGACCGGGATGATCGGCGGCCATGCGGCGCGGGCGATGGTGGCGGG
>JBEVME010000102.1:0-11762 GCA_040508785.1 Sphingobium sp.
GCCGTCGAGCCAGTTGCTGCCCGGCGCATCGGTCCACATGCCCGCATTGTGGAGCTGCCACACCATCCCCGACAGCAGCGCCGACCCATCGACCATCGCGGCATCGATCACTTGCCCCTGCCCCGTCGTGCGCGCCGCGAGCAGCGCCGCCACCATACCGAAGGCAAGCAGCATCCCGCCGCCGCCGAAATCGCCGATATAATTGACCGGCGGCACCGGCTTCGCTCCTCCCGGCCCGACCGTGTGCAGAACGCCGTTGATCGCGATATAATTGATATCGTGACCCGCCGCCTGCGCCAGCGGACCATCCTGGCCCCAGCCGGTGATGCGGCCGTAAACCAGCGCAGGATTGCGGGCGAGCAGATCGTCAGGTCCTAGCCCCAGCCGTTCCATGACGCCGGGACGGAAGCCTTCGATGATGCCGTCCGCGCCGGCACACAGGTCGCGCACGACCGCCAATCCTTCCGGCGCCTTCATGTCGATCGCTATCCGGCGGCGCGAGCGCGCCAGCACGTCCGTCGTCGCGAGAGCCGAGAGCAGGCCCGCATGATTGGGCCTTGAGATGCGGATCACGTCAGCGCCATGGTCGGCCAGCATCATGCCGGCGAAGGGGCCGGGGCCAAGCCCCTCGAACTCGATGATGCGGATGCTGGCAAGCGCGCCCGTCATGCGTCGGCGGACCCGCCGGTTAGCCGGGCCAGGCCCAGTGCCGTACGAAACCCGTCCGGCAGCGGCGAGGGCGTGCCATCGCGCGTGCCCACCAACGTCGCCTTGGCGAAGGCGCAGGCCCGCCCCCCCTGTGACGCGAGGCAGGCGAGCTGCCAGCTCGACCGGCCGACCTCGAGGACGCCCACATGCATGTCGAGCGGCGCGGGATAGTGGGCCTCGCCGACATAATCGATATGGTTGGCGGCAATCAGCACGCGAAAGCCCCCCATCGTTTCATGAAAATGCTGCGCCACATCGAAGCGGTAGCGGGCATCCTCGAACGCCGCGACCAGCGCGACATTGTTGATGTGGCGGTTTGGATCGACGTCTGCAAAGCGGGTCGAGATGATATGATGGAAAGGGTAGCGCGCCGGGTCGAGCAGTGCGGGGTCGATCTTCGCCATCAGAGCGACTGCCCGTCGTCCAGGGTGAAGCTGGCCCCGGTGACGCCGGCGGATGCGTCGGACGACAGATAGAGCAGCATGGTGTCCAGCCCGTCCTGGTCCATCAGGCGCCGGCGATGGAATTTGGCGATCTGCCGCGCACCGGCTTCGGTTTCGAACCATTCGCCGTTGATTTCCGTCTTGATATAGCCGGGACAGATCATGTTGACGTTGATGCCGCTGCGGATCCAGTCGCGCGCCATCACCTTGCCCATCTGCACGACGCCGGCCTTCGATCCTGAATAGACGGCCAGGCCCGCGTCCACCTTGTGCGCGGTTATGGATGCGGTGATGACGATGCGGCCGCGCTGATGCTCGCGGCTGCCGTTGGCAATCAGCCGCTTCGCGCCTTCCCGCGCGGTCAAGAAAACGCCGCGCAGATTGACCGCCATCACCCGGTCGAATTCCTCCACCGGCAGGTCGATTAGGGACCCTTCGCTGTTCATGCCGGCATTGGCGATGATCGTGTCGACCGTGCCGAAGGCCGCCTCCGCCGCATCATAGGCGGCGATGGTGGATACCTCGTCGGCAACGTCCATTGCAACGGCGATCGCGCGCCCTCCCTTGGCCTTTATCTCCGCGCAGGCGACGTCCAGCCGATCCGTGCGCCGCGCAGCGAGAACAACTGCTGCCCCCGATTCCGCGAGGATCGTCGCGAACCGTTCGCCAAGGCCCGACGAGGCGCCGGTGACGAGCGCCACGCGCCCGGTAAGATCGAATATCGGCCGGGCGGTGGTGGCGGTCATATCGCTTCCTCTGTTCGTCTACCTGGTATACCAGCTTCGCGCGATCACGCGGCGCGACCCGCCGTATCCAAACCTGGATGGAGAGGGAAATGGAAAAGATAGAGGGCAGCGTTGCGTTCATCACGGGCGGCGCGAGCGGTATCGGGCTGGGCATCGCTCAGGCGCTGGTCGCGCAGGGCGCCCGCGTCATGATCGCGGACATCAACCAGGCGGCGCTCGACACGGCGGTGGAACAACTGGGCGCCAATGCCGCCGCGTTTCGGCTGGACGTGCGCGACCGGGATGGCTGGGCAGCGGCGCGCGTCGCGGTCGAACAGCGCTTCGGTCCGGTCGATATATTGGTCAACAATGCCGGCATCGGCCCCGACGGCCACATGCTGGCGGACATGACCCCCGAATCCTTCGACCGGCTGCTAGCAATCAAGGTGACCGGTACCTTCAACGGCATTTCGACCTTCGCGGCGGGCATACGCGAACGCGGCAACGGACATATCGTCAATACGTCCTCGATGGCGGGACTTATCGCGATGGCGCCGCTGGGCGCCTATTGCACGGCCAAGTTCGCGATCGTGGGCCTCAGCGAAGTGCTGCGCGCGGAAATGGCGCCTTATGGGGTTGGGGTCTCGGTCCTCTGCCCCGGCCTGGTGCGCAGCAATCTGGCCGAAACGACCGTGGCCGCCGGCAGCGATCGCAAGACGGCCGGGGGCACGTCGACGGCGGCGGGCATCGACCCGCTGATCGTCGGCGATCTGGTCATAGACGCGGTCCTGGCCAACCGTCTTTATATCCCGACCCATGGCGACTATCGCGAGCTGGTGGCCAAGCGGATGGACCGGATCGTCCATGCCTTCGACGACGTGCCGGTGCGCAATGTCATCGCGGGTGCGCAACTGGCCGTCGACTGACCCGAAAATTCCAAAGGCTGTCATGCATCCCTGTTTCTACACCCGATCCGGCGACGCCTTCCTGCCGACCCGCCTCGCCGCCTCTCCCTGGGAGCGGGGCAAGCAGAACGGCGTCGGCCTGGGCGGCCTGTCGACCTTCCTGATCGAGACGATCCCCACGCCGACCGACATGACGACGGCGCGCCTGACGATCGACATCTTGGCGGCCGCGCCCATGGAGGAGACGTTTGGGCGCACACGGGTGCTGCGCGAGGGCAAGCGCATCCAGATGGTGGAGGCAGAGCTGGTCGTGGGCGACCGCGCCGTCGCTCGTGCCACCGCTCTGCGCGTGCGGCGGGAGGAAAGCCCGCTGATCCCGGAGGCCAACCCCTATCCTGCGCCCGACAGCGTGCCCGATTCGGACTTCATGGGCCAGCAGGCGTTCGGGGGGACGCTCGATACGCGGCTGGTCAGCGGCGCCCTGCGCGAACCGGGTCCGGGTGTGCTGTGGGTCAGGTTCGGGCATGACCATGTGATCGATGAGCCACTGTCGCCGCTGCTGCGCGCCGCGATCCTGGGCGATTTCGGTGGCGGCCTGGGCAGCGTTCTGGACGTTAATGCATGGAGCTATGCCAATCTGGACATCACCCTGCATTTCACGCGCCAGCCGGTCGGCGAATGGTTGCTGATCGACGCGGCAACGGCCAGCGCGGGCAATGGCGTCGGCCGGTCGGACATGATCCTGGCCGACACCAGCGGCCCCTTCGCCCGCGCCCATCAGACCTTGTTCGTGGCGCCGCGCTGACGCCGGCTGCCCCCGTTACATTCCAGGAGACCTGCATGACCAACCCCGTTACCGACCTCGTCACCGGCACGATCGCGAACGGCGTTGCCACGATCACGCTCGCACGGCCACAGGCGCATAATGCGATGAGCTGGGATTTGGTCGACGCTTTCAGCAGCACTGTAGCGCGGCTCGCCGGAGACCCCGCAACCCGCGCCTTCCTGATCCGGGCGGAAGGCAAGAATTTCTGCGTCGGCGGCGATATCCGCTCCTTTGCCGACGAAAGCGATCCCGCCGACTTCATCGGCCGCCTGGCACGGCGGTTGCACGAAGGATTGGTGATCCTGGCGAACCATCCCGCGCCCGTGGTGGTCGCCGCGCAGGGGGCTTCCGCCGGCGCCGGGCTCAGCCTGGTCGCGGGCGGCGACATCGTGATCGCCGGGCAGTCGGCCAATTTCTCCATGGCCTATACCGGCATCGGCCTGACCGCCGACGGTGGCGCGACCTGGCTGCTGCCGCGCGTGATCGGACTGCGGCGAACGCAGGAACTGGCCTATCTGGGCAAGCGGCTCAACGCGCAGGAGGCGGAGCGCTACGGTCTGGTCACACGGATCGTCGATGACGAGGCGCTGGCTGCCGAGGCGGAAGCGATCGCCGCGCAGATCGCCTCCGGTCCGACCGGCGCCTTTGGTGGGCTCAAGCGCCTGCTGGAGGCGAACGGGCGCACGACCCTGTCCGAACAGCTGGATGCAGAGGCGGATGCGATCGGGGTGGCGATGGCATCTCCCGACGCGGCCGAAGGGCTCGCCGCGTTCCTCGGCCGCAGGGCGCCCGCCTTCACAGGCAAATGAGCGCGCGCGCGGGCAGCATGATACAAAAGGCGTAATTTGTACCGCGACAGCGGGATTGTCGCGCGCTATCCTGCGCGCACGATGCCGCAGACCGATGTTCAGCCCCCCTATGTAAAGCCTGCGCCGAGGCATCGGCCGCCGGGCGACGACCCGGTGCTGGATGCCGCGGCGCGCTGCATCGATCGGACCGGATTCGACAATACATCGCTGGAGGAGATCGCCGCCGAGGCCAAGGTGTCGCGCACGACGCTTTATCGGCGGTACGGCAACCGCGAATCGCTGTTCAAGGCACTGCTGATTGCGCGGGCCGAGCCGTTTCGCGAATGGGCACGCCAGATCTATTTCGGCACCGGCACCGTCGCCGAACGCATCGAAACGGTATTGACCCACGCAATCATGGACATGCAGCGGGTGGGCTGGCTCGACAGGACATTGTCGGTGGGCATGTCGGCCACGGCGATCCGCCTGTTCAAGGTCAGCCACGCCTATGGCTCGGAAAAGACGCTGGCGCCCCTGTTGTCCTCCGCCATGAACCAGAAGGCGGCGGCCGAAGCCCGCGTATCGGTGGCCGAGCTGATCGACTGGACCGCCGACCAGATGATCGTGCTGGGCAGCGCGGCCCCGTGGGACGAGGAGACATTGCGGGGCCGGCTGCGCTATTTCGTGATGCCGGTACTGGTGCCGGGATCGGGCTTCGAGGACGATACCGCGACGAGGCTGGCGCGGATCGAGGACAAGATCGACCGGCTGGGTCCCTGCCGATGACTTATGAGCATATCCTGCTTACGATCGAGAATTCGATCGCGACGCTGACGATCAACCGGCCGCACCTTCTCAACGCGCTGTCGGCCCGTTCGCTGGCGGAGATGATCCATGCGGTCGATCGCGTTCGCGACGAGGGCGCGCGCGTCCTGTTGCTGACGGGCGCCGGCCGTGCCTTTTGTTCGGGCGCCGATCTGTCGTCGTCCGATGGCGCCGCCGCGACCCGGCATGACATGGGCGCGGGACTGGAAGCCGGCTTCAATCCGCTGCTGGAACGGATCGCGAAGCTCCCGGTGCCGGTAGTGACCGCCGTCAACGGCGCGGCCGCAGGCGGGGGCTGCGCCTATGCGCTGGCGGGCGACATCGTTATCGCCGGTGAGGGCGCCTACTTCCTTCAGCCATTCGCCAATATCGGGCTGGTGCCCGACGTAGGTGCAACATGGCTTCTGCCCCGGCTGATCGGCCGGGCCCGCGCGACCCAGATGATGATGCTGGGCGAGCGCATCCCCGCCGCCACAGCGCTCGACTGGGGCATGATCTACCAGGTGGTGGAGGACGATCGGCTGCTGGAGACGGCGCAGGAGATGGCGGCACGGCTGGCGGCCGGTCCGACCGTTTCCTATTCCCTGATGCGCGAGGGGATCGCGCGGGCCGCGACCCTGTCGCTGACCGACACGCTGGGGATGGAACGGGTCAACCAGCGGATTGCCGGCAAGACCGCCGACCATGCCGAAGGCGTCGCCGCCTTCCTGGAAAAGCGCAAACCACAGTTTCAGGGCAAATAGCGCGCGTCACGCGATCCGCGTCGCATTGCCTTCCCAATAGCGGTCGCGGATCAGCCGCTTGTAGAGCTTGCCGGTTTCGTGGCGAGGGAGGGCCGGGTCGAAATCGATCGAGCGGGGACATTTGATGCTGCTCAGATACCGATGGCAATAGGCGATCAATTCTTCGGCCAGATCCGACCCGGCATCATTCCAGTCGCGCGGCTGAACAACCGCCTTGACCGCTTCGCCCATGTCCGCGTCCGGTACGCCGAAGACGGCGACATCGGCAACGCGGGGATGGACGGCAAGCAGGTTTTCGACCTCCTGCGGATAGACGTTCACCCCGCCCGAGATGATCATGAAGCTTTTGCGGTCAGTCAGGTATAGATAGCCGGCATCGTCGATGAAGCCGACGTCGCCGATGGTCGACCATCCAGGTCGGGCCGGATGCCGCGATTCCGCCGTCTTGGCCGGATCGTTCCAGTAGCTGAACGGCTCGCCCGCCCCCTCGAAATAGATGGTGCCGGCCGTGCCCGCGGCAACCGGCTCCCCCGCATCGTCGCAGATGTGCAACGTACCGCTGTCGGCACGGCCGACCGAGCCGGGCCGGCCAAGCCACTCAAGCGACGTGATGCAAGTGGTGCCGTTGCTTTCCGAGCTGGAATAATATTCGTGTATTATGGGGCCGAGCCAGTCGATCATCGACCGCTTGACCTCTATCGGGCAAGGCGCGGCAGCATGGATGACGCATTCCAGCGTCGAGAGATCGTGGCGGCCGCGCTCGGCGGGGTCGAGCCGCAGCAGGCGCAGGAACATGGTCGGCACCATTTGCGTGCAGGTCACCCGATAGCGGTCGATCGCGGCCAGCGCACCTTCGGGCGTGAAGCGCTCCATCATGACGACCGTGCCGCCCAGCCGCTGGACGGCGGTAGAGAAAGCAAGCGGGGCGGCATGATAGAAGGGCGCGGGCGACAGGTAGACCGTGTCGCCCGATCCGCCATAGAGCCGCTCCATGCGCTCGGCGATGGGATTGGGCCTGACCGCCGGCGGCCCCTCCAGCGCCACGCGCACTCCCTTGGGCCGGCCAGTCGTGCCCGACGAATAGACCATGTAGCGCCCGGCGCTCTCGTCCGTGACGGGTGTGTCGGGAAAAGCCGAGACGGCGTCGCGCCAGCCGTGCGCGCCCGCGACCGGCGCATCGGCCCACAGGATATCCGCGAGCATGGGGCAGGTTTCGCGCCGCCCCGCCATGAATTCGCTGATGGCCGCAACCGCGCCGTCCGCCAGCAGCAGCTTCGCGCCGCAGTCGGCGATGATATACGCGGCTTCCTGCGCCGTGAGCCGGGTCGAGACCGGCGTGATATAGATGCCCGCGCGTTGCGCCGCCCAGAATATCTCGAAATAGCGAAGCGTGTTGGGCAGCCAGGCGGCTACCGTTTCGCCGGCCACGATCCCGCAGGACCGGAACAGATGTGCGGCCCGGTTGGCGACGCTTTCGAGCGCGGCGTAGGACAGGCTCTCGCCGCTGCCAGCCATGATGGCGGCCGGCTTGTCGGGCGTGGCGGCAGCGTGGAGGCGCGGATGCACTGGATTTCAGGACCTGGGACGCGGCATGACGAAGATGGCGCCGGTTTCGAAATAGTCGTTGTGGCCGCCACGCGCGAGGGGCGCCGCCTTCGCGCTGTCGAACAGCCCGTTGTCGAGGCAGGCGCGGTCGATATGCACGCCCACGACCTGGCCGATAACCAGCGTGCCGCGTGCCCGGTTGCCGTCGAGATCGACGAGCGGGATGATCTGCACCACCTTGCATTCGAGCGAGGCCGGGCTCGCCGCGACGCGGGGTGCGCGGACATTGACGCAGGGCGCCGGCTCCAGCCCGGCCCTCGCCATCTCGTCCGTGCCAAAGGGATAGGGATAGCCGGTCAGGTTCATCGCATCGGCCAGCGACTTGGAGACCAGATTATGGACGAACTCGCCGGTCGCTTCGCAATTGGCGAGCGTGTCACTGGCCTTTTCATTGCCGAACGCCACCATCCATGGCGCCGAGCCAACGGCGTTGAAGAAGCTGTACGGGGCCAGATTCACCTCGCCCGCCGCGCTCATCGTGCTGATCCAGCCGATCGGGCGCGGGGCGATGATCGCCTTGAGCGGATCGTGCGGCAGCGGCCGGTCGCCGCCGCGCGGGTCGTAGAAAAGGGTGTCGGCCATCGGGATCAATTGTCGATCGTGCCGCGGCCGCCGCCCACCGGGATGGTGACACCGCTGAGCCATGCACCAGCGCGCGAGCAGAGATAGATGACGGCGCCCGCAATATCTTCCGTGGTGCCGACGCGGGCGCCGAGTGGAGAGGCCACGCGGTCCAGTTCTTCCGGGTCGTCGAAATCAACGATCGTCGCGGACATGCGTGACGGGAAGAAGCCGGGCGCGATCGTGTTCACGCTGATATGCTCGCCTGCCAGGAACTTCCCCATGTGGCGCGACATGTGGATCAGGCCCGCCTTGGTCGCAGAATAGGGATAGCTTTCCCACATCGGCACGCGCAGGCCGTCGATCGAAGCGATATTGACGACCCGGGCGGGATCGTCCTGCGTCGCGCCGGAGCGCAGCGCCGGCAACAGTGCGCGGGTGAGGTCAAACGGCGCGAGCAGGTTGAGCTTGAGCACCTTGTCGAAACCGTCGCGGGGAAATGCATCGATCGGCGCCCCCCAGGTGGTGCCGGCATTGTTGACGAGGATGTTGAGCGGGCTTGCCCCGACGATCCTGTCGGCGACCGCCGCCACGCCTTCCGCAGTCGCCAGGTCGGCGACGATGGAGACGACGGTGCCGAGCGCGCCGAGCCGGTCCGCCGCCGCGTCCAGACCGGCCGCCTTGCGTGAAACGATGTAGACGGTGCAGCCGGCGCTGAGCAGCCCTTCGGCGATCATATAGCCGATCCCGCCTGATCCGCCGGTCACAAGCGCGACCTTGCCGGACACATCGAACAACGCCTTGCTGTCCATAGCTACCCTTCCCGAAAACTTTTCGACACCAATTTCCACCACATAGCTAGCGAGGTCAATCGCCCAATCGTTTGATCGCGCAGTTTTACCCGTGTTCCACGATATTGCTGAGCAGGCTAAGTAAATAGTAGCATTATCTCTTAGCTTGCTTAGTATACTTAGCTATCTATGTCTGTTGACAACTGATGACGCGACACTTACGCCTGCCTCGTCCACAAAAAGCGAAAATCGCGTCGGACATACAACAGGCCGCAATGCGGCCATCCCAGGGAGGGGATTCCAACATGAATGCTGCCAAAGGCATATCCTGTCTGCTCGTCGCGCTCGGTTGCGGCACCATAATGTCCGGCTCCGCGATCGCGCAGACCGCCCCCGCACAGGCGGGCGCGGAAGACGGATCGCAGATCAGCGACATCATCGTCACGGCGCGCAAGCGCGCGGAATCGCTGCAACGCGTACCGGTCGCCATCAGCGCCGCCACCGGCGAGCAGCTGGCCCAGTCGGGCATCAGCGGCCTTGCCGATATCGGCCGCGCCGTCCCCGGCCTGAAGCCGCAACCGCATCCGTCGGCAGCGTCGATCGTGCAATTCAACCTGCGCGGCCAGGGCGCGAGCGACGTGCTGCTGACCGTCGACCAGGCTGTCGGTGTCTATCTGGACGGTGTCTATGTGTCGCGCGCGCGCGGCCTCAACGGCGCATTCTTCGACGTCGACCGGCTGGAAGTGCTCAAGGGACCGCAAGGCACCCTCTACGGCCGCAACACCACGGGCGGCGCGGTCAACATCCTGACCAAGGGTGCCGACTTCAATGGCATTCACGGCTATGTCGGCGTCGATGCGGGCCAATATCATCTGTTCGCCGGCCGTGCCGCCATCAACCTGCCGATCGTCGACGACGTGCTGGCGGTTCGGCTCGCAGCGCAGGTGACCAAGCGCAATGGCTTCGGGCGATCGGCCATCACGGGCCAGGATCTGGGCCAGGACCGCAACCAGTTCGTCGGTCGCGCGTCCATCCTGTTCACGCCGAACGAGCGATTCACGGCGACGCTGAAGGGCGAATATTACCAGTCGAAGGAAAACGGCACCCTCAACACGCCGATCTACTTCGTACCATCCGGCCCGCTCGCCATCGAGGCTGCGGTCGAGCGGGGCGGCCCGCCCTTCCTCGGCGCGGCGTCTTTCGCAGACCCGGCTTTCCTCGCCGCCTATGGCGGAGCGCAGGCGGACCTGGCGCGGCTAACGGCACTCGGCCGTCGCGATCCCTACACCACTTTCACCGACAAGCATCAGGACGACGACAATTTCGTCAAGACCGTGGGCCTGACGCTGCGCTACGAGCTGACCGACAATTTCGCGGTCAAATCGGTCACTGGCTACCGCAGCTTCTTCACCAATCAGCGGTTCGATCTGGACGGCACCTATTATGACGGACTGGAAGTCGGTCTCGGCACGGGAGGCATTCCGATCTCCACCGGCAAGCCGGGCGGCATTGTGAACAATTTCCCGATCGCCGTTCCACGCGAGCAGAACGACAAGTTCTTCTCGCAGGAACTCAACTTCGAGATCACGGGCTTCGATGACCGGCTGAACTTGATCCTGGGCGGCTTCTACAGCAACGAAAAGGGCCGCGACGTGCAGGTCGCGCGCGCGCTGCCGGCACTGACGGGCAAGATTTTCCTCAACGACGGCTACAAGGTCATCAACAAAAGCTGGTCGGTGTTCGGTCAGGGCGACTTCAAGCTGAGCGACAGCCTGTCGGTTACCGCCGGCCTTAGGTACACCGAAGAGCAGAAGGGACTGGTGTCTCGCCTGGCGGAATATTTCCCGCAGACGGGCAATTTCACATGCGGCACCGGCGTCCTCGGCGCAGGCGGCACGCCGTTGGTGACAAAGGATACGGCGAATTGCCAGGTCAGCAATGCGCGCGAATTCACAGGCGTGTCCTATCTCGCCAGCCTGAACTGGCAGATCAGCCCGGACATGCTGGCCTATGTGAAGACCGCCAGGGGCTTCCGCGGCGGCGCATTCCAGCTGCGGTCGCCGACCATCGCGCCGGCCGGCCCGGAAACCGCCACCGATTATGAAATCGGCCTGAAATCCGACCTGCTCGACCGTCGCGTCCGGCTGAACGTCGCAGCCTATGTGACCAAATATAACAACAAGCAGGAATCGATCATCCTCACCCTGCCCAACGGATCGCTGGCGACGGTGATCCAGAACGCCGCCGATGCGTCGCTCAAGGGTTTCGAAGCGGAACTGACCGTCCGTCCGGTGACCGGCCTGTCGTTCAGCGGCAATGTCACCTACATCGAGGGCAAGTATAAGACGTTCAAGTCAGCCCTGCCGATCCAGGGCGGCACGCCTGTCGACGCCAGTGGCGAACGCTTCTCCATCCCGCCATGGTCCTATGCCATTACCGGCCGTTACGAAGCCCCGCTGGGCGACGGCGTGGCCGGCATCCAGGCGGACTGGGCCTTCACCGCAGGTGCGCGTCCGTCGTCTCGCCTGCTCAATCCCAATATCCCGGCATCGGTGATCGATGCGACGGTCGCCAACGTCAACGGCGGCTCCTATGCCAATGGCCGCAGATCGCTCGGGCTGCTGAACGGCCGCGCCAACTATAATCTGACCGGCGCGGGCGTGGACATCGCCTTCTTCGTTACCAATCTGCTCAACCGGAAATATTATTATTCCGGTATCGATCCCAACTCGAGCGGGATGTTCGTGGGAATCACCGGGGCGCCGCGGATGTGGGGCTTCTCCCTTACCAAGAAGTTCGGGGACGAATAAAAGCCTGAGGGGGCGCAGGGAAGAACCGGGCC
>JBEVME010000119.1:0-8673 GCA_040508785.1 Sphingobium sp.
CGACGACGTTCGACGTGATCGACTATAGGGGCGCCTATAAAGGTGGCATTATCGCGCCTGGCATCAATCTGTCTCTGGACGCGCTGGTCGCGGCCGCCGCCAAGCTGCCCAAGATCGCGATCGAGCCGCCGGATAACAAGTCGGTGATCGGCCGTACCACCGAAGCGCAGATGCACATCGGTGTCTTCTGGGGTTATGTGGCAATGATGGAAGGGCTGGTCGCTCGCATCCGCGCCGAGATCGGTCGTCCCGCCAAGGTAATTTCTACGGGGGGCCTTGCCGTCCTCTTCAACGACAACAGTGATATTTTCGATGCGATCGCGCCCGACCTGACGATCCAGGGCCTCGCGCTGCTGCACGAACGGAGTTTGAAGCAATAATGACACCTAAAGATGAGCTGCTCTTCCTGGCCCTGGGCGGGTCGGGAGAGATCGGCATGAACGTCAATCTCTACGGCTGCCAGGGCAAATGGATCATGGTGGATCTTGGCCTGACCTTTGCCGATCCGACATATCCCGGCGTTGACCTCATCCTCCCGGACCTGAGCTTCATCGAAGACAGGCGCGACGACCTGCTCGGCATTGTCCTCACCCATGGCCATGAAGATCATATCGGCGCGATCCCCTATCTTGCCGCGGACCTAGGCGTACCGCTCTACGCCACGCCCTTCACTGCGGGCCTCATCCGGCTCAAGCTGGAGGAGGAGGGGCTTTCGAAGGATGTGAAGCTTCACGTAATCGCCAATGAGGGTAGCTTCAATCTCGGCCCGTTCGGCTTCCGCTATGTGCCGCTGGCGCATTCCATTCCAGAGGGCAACGCCCTCGTCATCGATACGCCCCATGGCCGTATCTTTCACACCGGCGACTGGAAGCTCGACGACAAGCCGCTGCTAGGGGTTCCATCCACACCGGCGGAATTGACCGCGATCGGCGACGAGGGGGTGCTGGCGCTGGTATGCGACAGTACCAATGTGTTCAACGACAAGGCTAGCGGTTCCGAAGACACTGTCCGTGGCGGCCTGATGGAAACCGTGGCGGCGGCGAAGGGCAGGGTGCTGGTCACGACCTTCGCGTCCAACGCCGCGCGCGTACAGACGCTGGGCGAGGTGGCCGCCGCAAATGGGCGCAAGGTCTGCGTGGCGGGCCGCTCGCTCGATCGTATCATCTCGGTTGCCAAGGCGGCCGGCTATCTCAAGGATTTTCCGCCGGTCGTCGACTGGGACGATGCGATGGACCTGCCGCGCGACGAGGTGATGTTCATCGCCACGGGAGGCCAGGGCGAAGCCCGCGCAGCGCTGGCGCGCATCGCGTTCGACAGCCATCCGATCAAGTTGAGCGAAGGCGATACCGTCATCTTTTCGTCCAAGCAGATCCCCGGCAATGAAATCGCGATCGGCCAAATCCAGAACGCGTTGGCGAAAAAGGGGATCATCATGGTCACCGACCGGCAAGCCGAAGTGCACGTCTCGGGCCATCCAGGGCGGCCGGAACTGGAGGCGATGTACCGTTGGATCAGGCCGCAGATGCTTCTGCCGGTTCATGGCGAGCGCCGCCACATGGCCGAACAGGCGCGGCTCGGCCTCGCCAGTGGCATCGGCCATGCAGTCGTCCAGTCCAATGGCGATCTGCTGCGCCTGGCGCCAGGCGTTCCGGCCCTTATCGGTCATCAGGAAAGCGGACGACTCGTGCTGGATGGCGACGTCATCCTGCCAGCCGATGGCGCGACGATGAACGAGCGTCGCCGTATCGGCCTTCACGGCCAGATCAGCGTTGCCGTCGCGATCGATCGCAAGGGGCATGTCATCGGCGAGCCGGCTCTGCGAACCCAGGGTGTTCCTGTCGAGGAAGACAAGGCGGCCTTTCTGCAGGAGGCTGCCGATGAAGCCGCCGCCGTCGTGCCAAAGGGCGCGAAGGAAGACGAGGCGCTGCGCGAACGCATACGACTAGCCGTTCGGCGCACCGCCACACGCTGGACCGGCAAGAAGCCGATCGTGGACGTATTGCTGATCCGCGCCTGAGACCCGGCCATCCTTTCGTGCAGGTAAGATGGCGCGTCGGGGGAGCGGCACCGATGCACCTCACGCACCGGCTTCCCCCGTCAGCCGAATTGCCGTAGACGCGGCGCATGAACTGGTACGCCATAGCCGCCATCTACGTGCTTTTCTGGGTGATCTGCGCGTTCGTCGTTCTCCCGTTCGGGCTTCAGACGCCCGACGAATCGGGGGAGCGGGTGGTGACCGGCCATGCCGACAGCGCGCCGACCAATTTCCGGCCAGGCCGGGTCGCGTTGCGGGCGACGATATTGTCGACGATCCTGTTCGGCCTCTATTATGCCAATTATGTGCAGGGCTGGATCACGGCCGAGCGGATGGAATCGTTCATCGGCGCGCCACGCTGACCTGCTACTTCCTCAGCCGCTCGATCGCCTGGGCCAGGGCCACATAGAGCTTGCCCATATCCGACGATAGGATCGCAATCCCCAGCATGTTGCCGTCGCGCGCGGCCAGGATGATCCGCAGCATCGCCTCGAAATCATGGATGTAGCGGTTCACATGGTCCCGGAATTCCGGGTCCTCGTCATAATGCAGGGCGATCTCGCGTGATTCGCCCGCGTCCAGCAGCCGGACCGCGCGACGCGTGAACACGCCGCGATCGCCCTTCAGATAGGCCGACCAGGCGGAATCCGTGACATCGTTCGATAGTATCTTGGCAACGTCAATCGCCGTGCTGTTGAGCGATTCGATCAGCAACGCCGATCGGTGAGAGAACTGATCGCGGTCCCGCTCCTCGGCCATGCGATCGGCCTGCTCGATCCGCTGTTCGACGCTGGCGCTGGTTTCCGCGATGGTCAGCAACTGCCGGGTCAGGCGATCCGAAGCCAGATGAGCGGCCTTGACCGCCTCTTCGGCAACCTGTGCTATCCGCGCGATCTGTGCTTCCACCCGGTCGCCAAGCGCCTGCCGTATCGCCGCATCGCTGGCGTCCCCCAGTGCGCGCGCGGCGTCCGGTATCGCGCGGCCCAAGGCCTGGCGCGCACGCTCGGCGGCCTGATCTGCCGTATCCTTCACGCGCAACAGTGCTGTCACGAGCAGCGGCCCAGCACCTTCGGTCAGGCGGGTCGCATCCTGCTGCGCATCGTTCAGCGCGGCGCGCAGTTCCTCGACCATGGCCCGGTTGCCTTCCAGCCCGCTCTGCGTGCTTTCCAGCCATTGGGTAAGCCGGCGACCTTGATTGCGCAGCAGTTCCTCGGCTTCCTGCGTCCGGCCCACAAGCGCTTCCGAAATAGCCTCGAGCTTTTCCATCTCGGGAGTCGCGCTGTCGACCAACGCCCGGCTCGTGCCGATTCGCACGTCGAACCGATCGAGCGCGGCGGGATAGGTCTCGTCCAGTTCTCGGACGCTGGCGTCGAGCGCCGTCATCAGCCCCTCCGCGCAGCCGACCATCTTTTCCGCGGTCAGGCCGCCCGCAGCCAGCGCTCCGTCGATGCGCTGCGCTTCCGCCGTCAGCCCCGCGAGCGCGTCGGTCAGCCGTTCGCTGCGGGCCATCGCGGTCTCTTCCAGCATCGCGAAGCGGCGTTCCGCGATGTCGACCGATTCGTTCAACGTGCCGTTCAGTTCCGACACCAGCGTCCGCTGACCCTCGATCATCTGGCCGATCTGGTGCAGCCGTCCCTCGACGTCGTTCATGTCGCCGGCGAGGTTCGCGATCGTCTCGGTGCCCACGGCGTCCAGGCTGTCGCGCGATCGTCCGATCAGCGCGTCCAGTTCCTGCGCCTGCCGCGTCAGTTCGATGTCGGTGATGGCGAGCGCTTCCTGCGCATCGGCGGCGGTGCGCTCCAGCCGGAGCCGCAAGCTGCCCTCGATCGACTCCATCGCAGCGGCCGCGGTAGCAAGGGTTGCTTCACTGGTGCCCGCAATGCCTGTCTGGGCGGCGTCTATAAGAGCGCGCAGCGCGTCGGCGCGGGCCTGCAAATGCTGCCAACCCTTTTCCATCTCGCCGCGCGTTTCGTTCAGGGTCGACCCGATCCTGCCGGACACCACGTCGGCGATCCCGTTCAGCGATTCGACCGTGCCCCGCGCCGCTTCCTGCACCTGCGACAGCTGCGCCGACAGGCTCTTGGTGGCGGACAGGGTGCGGCTGCGCGTGTCGTCGGCCAGTTCGGCGAGACTTTGCGTACGTGCTTCCAGCGTGTCTATCCGCGCGGCCAGCGAATGGCCGTTATCTTCCAGACGCAGCGCCATGGAAGATGCCCGCTCCTCCAGCTCCGGCATTGCCGCAATCAGCGATTCGAGCCGCACCGCGAGCGCCTGCCCAGCGCGGTCAGCATCGCCCGCACGGTCTGCGGTTTTCGCGGCGCATGCCGCGATAAGTTCGGCGGCGGCTTCCATGTTGCTGCTGGCGGCAGCGCCGTAATTGTCAAGCAATGCAGCCTGATCCTGCATCGACTGCCGGGCGCCCTCAAGCTGATCGCCGATACGCTGGAGCCGGATTTCCAGCAGATCGGTCTCTGTCCGCAGGGCCCGCGCCGCGTCCAGATAGCGCCGGGCATTCGCGCCACGGCCGCGCGCGACAAAGGCGAGTAGCAGGGCGATCAGCATCGGCGGAACCAGGATCGTCGCGGCCGCGCCGGGCCATGCGGCGGGTCCTGACGCCAAAGTGCCGCCGGTGCGCAGCGCCCAATAGGAAAAGCCGATCCAGGCGAGCGCCATGGCGACCCCGAACGCCATAAGCGCCGGGTGAAGGCCCTCGCGGCCGGGGGAGAGCGGCTCGCTCTCTTCGATGTCCAGTACAGCCTGTTTCAATAGCAAGACGTCGTCCGATCGCCCGGACTCGGTTGTTTCCCTGGTTTCGTCGCGCCAGAACTCGACGATGCTGCTGCCCCCGCTCATCACCAGACTGTATCATGTTTTCACGAGGGCGGAACGGCCTTGTTACCAAAACTTAACCGGGTGGCCCTAGCGTGACGGATCATGTCCTATGATCCGGGTGCTCTTGATGCGGCTTTGGCCGCCGCTGTCGGCGACGACAGCTCGCTGATCGCCGATCTGCGCTTTGCCTTCATGGAAAGCGCTGCCCGGCAGATCGACCTTCTGGCGCGCGCCCGGTGCGACGCGAACTGGGAATTGGCCGCATGGCGGTTGAAGGGACTGGCCGCCAGCTTTGGCGTCGTCGGCCTCATGACGCTTGCTGACGAGGCTGCGCAGTCGGCGCCCGGCGACCCGGTGATCCTTCGGCGCCTGCGTGGTGCGCTCGGCCGGCTCGAGCAGGCCTAGCAGGCGCTTCTGAGGAGCGCGCTTGCGCGAACGCCGCCGGCTTGCGAATAAGATCGCCAGCACAACGATCGGGTCGACAACAGCATCCATGAGTTTCGCGGCCATTCTGAGCGCCACGCGGGCCACGAGCGATTCGGGATCGTCGCTGCGCGCGGGCCTGCATTTCGCCGGGCAGACGCTGGTCGAATATCAGGCGCGGCAGGCAGCGAGCGCGGGCGCTTCGCATATATTGATCGTCGTGAACGTCATAACGCCGGCCTTGTCGCAGGCGGTTGACCGCCTGAGCGCCGACGGGATCGCGGTTGCGCTGGTACGCGACATGGTGTCGCTCGTACGCACCGCTCCGCGCGATATGGACGCGGTGCTGATGGCCGACGGCGCCATCGTCGCGCAGACCTACCTGGATATGGTCGCCAGAAGCGATGGCGATGCGCTGCTCGTCACCGACGACAGCCGTGCCAGCGCGCCGTTCGAGCGGATCGACGCGGGCCAGCGCTGGGGCGGGCTGGTCCGGGTCAGTCCGGCCCTGCTGTTCGGTACGCTAGACATGATCGGCGATTGGGACCTGGCGCTCACGCTCGTGCGCACCGCCGTGCAGCACGGCGCGCGGCGGATCACCATATCCCAGGACGATCTGCTGGAAGGACGGGTCTCGCTCGTCGATGGTCAGGCCCAAGCCGATCTGGCGGCACAAGCGGTAATGGCCGCCGCGCCGGGCGTGCGGCCGATAAGTGCCGGACTTGAGCATCATTTGCTGAGGCCGATCGCGGGATGGATCGCGCCGGCGCTGGTGCGCACGCAAATCCATGCGCTCCATGTACGCATAGCGTCGGTGGCGTTGACGCTTATCGCGCTGCTGCCGATCGAGCTTGGCTGGCCGGTCATCGGCCTACTGCTGCTGCTGCCGGCGCTGCTGCTGGGAGAAGTGGCAGATCGGATCGACCAGATTGCACTGCGGCGGCCTTCGATCGGGGCGATGGCCTTTGCAACTTCCGCTGTCGCTCTGGCAGGGATCGCGCTGGTTGGAAACAGCGCGGTTTCCGTTTATCTGGCGATCCTGCTGGCTATCCTGACGATTGCCACGCGCAGGGGCGGCATGGGTGGAACCCCGACATGGCAGATCGTGACCCCCGGTACGGCCCTGTCGATCCTGCTCGTCGCGTCCTTTATCGGGCGGCTCTCGCTCGGTATCGATCTCGCGATGGTCGCCGCACTGGCGTCGCTCGCCGCAATCATTCTCGTTAAGCGCGATCTTCCGGCCTGATTTGAGGGTTTAGTGCATTTTAAGGACGCCGCTCTATGTTGCCGGCATGAGCGTCCATCCGCCTCCTTATGGTCCGACTCCGGTCGATGGCTGCTCCGCGGCCGCGGGCGTACAGAGCCTGGCGACGGTCCCCGCCGCGCATGCGGTCGAACTGGCCTATATCTTCGGGCCCTCGCTCGACTGTCGTTCCGAAATGCTGGCGGCCGAGGCTCGCCGGCATATCGCTGGGTGCCTGCTGTCCGTCGAAACGGCGCTGCGACTGGCGGTGGCGTCCGATCAGCCCATGGCCGCTGCCATGGCCCATCTCCCCGACCCGCTTTGCTGGCCGGCCCTCTGCATTCGGCCCGGCCTCATCGGCCCCTCCCTGTTACGGCACATGCAATTGCGGGCGGCCGTCAGCCTCATCCTGCGGCAGCCCGGCGTCCCGATCAGCGACGGCGCGCCCGATGCGATCGCCAGTGATCCGTTTCACCATGGCGATGACGGCGTTATCGAGGCATTGGCGCTGCTCGCAATCGCAGAAGGACGATGGGCGGCGCGCGGCGGAGAAGATCAGCCGATGCGCGCCGACCTCCCTGCGGAATATTTCGCCGACCTGCTCTGGACGGCGGTAGCGATTCTGGCTCACGCGATTGCCCCGGCGCTGCCAGGAGGCGTAGCAACGGCGCTACCCGTGCTCACCGATGCGGGACGAAGCATCCTCGCGCGGCATGACGAGTCGGCCGGGCCTCTGGCGTCTGCAGACAGGCTCGTCAGCCGGCTGGGCGCCGGCACCGATGATGCGGGGCTGGTCGCCCAAGCCATCGGCCAGCGCCGGCTGCTTCTGTTCGCCGCCCTCATCTCCCGCCGCCTGCGCGTCGGCAGCGAAGCGACCGTGGAGCTGCTGCTGACGGCTCCGATCGCCAGTCTCGCTGCCCTCTGCAAAGCGGTGGGCGCTTCGGGTGTTGAATTCAGGCATCTGCTGCTCACATTGCGGCCCGCCCGTCCGGCATTGACCGATGCGGCGATCCTGACACATGCCGATGGCTTTCCGGATGGCGAGCAGGATGACGGCGCACGGGTCATCGCCATGCTGTCTGCGCCGCCCAAGCTGCGCGCGAAGATCGACCAGATCGGGCTGTGGGCCCCGCGGTGAACATGGAATCCCAATCCCCCTGCCTGCGCGCGACCATCGGCGTAGACGGCCGGCTGCTGTCGGCGGATGAGCCATTGCTGCGCCTGCAGAAGGAGGCCGGCGGCGATCTCAACACGCCGCTCGCAGTACCGCAGCTGGCCGCCATTGCGCGACTCGCGACGCGACTCGGCATCACGATTTCCCGGCCGATCGTTGCTGCGTGCCAGCGCGGCGACATTGACATGTGGGTACGCGCCCGACCGGGCGAAAATGCCGTGCACTTCGCTGTCATCGACTGGACCGAGCGACCTGCGCGGCTGGTCGAGGACGACGGGGCCGAACTGGCGGAGATGGCCGGCGGCTTTGCGTGGGAAATAGACCCCCAGCTCCGGTTCAGGCCGGTGGCCGACGACGCCGACATGGTGACGCATGAGCGCCCCGCGCCTGGCAGCCAGTTCGGCGCCTATTTCATCCTGCGGCCCGATGGGGAAGGCGCGATGCCGATGCTGGAAGGACTTGCGCGCCGTCGGGCCTTTCGTGGGCAGCACGCATTGCTGGCGGGAGACGGGGCACCGGCCCACATCCTGTCAGGCTTCCCGCTGTTCGATCTCGATGGTGGTCTTATGGGCTTTCGCGGCAAAGCGATGCCCGACGGGATGGCGCCCCCTTCCGACGCGCCCCAATCGACATCGCCCTTTTCGGTCGAATTCGGACGGCGGCTGGATCGTTCATTGCGCCAGCCACTTGGGCGCATCATTGCGAATGCCGACTCCATCAACGCGCAGCTGGAAGGGCCGTTGCGCCCCGACTATGCTGGCTATGCCGGTGATATCGCCGCCGCCGGCCGTCACCTGCTGGCGCTTGTCGATGATCTGGCGGACCTTCAGGCGATCGATCGGCCGGACTTCGCTGTCGCGGCGGAGGCAGTCGATCTTGCCGATATTGCCCGGCGGGCAGCGGGGCTGCTCAACGTCAAGGCCGCCGACCGGCACATCCGCCTGACTGCGCCCGACGCGGGCGAGA
>JBEVME010000129.1:0-3169 GCA_040508785.1 Sphingobium sp.
TTCCCAGCCTGGAATCCAACCTGCGCGGCAGCCTCAACCGCATCGCCGTGCTGACCGGCCAGGCGCCGGGCGAAGCGACCCGGGCGCTCGAGGCGCCGGCGCCCATCCCCGCCCCGGCGACGGACATAGCGACCGGCATCCCCGCCGACACGCTGCGCCAGCGCCCGGACGTGCGCGCCGCCGAGCGCGCGCTTGCCGCCGCCACTGCGCGCATCGGCGTCGCCCAGGCGCAGCTCTACCCCTCGCTCGGCATCAGCGGCAGCATCGGCACCAGCGCGGCCAGCTTCAAGAGCCTGTTCGACGTCGTCACCGGCAGCATCTTCGGCAATATCGCGCAGGTCATCTTCGACGGCGGCCGCCTCGCCTCTCAGGTCCGCAGCCAGCGGGCGGCGACCGACGCCGCCTTCGCCGCCTACAAGCAGACGGTGCTGGTCGCGCTGGAGGATGTCGAGAACGCCATGGCCGCCCTCACCGCCGCCCGCACCCGCAGCGCCGAATTCGCCACCGCCTATGACGCGTCGAACAACGCCGCCATTCTCGCGCGCAGCCAGTATCAGGCGGGGCTGATCGACTTCCAGACGCTGTCGTCCACCGAAAACACCCTCCTCAACGCGCGCAACAGCCTGGTATCCGCGCAGTCCGACCAGGTCCTCGCCCTCGCTCAGCTCTATAATGCGCTCGGCGGCGGCTGGCAGAACATGGAAAATCGCCCAGATGAGCAATAAGCCCGCAACCGATCCCGATCTCGACGATTTCCTCGGCGCAAAGCCGCAAAGGCCGTGGCGCAAATGGGCGATCCGGGGCGGGATAGGCTTCGTCCTGCTGCTCCTGATCCTGCTGCTCGCCCGCTGCTTCTCCGGCGATGACAAACCCAATTATGCCACGCGCGAGGTGCGCCGGGGCGACCTCACCGTCAGCGTCTCGGCCACCGGCAACCTCAAGCCCATCAACCAGGTCGATGTGGGGTCCGAACAGTCGGGCAAGATCACGGCCGTCTATGTCGACGTCAACGACCGGGTCACCAAGGGCCAGAAGCTGGCCGAACTCGACACCCGCCGCCTGGTCGACACGATCGACCAAAACCGCGCGCAGGTGAACGCCGCGCAGGCCGGCGTCGCCCAGGCGCAGGCGCAGGCGGCGCTGGCCAGGGCGACCCTCGACCGCCAGCTCAACGTCTTCCAGCTTTCGGGCGGCAAGGTCCCCGCGAAGACGGAGATAGACAGCGCCCGCGCCGCCTATGATTCCGCCCTGGCCTCGCTGCGCTCCGCCCAGGCGCAGGTATCGGTCGCCCGCGCCCAGCTCTCGACCGCGCAGACCAACCTGTCGATCGCGCAGATCGTCTCCCCCGTCACCGGCGTCGTCCTTTCACGCGATATCGAACCGGGCCAGACCGTTGCTGCCTCGCTCAACGCCCCCGTGCTGTTCACCATCGCGGAGGACCTGACCCAGATGGAGGTCGAAGTCTCGGTCGACGAGGCCGATGTGGGGCAGGTCAAGGACGGGCAGAGCGCCAACTTCGCGGTCGATGCCTTCCCCGGCCGCACCTTCCCTGCCCGCGTTTCGCGCGTCAATGTCGGCTCCAACAGCTCCAGCACCTCCTCGTCCACGACCACGACGACCAGCACGACCGGAACCGTCGTCGCCTACACCGCCGTCCTGACGGTGGACAATCAGGACGAAACGCTGCGCCCTGGCATGACCGCGACGGCCGATATCGTGACGCAGGAACTGCGCGACGTGCTCCTCGTCCCCAACAGCGCGCTGCGGTTCAAGCCCAGCGCGGCCAAGGGCGGCGGCGGCATCACCAGCGTCCTCCCCGGCCCTGGCCGGATGCGCCGGGGCGGCAACGCCCGCACGGTCAAGTTCGGCGCCGGCAGCAGCCAGACCGTCTATGTGCTGGACGAAGCGGGCGCTCCCAAGGCGATCCAGGTCACTGTCGGCGCCAG
Organism: Sphingobium sp.; assembly: GCA_040508785.1. Lineage (GTDB taxonomy): Bacteria > Pseudomonadota > Alphaproteobacteria > Sphingomonadales > Sphingomonadaceae > Sphingobium. The sequence goes on from JBEVME010000129.1 coordinate 1,947, forward strand.
CGACGGCGCCCGCACCGCGATCGTCGGCGGCCAGCTCAAGGCCGGGATGCGCGCCATCACCGGACAACTCGCCGCCGGACAGCAGGCGCCGGCCGAAGACCAGACGCCGGGCGAGCAGCGCAGCACCCAGCGAGCGGCGGACCGTCCGCGCAATCCCTCGACCGACGGCACGCCCGCGAGCATGAACAAGCTGGGCAATTCCGGCGACGCCAGGCCCGAAACCGCCCCCGTCGCCCCGGCCGCGCGATGACCGACCCGATCATCTCCCTGCGCGGCGTGACCAAGGTCTATGGCGAGGGCGCGACGATGTTCCAGGCATTGAAGGGCATCGACCTCGACATCGAACAGGGCGATTTTGTCGCGGTCATGGGCCCGTCCGGGTCGGGCAAGTCCACGACAATGAACATATTGGGCTGCCTCGACGTCCCCTCGGCCGGCACCTTCCTGTTTAAGGGCCGCCACGTCGAAACGCTCGACCGCGACCAGCGCGCCCTGCTGCGCCGCCGCTATCTCGGCTTCGTGTTCCAGGGCTTCAACCTGCTCGCGCGCACCACTGCGCTCGAAAATGTCGAACTGCCGCTCATCTATCGCGGCGACGACAAGAAGACCCGGTACGACGCCGGCATGGCCGCGCTCGACAAGGTCGGCCTCGCCGACTGGTGGGATCATACCCCGGCCGAACTGTCGGGCGGCCAGCAGCAGCGCGTCGCCATCGCCCGCGCCATCGTCACCCGGCCCGACGTGCTGCTGGCGGACGAACCCACCGGCAATCTGGATTCGGAGCGCTCGGTCGAGATCATGGAGCTGCTGACCGACCTCAACAGGAATAACGGCATCACCGTCCTCATGGTCACCCACGAACCCGATATGGCCGCCTTCGCCCGCACCCTCGTGCATTTCAAGGACGGGCTGGTCGAGCGGATCGAAGCGGGAGTGGCGGCGTGAGGGCCTTGGCCGCCTTCTCTCTTGAGGGAGAAGGATACGGAGCCTTAGCGGCTCCGCCGCTTAGGCGTAGTAGGATGAGGGTGAGGCGGCTTATCGACAGCCCGCCGTCCCCTCACCCAGCTCCGACTAGGCAGCAAAGCCGCCAAGTCTGCACAACCCTCTCCCCCGGGGGGAGAGGGAAGTAAAATGCTGACCACCACCATCATCCTCGCCTTCCGCGCGATCAACCGCCACAAGCTGCGCAGCTTCCTGACCACGCTCGGCATCATCATCGGCGT